>JASJCV010000059.1 GCA_030065275.1 Desulfobacterales bacterium | reverse complement strand
GTTTGGAAAATTAATCAAACCATAATACGTTATCGCTAAAAGTCACCCCCGGGCGATACGCGCCTTGGTCCCGGAACAAAAAGAACCCGCGCCTGGCCCTTTTATTTGGTTCGCGGCGGTCTTGGCACCGTGGGCGCCTTGTTTTGACAATGTGCCGGCATCCTGTTTCGATAAGCCGCCGGTAAAGCGGGCGCGGTGCATGCCATCAAGGATAGGGCAACCATCGGAGGAATTCCATGTGCAGAATCGTTCTGATTATTTTTACGGGTATGCTGCTGGCGGCATGCAACTCGTTTGATTTCAAACATGACAACGTATCCGTGGCTGGCGAGGCCCGCCCGATCAAGCGTATTGCGGTGTTGGATTTTGAATTTTCAAGGCTGGAGAAGGGGCGGATCGAGCGTGGCAAGATCGAGCGCGCGATCAACGCCGGCGATATCGTGGCCGACATCTTCACCGAGCATCTGCTGGGCACCGGCTTGTATCAGATCATCGGGAAAAAACGCACACAGAGCCTTCTGGCGCAGAGCAACGTCGTTTGGGAGGATTTGCTGGCCCGTAGCGACTGGGGACCAATCCGAGATCTGTTGGGGGTCGACGCCATTGTTCTCGGCGTGGTAGCGGAATTCGGAGACTGGCGCTCAAAACTGAACTGGGGAGGGGTATCGGTATTCACCGCTCGGCTGGTGGATCTGAACTCCGGCCAGATCGTATGGTCCGTCAGCGCCAACCGCAACCTGGCACTGGTGAATGCCGCCGGTGCAACCCACGCCGGTGCCGCGGGCGTCGTCGCCGACCTCAAAGCCAAACTCCGCGCCTGAAAAACGCCCATTACCGCCCTCGGCCCGGTACCGCCGCACCGGGTTTTCGCGGGTTCACCGACGGCGCGTGTCCCCATCACCCGTCAAAAGGTGCGTGCACCATCTGCCGCCTGATACGCTGCCCTTTCCTTGGCATAGGGCGGTATACCTGGAACGGTGCGGCAAGCCGTGCGCACAGCTGCATGTTGATCCAAAGCGCTGGAAAGCATGCGGTCGTGACCATAGATGTCTTCACGAAAATGGTTGAGGCCCTCCGCGTCCACCCAGGCCGTCAGATAGACAAGGTAAACGGGCATGGGCTCGTCCAAGACCACTACCTGGCGCTGGTTGGTAGCCACGGCCTGCGCCAGTTGCTCCTGGTCCCAACCCTGCGGTTGTAGAAGTACGGATGCCAGTGTCAGTGGGTCTTCCACGCGCACACACCCCGAAGAAAACGATCGGACGGATTCTTCGAAGAGCCTCTTGGAGGGCGTGTCGTGGATGTAGACGCTCATCTCGTTGGGGAACATGAATTTCACCCGCCCGAGGGCGTTACGGCCAGCAGGCTCTTGGCGCAGCCGATAGCGAAAATTGTTTGTGCTTACGGCCGCCCAATCGATGGAGGCGGGGTTCAACTCGCGCGCCTGCGGCGCCCAGCTGTCGAAAACACGGAAATCCTCACGGCTGAGAAAGTCCGGATTGGCCTTGATTTTCGGGAGCAGGTCCTTGCGGGCGATTTTGTGGGGCACGTGCCAGTAGGGGTTGATCTCGAGATAGGTGATTCGGCTGGCCAAAAGTGGCGTGGGACGGTTTTTGCGCCCCACGACCGTGCGCAAGGTATGGACCACCCGCCCCTTCTCGACCACTTCCATCCGGAAGGCGGGAATGTTGACCATCAGATGGCGTGGCGGTAGAGTGACCGGTAGGCCTCGCCAGCGCTCCAGACTCAGCTGAATTTGTCGGATACGCGCACGCACCGGAACATTCAGGGCGTCCAGGGTGCGCGCGCCCACAACCCCGTCGGGAACCAGGCCGTGTCGATGCTGGAACCGAGCCACCGCCGCCTTCAGATTCGCCCCGAAGCACTGCCCGGTGTCGTCATCCGTTCGGCGATAGTCACCGGAGACAGCCAGGCGCCGCTTCAACTGTTCCACTCGCAGACCGCAATCGCCAGCCTCGATCTTGGGCCCCGCATCGACAGCGGACCAGCCGCCCCTTCGTTGGATGCTTCGGTAGCGGGCCAGACTTTGCCGCAGGGCGCGGTAGCCGCCGTGCCCCGGTCCAAGGTTTGCCAGGTACTCCGGCAGGCTTTCGTGGGTCAGGGCTTCCGCCAGTTCGACGGCCAGACGGCCAATGGCCGGCTTGGCTATGGGTAAGCCGAAATTGCTTATGCCGGGAGCTGTGCGACCCGCCAACGCGTGCCAGGCGTAGCGCAGCACATTCTCGGTAACGACCAAATCGAGTTTGATCTGCTGGCCTTCGAATTCGGTCCCGAGCACCACTGGTCTGGAGACTGTACCGTCTAGAATATCTTCCAGCCAGGGATTGCGGTAGTCGGTGTAGCGCAGGCCCTGATCGGCAGCCTGGTAGATGGCGGCCAGGACCATGGCCCCCTCCGGCCGCAGACCGTAGCGATCCACCCAGGCCGGCTTGAAATCCCGCACCTGGTAAAAGCGAACCATAGCGGCATCGATCGCGATCCCAGGATCCTCGCAGTGCACCTGGTCTTCGGCAATGATCGTGTGCAGCCGATGCCGCAACTCATCCGCCGAAGCCACCAGCCAGTCCCCGGCGGCCGCCACGGGCCGCCCGAAGGCCGTGATAAGCATCAACCCGGCGGCCAAACCGACGAGGCCGCAGATCCTGAATCGTCTCAGCCCATGAATATGTATTCGATACACCGTTTGCGGTACCAGATGGTTTACGGGTGGGCATTCACTCGTTTAAACGTGCAATCAAAACGTGCAATCAAGAAACGGGCCAATCTGCGGAGCAGCGGCCAAATTCTCAACCCATCGAAATATCTACACTATTCGAACCTTGCCACGAAACATTCCGAAAAGCACCGAACCCATTGGGTGATGCATTTCCCAATAATTAGGAAAAAAAGGATTGAATGGCGCACAGGCAGGACGTCATCAATCGATCGTCGATATTGTGTTTGTGTTCGAATCTGATAGGATGGCGACGTCTAAATCGCTTGCATTAAGATCGGATGGCCATGGGCAGGGTAGCTGGCGGTTAGTGCTGATGATACGTTTCAGGAGAAAAGGGACATATGAACGACGAACTCAGGCAATCGAATTTCAGAAAAACGATCGCGGAAGATGATTTCAAATACTCAATGAAAAAAATGGCCCTGGCCGGGGGCCTCACTTTCGTCATGCTTTTTTTGATACGCCTCTTCCCGTTCATGGCCTATATCACCTACCCCGTGGCGCTGTTGACCGGTGGCACCAACCAAATGGTCGCCAATCTGGCCATCATGGCCTACCTGCTGATCCTCTCCTACCTCTTGTTGTGGTTTTTTGTTTTCCGCAGACGCCCCGTCCCCCGCATACCCCACCTGCCCTGCCCGCTCTGCGACAGCCAGGTCGATATGTTTACGGATTGGGAATGTGGATTATGCGGGAAATCTCAGGGCTTCAAGAAATACATCACCGAGGGTTGCCGCCAATGCGGAAAAATGTCTGATAGCTATTCTTGCGAACACTGCAACCAGGCGTTCCGACTATAGTCTCTTCGACATCCCCCCATTCCCTCGCTGCGGCGGCCGGTCCGGCCGATTGGCATTTCCCTTAAAAAATCCACCGCGCTTTGCGTCTGTGCCGCTTCCCGCCGGCCGGATCCCAATCGGCGCCCGGAGAGCGCCTACCCCGTGGAAATATCGAGACGCACCGGCTCACAGAGCAACTGCGCGTTGATGGCTGTCTGACCGCAGTTCCGGCACTGGTGCCGATCGACGTTGACCCGATTCTTGCAGTACTTGGGGGGCATCGATCCCTTGCTGCCGCACCAGTCCTCTTTGGTGCCCACCCCCTGGAGCTTGCAGATATTGTGAGGATTCAGCGAAACGGCGCCGCATTCGGCGCAGCTGTAGGCAGGCGTATCCTGGGGCAGGGGGATGTGTTTAATCTCGTTCATTTTGCAGTCTCCTCTCATGGCGCGTCGCGATTCGGCCCAGCCGGCGCAGGTAAAAAAAATTCATCAGTTTTCACAAGCATGGATTTAAAGCGAGACAGCGATATCGAAAAACCTAAGATCAAAGAGCCAAGGCGTCAATATTTCAAGGGATTCGAATCATCCACTGGCTATGGATGATAACAGGGCAAGCTCGCGTGCGAGGTGGGATCTTTGATGCTGATGCTCAAATCATTCAAAGCCAGGAATTCGGCGAGCCAGACGACGCTTGAAACGAGGCCAAGACTCGACATGCACGCAGTAAGTAAATTCCGAGCCAAGCACCTCCCCTCCAATCCGGGGGATTGACCTGAACGTTCGGAAACGGCCTAAGCGCCGTGGCCAAGCAGATGATGATACTCGTCATGGGTCAACCGTCCGTCCCGGTCGGCATCCGCCGCCTTGAATCGGGCCTCGTCGGCACCGTAGTGTTCGGCGAACTCCTCGAAGGTTACCAGGCCGTCCTTGTCCGCATCCAGAGACCGAAAACAGACGTGGTCTTTGGATTCGTCGGCCCAGATCGCCGTTGCGAACAGAGTAAAAATAATTGCCATCACGATAACGACGCCGCGCTTGTTCATGGCATGCTCCCCGAAGTTTGGGCAGTTTTAAGGAAACGATCCAACAGGTCGGTATATAGCGTCTCAAACGAAGATTGTCACCTTCAAAAAATCCCCAGTATCCATCCTTCCAGCCTGGCGGTCTCACGGGCGTCATCGGTCAGCGGCGGGTTGAAATAAGCGCCTAAATGCCTTTGAGCGTCCATGTCTCTTAACCACCAGGCCACACACATGGCATCGTGCTCATCGGCCGATGCGTAGCGCCGCGGAAAGCGCCTGCGGAAAATCGAGGGGAAAACTTCGGCAACGACGGATCGTTCCGGGGGGATGTCGAACCCGTCGAAGGGCCAGAAGTGAACCCTGTTGCGAAGATGCGAACGGCGCCGCAGGAATCGCAACCAGGGGATGCCGCCATGGGTGGACTTTCCCACCGTACCGGCGCCGTCAAGTTTGAATACGCTCTGCGCCGAGGAGGTCCATCGCTCGGTCAATCTCAATTCGGTGGGTGCGCCAGTTCGCTTGTTGCCGTGGCGGAATAATTCAACCGCACTGTCATCCTGGTCGGTGGGCCAGTGTTCCTGAAAATCATCGAGAAACTGGTCCCAGTCGGCAATCCGATGGCGCGCCATGTAATTCCGCGGGAAAGAAAAGCCGTGGTCGATGCCGATGATGACGGGCGCGTCGCGATTCAACCGCTCGAGGCACCAATAGGCGATTTCTTTGCGGGTCCAGTTCCGTTTCCCGCCGGCAGGGCTTTTGACTTTGCGGGGCTCGACGCCCGGGGTCGCCCGGAATACCTGCAAGCCCCTGTTTCGGGATACGGCGGTTTTAGCGCCGGAATAGTCGATCCCAATGTAAGATTTAAAGGTCGTCATCGGATCTCGCCCCCCAAGCTTTCACCCGAACATTTTGAAGAATTCAGACCCCGCAGAGGCCCTGGCGTGTTCCATCCCAAAGCGGATGATCTTCAGCCGTTCAGCGCATCACCGCTCCCCCAAGAGAGGGATATTGATGCCGCTTCGAGGCAGATTCAACTCCGGAAAAATGCCCGCAACGTCGATCACCCGGTGGGCGCCTTGGTGCGTTTCAGGCTCATCGCCGGCGAGGCAAAAATAACGTGGTTCCGCACGCCCCTTTCTCATTCCGATGATCAGGCGGACCGGTCGGATCCATTTTCGATCCCATGGCTTCAACCCGATCAAGTCGAAACGTTAAACACGGCGAATCACGAAACAACCGGGTGATTACCGGGCGCAACGGTAGGATCCGTCTCTTCCGATCTGGTCTCCAAGGCGACGGCGGGTCGGAATGGCGATCAAGGCCTTTGGCCTGTCGGGTCGGGATCAAGACCGACCGGAAAACCGACATCCAAAAACACCGACATGCCGCACTTTACCCGCCGCTGGCACCGGATCGGCCACGATAGCGGTTCGGTCGCCTACCGGCCCGCTGGGTGCCAGCCTGCGCACAAAAACCAGCCAGAATATCATCTGCCGCTTCGTCCGGTTGCACGATCTCGTCGCTGGCCTCATGCAAACCCGAACGGGATAGCGCCCGCGGGGTCAAATATGGGTTAGAAGCGGTTTTCAGTACAACATCCGGGTCCACATTGAGCCACGGTATCCATTGCCGCTTTTAGGTCCAACGCCTTGATATTGGATTGAATGACGCAACAAATAAACAAAATTTCATGAAATGTTCGGGCTGAAGACCGAGCAAGGGCGCGACGGGTTTCCGTCAAAAAACTGGCGCATCCAGCGCAGGTCGATCGTGCAACCGGAATTTTCGAGCCCGAGCCGCCCCACGCCTCGGAAACCGCAACGGTGAAGCCCGGCAAGCGGTCCGAGGGCCGTTTTCAGCCCCGCATCGGATGCCGAAGGGTCTTGAAACCCGACCTTTTTGACTGCTGCAACGGACGCATCCCGTCACTTGGAGTGACAAATTGCGTCAGTCAGCCCGTAAGCTTGACACGACCTTTTTTTATCTTGCTGTTATTGTAACCAAATCCGGTCACCCCTATTTTGGCATTTAACTTGCATCGTTTTCTCCCCGTTGCAAATTGGAGTCGAACGGAACCTCATTCTGCCTGGCAACTCTGACCGCCTCTTGAACCTCACGACCCCTCAATTCCAACTCTTGCACGGGGGGATTAACTGTGAAAGCAAAGAAGGACAACTGCGAAGCCGACGAGAAAATCGAATGTATTCAGTCCATCTGCCTGAAGGAGAAGTCGACGGAATGCATTTGCCCCAAGTGTGGAACCCGTCACCGCGTCAAGCTCTTATGGACCGGCAGGGGCACACCCCGTAAATTCTGCCCCATATGCAAGCATTACTCTAATTCCCTGAGCGATACCGAGCCCTTCACCGTCGGTACCGTGGCCGGTGGTTTGTCTGCATCATCCGCTTGAGTGCAATAGACGAGCGGATGACACCGGACAGGAGTATTGTTTAGCGGTGGCACCGGAGGTGGCCGATTGTTGCCGCCCCGGCCAATACCCGCGTATAGATATCTTGAAGCATGGCCATCCACGTGCGAGTAGCCGCACAAAGGTACTTCCGCGGCCTGGAGCGGAGGGGTCGAGAGCCGTCCGGCAGTCGATGCCGATCCCGATCGGCCGGATCGTGCGAGGCCGTCGTGCCAACCAGCTTCATTGGAATCGGAGCGTTTTTCTGCCGGGCGCAATAACCGCAAAAAAGAAAGTCAGGAGAAGTCTCCGACTTACTTGATGCGAACTGACGCGCACGGCACGACTCGAACGTGCGACCTGCGAATTCGAACCCATCGATTTACGGGCTTTCCAACCTCTTCAAATAACTGCAGCCTCCCAGCTTTTCGCCGTGCTTGAATGATACGGGCCCCGACTTGGGGGTGAAAATGACTTGACAGATTAACAGGCTTTTCATTATTGTCGACAATCGACAGTATACAAGTTTCCCAGGACATACCTACATGGCCTTCACACCTTCCGAAAATCTGCCCGAACAGCTCGCCCGTGAAATCAGCGATAAAATCATCCACAATGAATTGAAACCGGGGGAGCGTGTCATCGAAGCCCGGCTGGCCGATGAAATGGGCGTTAGTCGCAGCCCGCTGCGCGAAGCCCTGCGCATTCTGGAAAAACAGAAGCTCGTGGCGCTAACTCCCAGGAAAGGCGCCCGGGTCACACCGATATCCGCCGCCCACATCGAATGGTACTATGACATTTTTGAAGCACTCTACAGCCTCGTGGCCCGCAGGGCGGCCGAAAATGCAACTGCGGAGGACCGGGGAGACATGCAGGCCGCCCTGCGGCAAATCGAGACCGCGGCGGCCGATCATGACATCGATGCCTACTACGAAGGCATCTTCGCATTTGCGGCGTCCGGCCTGCAGGCGGCACAGAACCCCCTGTTGGAAACCCTGCTTAGGGATCTCGGTCCCGCCAACCGCCGCATTCAGTATGCCTCACTGTCGTCGCGGGCCAGTGATCTGCAGCACAATGTCCGCTTTTTCCAGGAGATGTACCAGTATCTCGCCGCCGGCCAACCCTCCCGCGTGGAGGCGGCGGCCAGAGCCTATGCCCGCAACGAGAAAATCTTTGCCCTGAAAATCGCCAACGGCGATAAACCACGGGAGGACGCGCCATGAGATCATCCCGCGATGCCGACGTGATCGTGGTTGGAACCGGTCCCGGGGGGGCTACCGTCGCCCGGGAAATGGCCCGCCGGAACAAAGACGTCCTCATGCTCGAATGGGGGGCGTCCCGACCGATCAAGGGCACCTATCTGCAGTATGCCGGGGCTGCGGCCATTCCGGGCAAGGGATTGCTGGTCACCGGCGATCTTTGCGGGATGGTGCGGGGCATCACCACGGGCGGCAGTTCCGTTTTCTACTACGGCACGGCCTTCGATCCCCCGCTGGCGATGTTCGATGCCTGCGGTATCGATCTGCGCCCCGCTATTGAAGCCATCCGGTCCGAATTGCCCTTGGCGCCCCTGTCAGACGAATTGATGGGCCCCATGGCTACGCGCATCATGCGAAGCGCCCAGGATTTGGGCTACAGCTGGCAGAAACTGCCCAAGTTCATCGACCAGTCCAAGTGCCGGCCGAACTGCCATCGCTGCAACTATGGATGCCCCGAAGGCGCCAAATGGAGCGGGCGGTTGTATGTCGACGAGGCCCGGCAGCAGGGGGCTCGCCTGGTCAACGCTGCCCGCGTGGAGCAAGTCCTGGTTGAAAATAGCCAAGCCGTCGGGGTGGCCTACCGGCGTAAAGGGAAAATCCACCAGGCCTATGCGCCGAAGGTGGTGATGTCCGCCGGCGGCATCGGCACGCCACTGGTCCTTCGCAAGAGCGGCATCCCCGAGGCCGGCCATGATTTTTTCTTCGACCCGCTGATCGTGGTCATGGGCACGCTCGACAGAATCCGGGGGGGCCGTGAAATCCCCATGGCCGCCGGCATGCACCGGGAGGAAGACGGCTACGTCATCACGGACATGACCGTGCCGTGGGCGCTGCATGCGGTCCTGAACGCCGAAGTGGGCCGCCTGGACCAGGTGCACCGACACGCGCAGACCCTCGCCATCATGGTCAAAATCAAGGACCGCCTCGGCGGCCGCCTCACCGATCGGGGCGGCATCCGCAAACGGCTGACCGAGGAGGACAAGGTCAAGATATACAAGGGCTATGCCCAGGCCCGCGAAATCCTGGCCCACGCCGGGGCCCGGAATATTCACCGCAGCTGGTACCTGGCCGCCCATCCCGGCGGTACGGCCAAGATCGGCGACATCGTGGACAGCAATCTGCAGACACGCTGGGAAAACCTGTACGTTTGCGACTGCTCGGTCGTGCCGGACGCCTGGGGGCTGCCGCCGACCTTTACGCTGATTGCGCTTGGGAAGCGCCTGGCCCGACATCTCAACAGCGAAGGGCCTGCACAGCGAGCCGCCTGAACGGCCCGCGTGACCCGGCCACAGGGGATCCTCATGAGGCCACCACCTGTCTCCGCCAACAAACCGCGAAGCCAAAGCAATGCCACCGCAAGCCCGCTCATGGGCGCGCTGCAGGCCTGCATGCAGACCCGCGAAGCGCGCGAAGCCCTGAGCCTGCTGATTCCCGAGATGCTCAACCTCTGGGCCGGGGGCAGCCCCCTGAAGCAGAAACTCTCCCGGCCCGTGGCCCGCCATCTGGCGACCAGTTTCAAAAAGCCCCTCCCGGATGAGCGCGACGGACACCCCGGACTGGTGGATCTTCTTCCCGAAATCATGGACAATCTGTTCGCAGGCCTTCTGGCCGCCGCGGACGCCGCGGCAAGCCTGGGGCCGGAAGAAAAACAAAAACGCCTGTCCGCCCTGGCCGAAGCCTTTGGCACCGGCCGGTCCGGCCAACTTTTGACTCGCCTGGCGTGCCACCTGCAAGCCGTTCACACGGAACACCCTACGGCCCTGGCCGAGGCCATCGCTCCGGCCGTCCACAGCTGGGTGGAAAATACCGATTTCGGCGCCCTGCGCGACGCGGCCGACAGCATGGGTTCCGAAGTCCAGGCGCTGGCGGCCGCAATCAACACCATCCTCTGGCGCTACCCGGCCAAGCTGGTCATCGCCCTCTCCTTTCTGCCGGACCTGTTCAACCTGGCCGCCATTTCCCTCAACGAGACCCTGCGCCGTTTCAATCAGGCCTCACCGGACCTGGTTGCCGACATCACCCTTTCCCTGGTTCGGTCCATCGATGGCGAAACCCTGGGTGCCGTCCTGAACGAACTCAACGAATTGATCCGAAAAATCCACACCGGCAGCGCCCTGATCGGCGATCCCGGCCGCCCCCGGCTGCAGGAGGACGCTCAGCCGCTGATCGGCGCCGCCCTGGCCGGGATCGACGCCGCGACCTTCCGGCAGGCCCGGGTGGCGCTGGCGGCCGAGCGCGCCGCCCTGACAGAAAGTCTGCAGGCGGCGCTGGCCGAACACCCAACCCTGGCCGCGGCCGGTCTGCAGACCTTGGCCGCCCGCCGGAACCCTGCCTGGCGCTCCGGGCGCCGCCGTCTCGAAGCCCTGGACGATCTGCCCGACGAGACGGTGGGTGCGGCCCTGGACGAGGGCTTGTCCGATCTCGACCTCCAAGAGCTGGGCGATATCTTCAACCTTGCGGCCGTACTCGTCAATCGCGTCACCGACCTGAAGCCGGAACTGATCCCGGCACTGGCCGGTCAGTTGGGCGACGCCCTGGATGCCGACGCGATCGAAACCGCAGCCGGCGTGGTCCTCGAGACAGCCGGCCCGGCCCTGCGCCCGGTCCTGCGCGGCCTGCTGCCGGGTGCGGTGGCGCTCCTGTGCGATGCCCTGGAACCCGCGGACGACCCGTTTGAAGACGAGATGGCCGCCGCCCGGGAGCGTCTGCGCGCACTGCTGATCGGGCCGGAGGTGACCCCATGACGAACATCTTCCAGGAGGCGGCCGCCACCGTCGCCAACCCGTCGATCGAGGCCTGGAAGAAGGCGGGCCGCAAGGTGGTCGGCTATACCTGCTCCTACGTGCCGGGAGAAATCTTCCAGGCGGCCGGCATCCTGCCGGTGCGCCTGCGGGGCATCGGCACCACGAGCCTCCAGATCGGCGACGCCTTTTTCGGGCCTTATATCTGTTCGTTTCCCAAATGTCTCCTGCAGCTGGCCGGCGAGGGACGCTTCGACTTTCTGCACGGCGCCGTCATCACGCCGGGATGTGACAGCATGCGCCGGCTGGACGAGTGCTGGCGCAAGGCCGGTGACGACCATCCGGGCATCGTGCCGGATTTCTTCTACTACTTCGACGTGCCCCACAAGACCGAGCCCCACGGACTGGCCTGGTTCGAAGAGGAGATCCGCCGCCTGATCGACGCCGTGGCAACCCATTTCGGCACGCCGATCACAACTGCCGGACTTCGGGATGCCATCGCCCTGTTCAATCGCGGGCGGCGCCTGCTGGCGCGCATGGAGATCCTGCGCGCCGCCGACGACAACGACATCTCCGGCACCGAGGCTTTTGCCGCCACCGTAGCCGGAACGGTCATGCCGCGCGAGGACTACACCGAAGCGCTTGCCCATTGGCTGGATGAGGTCGAAGCCCGCCAGGGCGAGCGTCCGCCCGACAAACGCAAACGGTTGATGGTCCTGGGTAGCATCAGCGACGACATGGACCTCATTCAGATGATCGAAGCCGATGGCCGGGTGGTGGTGGCGGCCGAAAACCTGTGTTTCGGTGTCCGCTTTGCCGGCCATGATATCGATACGGACGGCGACCCGGTCGCGGCCCTGGCCCGGGGCTATCTGGAGCGTTCGATCTGCCCCCGGATGTTCGGCCAGTACCGACAGCGCCTGGCCGCCGTCCTGGAGACCGTGGCCAACGCGCGGATCGACGCCGTCGTTTTGCAGAACATCCGTTTTTGCGACCTGCATGGATCGGAGAACAGCCTCTTCGAGCGCGACCTCGAAGCCCGGGGGATCCCCTGCCTCCAAATCGAGCGCGAATACGGTCCCCTGGTGGAAAAAGGCCGCATCCGCATGCGGCTGGACGCCTTCCTGGAGCAGATCGAATGACAACTGTATATTGTCCTGAGTTCTGGTCTCAACCCTTCACCTCTGGTGGAGGACCCGGAGAGGTTCGACCGATCCGAAGTTTGGTTATATGGAATTGTTCATTTTCTTCCACGTGGAAGAAAACGAACCAAAAGAAGACGCCCGTGTCCCGCTTGCTCCTGCGCGTCAAAGCACCGAACGGGTCACGCGGGAACTCGCTGCGCTCAGACAAGCCCGCGGGCCTGATCCGTTCGCTACTTCCATGCTCGGCGCGGGACAAAGGGAAATTCGAAAACCAAAGTCCAATAACTGTTTTCAAGCCCCCTTCGAGGGGCTGCCTGATATCTCCCACTCTGCGGGAGGAGACTCACTCAGAGCCTTTACCTCAGTTGCCATCGGACGTCTCTCCGGCAGATGAAAGCGGCTGCTGGGAAAGTGCAGACGAATCCTTGGCTTGAACGCTACTGATTACAAGGAATGTGCAAACAAGACATTCGGGCTGGTTGCGTAAAATGTTCGAGAGCAAGGCTTTCGCATGATGAGGAACGAGGCGTACTTTCCGTACGCCGCAGTGACGAAGAATGCGTATAACGCCGCTAGCGGGCATTTTACGCAACCATCCAGGAGGCGTAAATGCGACCGGAAGTGAGAGCCTACCCCTTCGACTGGATGCTGTGGGCGGCCCTGGAGCACGGCTCCCGGGCGGCCGACGGCACGCCGGGCGAGCTGCGCCATCTCTACCGCTATATCCCCTATTTCCGGGGCGTGCTCGACCCCCTGCTGCGCGAGGGGGAGCCCGGCATCCTGTTCATCAAGCTCCTCAGCCGCTATCTGCGTAATATTCTCGACGCCCACCGGGACGGCAAAAAACGGGCGGCCACGACCTTCTGTTTCCTGCCCGGGCTGTTATACGCTCTGGATGTGGTGCCCATTACCCTGGAGATCATGTCCGCCCTGGGAGGGCTTACGTGGAAACGGGGCATGTACGACTACCTGGACTACGGCTGCGAGGTCGGGTTTACGGAAACCTCCTGCTCGTCCCAGCGCGGTGCCCTGGGGGCCTACCTGGCAGGGCTGGCGGAACCGATCGACTTCGTGGTCTGCGATTCACCGGGCGTGTGTGATACCAACGCCAACGCCTTTGCGTTTGCCGCGGAATACCTGGGCATCCCCTTCTACCACTTGAACTACCCCCAGGTCATCGGGGAAGACCGCAGCCAGACCTACCACCGGGAGGACTACAAGGCCCTGATCGCTTTCGTGGAAGAACAATCCGGCCGCACCCTGGAAGAGGAGCGCCTGCGGGAAATCCTGGCCGAGGCGGAAAAGCAGGATGGGCTGCTGGCCGATCTGGAGGATATGCACACCCTGGTTCCCACCCCCCTGCCCCCCATCTACAACCTCTTCATCTATGCCGGGCGCTTTCTGTTCTCGGGCATGCCCGCATACACCGAATTGCTGGAAGCGATGCACGCCCGCACCCGGGCCAGGGCTGCGGCCGGGAAATCCGGCCTGCGATCCGGCCGGGAAAAGCTGCGGGCCTTTATGTGCTACATCGACCACTACACCCTCAACCTGCGCTTCTGGGACTGGCTGGACGAAAGGGGCATCGCCCACATGGGGTCGATCCTGTCGCGAACCTTCCGGGACTATCACGGCTATGCCGGCGCACTACCGGAGGCCACCTACACCCTCGACCTGGCCGACCGGGACACGATGATCGACAGCCTGGCCCAGATGAACGCCCGCTCGCCCATGGTCCGCTCGATCCGGGGCCCGTACGATCAGCCCAATATGTGGTTGGACGAGACTCTCGCGATGGCCCGTGTTTTCAGGGCCGATTGCCTGATCTACAACGGCACACCGGGGTGCCGCAACACCTGGGGCATGGTCAAGCCCTTCGCCCGGGAGACCGAGGCCAGCGGGTATCCGACCCACATCATGAACGACGACGCCTTTGACGACCGCGTGGAGTCCTGGGAGGCCACGGCCGAACGGTTGGAGGAATTCTTCGCGGTAAGGGGGTTGCTGTGACACTGACCGCCGGATGCGACGTGGGTTCCCTGACCACCAAGGTCGTCCTCATGCGTCGACGGCGCCTTCTCGCTGCCCGCGTGATCAAATCGCGCGTCAACCCCCAGGCAGCGGCCGACCAGGCCTTGCAGCAGACATTGAACGATGCCGGCGTGGCGCGCGGCGAGGTCGTCCTCTGCATCGGCACCGGCTACGGACGCGAGCGCATCCCTTTCGTGGACGACACCCGCTCCGAAGTCGCCTGCCACGGCCGGGGCGCCGCGTGGCTGCTGCCTTCGGCCCGCACGGTCATCGACATCGGCGGCCAGGACTGCAAGGCCATGCGCATCGACGCCCAGGGCCGGGTCGAGAAATTTCTGACCAACGACAAGTGCGCCTCCGGCACCGGACGGTTTCTGGAGGTCATGGCCAGCGTGCTGGGGGTCGATATCGCCGCCCTCGGGGATCTCTCCCGCGCCTCCCGGGCGCCCGTCCGCCTGGCCTCGACCTGCACGGTCTGGGCCCAGGCCGACGTGATCAAACACCTTAACGCCGGGCTGCCCGTCGAGGATATCGGCGCGGGGGTCAACGCGGCCATGGCCCACCGGGTGGCCATCCTGGTCAACGCCGTCAAACCCGAACGCGATGTCGTCATGACCGGCGGTGTGGCCAAGAACGCCGGTGTCCGGGCGACATTGGAAAAACTCCTGACCCGGCGTGTCCGCAAATTCCGGAAGGCCGACCCGCAGTTGGCCGGCGCCATCGGCGCGGCCCTGCTGGCGGAAGACAACCTCAAGGCGAGGATTTGATATGCGCGTAGCCGGCTGCGACGTGGGCTCCCTGACCGCCAAAGCGGTCATCATGCAGGACGCCGCCGTTCTCTCTCAGGCGGTGATGCGGGTCCGCCCCCGCCCGGCCGATTCCGCCGAGGCGGTCCTGCAGCAGGCGCTGGAACAGGCCAGCCTGGACCGGGGGGATCTGGCCTATTGCATGGGCACGGGATACGGCAAGGACCAGATTCCCTTTGCCGACGGCGTGTCATCGGAAATCGCCTGTCATGCCCGGGGCGCCTGGTGGCATGCGCCTACCACCCGCACGGTGATCGACATCGGCGGGCAGGACGCCAAGGCCATCCGCCTGGACGGGGACGGCCGGGTGGTCCGCTACGCCTATAACGACAAATGCGCCTCCGGCACCGGACGGTTTCTGGAAATCATGGCCCAGGCGCTGGAAGTCGAACTCGAAGACATGGGAACGGTCGGCGCCGGGGCCGCGGAAACCCTCACCATTTCCAACCAGTGCGTCATTTTCGCGGAGACCGAGGTGGTCTCCCTGGTTAACGAGGGCCGGGCCGTGCCGGACATCGTCGACGCCCTGCACCGGGCCATGGCCAACCGCGTGGCCGCCCTGGCCCGGGGCATCGGTATCGAGGCCGAGGTGGTCATGACCGGCGGTGTGGCCAAGAACAGCGGCGTCTTCGCCGCCCTGGCGGCCGGGTTGGGCAGTGAATTGAAAGCGTTGGCGGGCTTCGATCCCCAGGTCAACGGCGCCCTCGGGGCGGCTCTCCTGGCCGCCGAAGCCGTTTCCGGCAAATCTCCGTTAGGAGCAGAAAAGTAAAACCGCCTGCAACCATGGACTTGTTCAAGGAAGAACTCACTTCTATCGCGGATTGGCTGGCTGTAAGGGAAGGCCGCGGCGAACTCCGGCGCCTGGACGGCAATGCCCTCCCCCTCTGGCCCGCCGCCGGCCAGCGCAGCCTGGTGATCGGGCAGGATATCGCCGTGGAACTCGGCCATCCGGACGATGGATCCGTGGCCTTTCTCGTCTGGAGTGAATCCACCGATGTCGATCGGGGCGGACGGACGCTCCTGGTGGGCCCGGATCTGCCTGCGGCCGGGGGCCGCCGCTTGCCCTTTGCCAAGGTGGTCATGATCCAGGGCCGGGGGTTCGATGCCGACAATATAAGTGCGCGCTATCGCCGGCTGGAAGCCGTGCGCTACGGTATCGATCTCAGGGGCTACATGATGCGCGCGGCCTCCCAGGTCAATCGGGAATGGAGCCGCGTCAGCCACGCGGCCTTGGCTGAGGGGTTCAACTTCGCTATCCTGGGCCAGGCCCTGATTGAAGCCTTTACGGCCATCGATTTCGTCGATCGGGCCGACGTTCTCCTGGTGACTTCCAGCCGCGCTGATGTGATGGCCTTTCGTCCCCTGGCGGACCGGGTCACCCAGGTGATAGCGGCCATGAACAAAATGAGCGTGGAAATGGATCTCGATTGCGGCAGTTGCGCCTTTGCGCCGGTGTGCGATGCAGTTGACGGCCTGCGCGCCATGCGCCGGGCCCGGGAGAACAAGCATGCCTGAACCGAGCCAACGCATCGAAGACCATGACCCGACCGTTATCGCCGTGTGCGGCAAGGGCGGGGTCGGCAAGACCACGATCAGCGCCATGCTGACCCGGATCATGATGGCGCGCAAGCCCGCCCGGGTTCTGGCCATCGATGCCGATCCGGCCGCCGGTCTCTCCACTGCCCTGGGCCTGCCCGTGATTCAAACCGTGGACAATATCCGCTGCGATCTGGTGCGCGACCTCGGCTCGGGCAACCCGGTTGATCGCGGGGCAATGCTTCACCGTCTGGATTACGAGGTGACGGCCGCCCTGGTGGAAGAACGCAATCTGGCCTTCCTGGCCATTGGACGGCCCGAGGGCGAAGGCTGCTACTGCCGGGTCAATCATTTGCTCAAAGACATTATCGGCCGTTTGGCGCAGCAGTTCGATTACGTGATCATCGACGGCGAAGCCGGCATCGAGCAGGTCAACCGCCGGGTCATGGCCGCGGTCACCCATTTGCTGCTGGTGTCGGACGCGTCCCTGAAAGGCATCAACGTCTGCCGGGCCATCCAGACGGTGGCCGCTTCGGCGATTGCCTATCGCGTCAAGGGCGTCATCATCAACCGCCTCCGCCCCCAGGAAAATGACTTTCTTGCCTCCCTGCCCCTCGACCTCGCGCCCGCCGGTCAGATACCGGAATCGGAAACGGTCCGCCGCTTCGACATGCAAGGCCAAAGCCTTCTGACGCTGCCCGAATGCCGCGCACTGAAGTCCCTGCGCGCCTGTCTGGACAGCGTCCTGCAGATTTGACCTTTCTGCGGCATTTCGCCGCAGCGGCAATTAACCTGGAGATTTCACGCCCCGAGGCATTCACTGGCCAGGCCTTCCGGGTGACGCCGTTGTCTTCTACAACGAGCCCCTGATAACAAAATCGATGGACACCTCTGAGAGCACACGCAGGGTGAAAGCGATGTTGCGGTTCACGCTACAACAGCCAGGTGCCGATGTCACCACGGTGGCCAATTTGAATCTTTGGTCGCAAGCTTCGGGACTCCATTGATTTATTCGAGATGTGGAAACAATTCATGAACCTTCGGGGTTAAACATCTCTAGACCAAGGAGGTGCCCCATGACACAACGCCATATCACACCCGCCCGTAAGAAAAAGATCAAGCGGCTGCTTGCATTGATGAACAAGCAGAATCTCCGGTCTGGGCATGCAACTGTGTAGGCTTACGCGCTAAGCATGACTCAGGATGTGCTTCAGGAACTGACTGGTCCGGTCCCATTCGGGATTCTTTAACACCTGTTCGGGGGGCCCGATTTCCACGATTTCGCCATCGGACATAAATACGACCCGATCGGCAACCTGGTGGGCAAACTGCATTTCGTGGGTGACACACATCATGGTCATGCCGGACTCAGCCAAATCGATCATCACGTCCAGCACCTCTTTGATCATTTCGGGATCCAGGGCGGATGTGGGTTCGTCAAAGAGCATGATCCGGGGCGCCATGGCCAAAGAGCGGGCAATGGCCACTCGCTGTTGTTGCCCGCCGGATATCTGGCCGGGGTACTTCGACGCCAAGTCTGCCACCCCGACCCGCTCAAGCAAGGCCATTGACTTTTCGATGGCCTGTTTTTCTGGTATTTTCCGGAGCCAGATGGGGCCCAGCGTGCAGTTCTTCAATACGGTCAAATGAGGAAACAGGTTGAAACTCTGGAACAGCATACCGATGTTCTCACGTATTAATACGGCACTATTTTTATCGTTGCCCAAACGGTGGTCGAAGATGGATATCTCTCCCTCCTGGTACGTCTCAAGGCGGTTGATGCAGCGAATGAAGGTCGACTTCCCTGACCCCGAGGGACCGCAAACGACGATGATCTCGTTTTCCATGACGTCCATGGATACATCCTTGAGGACATGAAACTGATCGAACCACTTGTTCAGACCCTCTATCTGGATGGCCACACGTTTAGATGGCTGTTTGTCTTGCCTCTTCTGCACGGGACTATCAATCATCCTTATCGATCCGTCTTCAGTTTTTTCTCCAGATACTGGCTGTACTGCGACATGCCGTAGCAGATGAAGAAAAAAAGCACCGAGATGGCCACCAGCGGCTCGCTGTGCAGGCCATACCAGTTTTTGTCTATGGAGATATTGCGCGCCATCAGCATGATGTCAAACAGGCCGATGATCGATACCAGGGTCGTATCTTTGAACATACTGATGAACGAGGTGACAATATTCGGAATCATGGCCTTTAGCGCCTGGGGCAGGATGATCAGAAACATGGTGTGCCAATAGCCAAGCCCCACGGATTTGGCGGCATCAAACTGGCCGATGGGGATGGACTGCAGACCGCCCCTGACGGTCTCTGCCATATAGGCGCCGGCAAATATGCACACGGCGAGAATCACCTGGGCCAGCTTGTTCAGATCAATGGTGTTGGGAAAAAACAATGGCATCATGGTGACGGACATGAACAACACGGTAATCATTGGCACCGAGCGCACCAATTCGATGGTGGCGATGGAAAACCAGCGAATCACCGGCATTTCCGATCGCCGTCCAAGGGCTAACAGGATGCCGATGGGCAATGCCATAACAATGGCAAACCCGGAGATAATGATGGTAAGAAATAGGCCGCCCCAGCGATCGATCGGCACATGGGTCAATTGTACGTCATGCAGCGCCATGCCAATCAACACGCTCAAGGCCATGAGACATAGCAGTTGGCTCAACAGATCGGCATACTTCATCGAAACACGCTCCAGCAACGGCTCCAGGTACAGGGAGAGTTGGCGCTTGCCGGCGTAGACCAGGGCGATATTGATGTAAGTCAACGCCAGGTAGCCCAGCGCCAGGCATGCAAACATGCCGTGCAAGGTGCTGCGGTCTCCCCCAAGAAAGATGTAGTCTGCCAGAAACGGATAGAGCACCACAGCCATGATGCCGATGATGATTTTGTGCTTCACCGGTTTCAACGCCAGGGGGACAAGCCATAGGAGACCGAAGGCGAATCCCAGGTTGACCCGCCATTGAAGCGCATTGGGGTATCGACCATAAATCAGGTTATTGAACCAACGGATGACACCGGCCCAGCACGCCCCGTCCGGACTTAGATCCAGGCACTCTCTGCGTGTCGACGCCTCCCAGACGGCCTTGAAAAGGGCCCAGTCCAGGAACGGTTTCAGCAACACGTAAAGCAAGCTGAACACGGCAACGGTCAGCATCGTGTCCCAGAACCCCCCGAAGAGGTGCTTCCTGAGCCAGCCGGTAACGCCGTAGGTAACGACCACCGGCGGACGACTGGGGCGAGGGACAAACTTTTTCAATTCCGTTGCGGGTCGTTGTGTCTCGGTCATCCTAGCGCTCCTGCAGCTGGATACGCTTGTTGTACTGGTTCAACAGGAAAGAGATGGCCAGACTGGCGCACATGTAGAAACCCATTACCATCATCACGATTTCGATGGCGCGACCGGTCTGGTTGAGCGATGTCTGCATGAAGACCGATACCAGTTCTGGAAAGCCGATGGCCACCGCCAATGAAGACTCCTTGACGATGGTCAGCCATAAATTGATGAGCGGTGGCAAGATCGCACGGGCCGCTTGGGGAATGACGATGAACCACAAGGTTTTCAGTGGGGGAAAGCCAATCGCCGATGCTGCCTCGATCTGGCCACGGTCAATGGATTCGATACCGGCACGCACGGTTTCCCCTATGGAGGCGGATCGATAGATCGTCATCGAAACAAAGGCTGCGGCAAACGCCGTGGGGATGAAGCCACCCCCTTCGAAGTTAAAGCCTTTGAGCTGCGGAATGATCCAATGCATGGGGTTTCCGGTCAAGAGGAATATCGCTGGCACTCCTGCCAGCAGGACGGTCATCGACGGGTAGTAATAGGCCAGGGATTGACCGGTACGCTTGCGGTGCAATCGCGACCGGCGCGAGAGAAGTGTACCACCGATGAGCGCCAGAAACACCGCCGCACCGGTCCAGCCGAAGCCGGGCTCAAAAACCGG
>JASJCV010000058.1 GCA_030065275.1 Desulfobacterales bacterium | reverse complement strand
ACCTGCGGGATGGCGACCATCGCCGGCACGGTCATGGTGCTTTACGCCAGCATTCTCTCCGGCATCGTGCCGGACGCCATGGGCCATATCCTGACGGCCTCGATCATCAGTGCGCCCGCCGCCATCATGATGGCCAAGATTCTGGTGCCGGAAACGCAGCCGCTGACGTCGGGCGTGCTCACCGCACCGGATCCGGCCGCCAGCACAATGGATGCGTTGACCAAGGGCACCCTCCAGGGGGTCACGCTGCTGATCAATGTCGTCGCCATGCTGCTGGTGCTCCTGGCCTGTGTCGCCCTGATCAACCTGCTGCTGGGATTTGTCCCCCCCATCGCTGGAGCCCCTCTTTCGCTGCAGCGGCTATTGGGTTGGCTGATGGCGCCAGTGGTTTTTTTGATGGGGGTCCCGGCCGGCGAGGCGGCGGCGGCGGGCAGCCTCATGGGAACGAAAACCATTCTGAACGAGCTGATCGCCTACATCGATCTCAGCCGAATGCCTGAGGGTGCCCTCAGCAGCCGCAGCCGGCTTATCATGACCTACGCCATGTGCGGTTTCGCCAATCCGGGCAGCCTGGGAATCATGATCGGCGGGATGGGGACCATGGCCCCCGAGCGGCGCGGAGAAATCGTCTCGCTGGGTCTGCGTTCCATCGTCGCCGGGACCCTGGCCACCAGCATGACCGGGGCCGTGGTGGGTCTCATCGGTTGACGCCCCCCGCTTCGTTCCTCCCGCAATGACGGACCAATCCCCCCAGGCCCTCGGGCGACCGGAATCGCCAACTTGTTTTCCGTGCACTGACAACATTCTTTACAGCTTCTCCCCCGGGTTTTGATGGTAATTCCTTGAAATCATTGAAGCCTTTTTATGTCGGGCATCGGCATTGTTTTTGCTCGGTGAATGGTGACCAAACAAAGGGGGAGGGGGATGCACGATCGCAACGATGGTTTCACCTGGATCCTGAAGGCCAAATCCATCTTGAGACACAGCGGATGGCGGCCGATTATTCTGCTGACCGCGATGGTCGTTATCACCTGCGCGGTCGTTTTCGAGGTCTGGATGCTATTGCTCCCGGCCATGCTGCTCCCGTACGCCGAGGCGCGCTGGCACCAACGCCTGCAGGCGTCCGCGGGTGTGGCCGATGCCTTTCGGGGGTTTCCCATGGAGAGCTTGGTGCCGGCGCCGATACCCGCAGCCGCCCCCCATGACGCTTGCGCTCATAACCACCGGCCGCAGATCTCGCCTGTCGCCGATTGGATCGTCCGACATCATCCCAACTTGCCGGCGGCGCGACTGGTCAAGGCCAGCATGCTTTGGTATTTCAACGGAGATGCCGAAGGCGCCCGCTGCCACTGCCGTGAAATTCTTGGACGGATTCAACGTGAAGATCCCCTCTTCGAACAGGTTTGCGATCTTTACATGCAGACCCATGATTCGGCTATAAAGCGCCGGATGTCTCCCGCCCGCAACATCGCCGCCGATGCCGGCCGCCCCGATCGGCCCGCGGCGGTCGGGCGCAGGCCGGCCAAGATCATACCACTGCCCTCCAGACGCCTGTCGCCCCCGGCTCTTCAATAAAGAGGACGGCCCTGCAAGGGCCGTCTTTCGTTATGGTTCTATTGGTGATTTCGCCTGAACTTGAAGCGGATCACTTACGGGATCAGTTGACTGCGGGCTGGCTGCGCTTGATGCTTTCCAGACGTTTGAGCAGCGTCCGTGCTTTCTCCAGGTTGCGCTGCACATCACGGTAATTCGGATCGAGCTTGTAGACCATCTCCCATTGCCGGATGGCCTCGTTCAGTTTTTCGCGCTGAAATTCCGCCAACCCCTGGCGATAGTGGCGGTCCTTGAACATGGTTTCGGACTTGGCGATGTTCTGTTCGCACTTTTCACACTTGGGGTCGTATTTCAGGGTGGCCTGGAAATTGTCGCGGGCTTGGAGGTACTTTTCCTGCTCGAGGAGTTCCAGACCGTACTGGTAGTGGGATTTGGCCAGATAGCTGCGGACTTCGGCGTCTTGCGGGTTGGCATTGGCCAGAACGGTCAGATTGGCGATGGCCTGGTCATATTTCTGGGTTCGGTAGAGGGCCAGGGCGTTAGCGCGTTTGTCGGCCGCCGCAAATTTTTTACGGCTGTCTTGGATCATTTGGCGGCAGTCCTGGCAATCCCCGTCGAATTTGAGGGCCTTTTCCAGTGCGCCGATGGCCTGATGGTAAGCGGCCTTCTGGTAAGCCTGCTTGCCCTTGGCTTGATAAGCCCTGGCCATATAGGATCTGGCTTCGGCATCTTCCGGCGCGGTTTTCAGCACCTTGCCGAATTCGGTAATGGCGCCGTCGTAGTCACCGTCGGCAAAGAGCTCTTTGCCGAGGTCGCGGTAATTGGCGGTCATCCCTCCGTCGACCGGTGCATCCATATCATCTTTCCGCGAAACGATTTCGACGGGTTCGCCGGCAATCAGGGGGGTGTCGGCGGTTTCCGGTATCTTCAATTCCTGGCCGACAGTGATGGCCGTCGCGCTGGCCAGCCCGTTGAAATCGACAATCACGTCATAGCGTTTGATGTCGCCGTAGTACTTCCCGGCGAGTTTGGAAAGGCTGTCGCCCGGTTTGACCACGTGCCGCACATAGCGCTGGACCACCACCACGTCTTCTCCCGTGAGGCTGGCGGGTTGGCCGCCTTCGGTGCGGATGTCGTGGGCGCCGGCCACAATCGGCATGCCCTTGATCACTGGTACCTTGATCGACTGCCCCACTGCGAGCCGGGTGGCGTCTTCGATTTCGTTGTATTTGGCGATGATGTGAAATTTGCGGTAATCGCCGTAGTACTTGTCCGCCAGCGACGAGATGGTCTCCCCGGATTTGATGGTGTGCAGAATGTACTTGTTGGCCGAGGACACGCCGCGGTCAAATTCGGCCAGCTTGCTCTTGGCGCCCTCGTGCTCCGGGTTGTAGCGCAGGGCCGTCAGGAAAGCCTGCCGGGCTTGCGGGTATTGGCCCATTTTGTAGAACTGCAGACCGGTCTGGTAGTGGTCATCGGCCAGGGTTTCCATTTGGGGGCCGAGTTCCGCCACTTTGGCCTGGGCGGTCTCATTGTCAGGCTGCACGGTCAAGGTCAGCTGGTAGTGCTCGTAGGCGGCCACGAGGTCGCCCTCTTGTTCGAGCGCCTGAGCTTTGCTCATATAGTCCGCGCCGAGTTTGCGCGACGAGGGAGCCGTTGCACATGCCGTCAACATCGCCAGCAGGCAGATCCCAACGATCATTTGCGATCCATGTTTCATGATAGCTTTACTCCAGCGCCAAGGGGTAAAAGGTTTGCAGTCTCTTCTTAAAGGTGACCATGTCCCTTTTGAGGACCTGGTCTCGCTTCAAGGCCAGCGGGTTGGCGAAGAATGGGTTGCCGCCGCGGCGGACGGAGGCGGCCAGTTCATAGCCGGCTTCGCGGGCCAGATTGACGGCCCGGCGGTCGTAGTAGCCGAAAGGGTAAGCCAGGACGATGGTGTTCTGCCCCAGCTTCTTGTCGATGATTTGTTTGGATTGTCCCAGCTCCCGGCGGACACGGGCGATAAAGGCATCCGCTGATTCCTCGGGATGCGGTTTGGTGAGGTCGCTGTGGGTGATGGTATGCGAGCCGATGGAAAAGCCTTTGGACTTCATTTCCCGCAGCTGGTCCCAGGTCACGGCCAGGCGCGAGGCCCCTACGAATTCCGTGTAGACGAACATGGTGGCGGTAAAACCGTATTTTTTCAGGATGGGGTAGGCTACATTGTAAGTCGAGCGGTAGCCGTCGTCCATGGTGATCCAGACGGATTTTTGGGGCAGGGGCCGTCGATAGTGCAGAAACGCGAGCAGTTCCTCCGGCGTGACGGTGTGAAACCCATTGTCCTTAAGGTAGCGCATCTGCCGATCGAAAACATCCGCCGGCATACACAGCGGGGAGTCGCAGTTGTCGCCGAAACGATGGTAGGTGAGCACGGGCACTGTCTGGAAACCTTCGCGCTTCAGGCCGCCCTTGTTTCTTACGGCGAGCGGGATGACGATGGCCCGCTCGGATTGAAAGCCGTCCGGCCGATTGGCTTCCTCGATGATCCAGGACTTGCCCGAATCGCCAAGGAATTCGGAGGCCAGTGCTTCGGCGGATGGCGTGATGGCGGATGTATAGACGACGTAGTTTTCGGACCGGTAGACGGTGGCAGGGCCGGCAGCCGGCACCACCGGTTGATGGCCGGCACAGGCACCCAATATGATCAGGCCGCCGGTCAGTACAAACACGCGCAACGGGTGTCGCCGGCGGGAATCGGGCCGTCGAGATCGCTTGCGTTCAGGTTGGCCAGAAATCATCGCTTGCTCCGCTCGCATCGATATCATCATGGGTTGGGGCCAAATCATCAATGGTTGGGACCAAACACCAATTTAACACGCATACGCAGACGGGCCAAATGAAAAATCGTGCTGCGCGCGGCGGGCCGCGATTCCATTTGGCGCCAGGCTGCCCCGGTGATGGGCGTCAGTGCTGCCCGCCCGGTACCGTCAACGGCCGGCCCTGCCCGTACAGTGAGCGGGTAGACGGCCTTTCACCGGTGAATGGGCTTGACATCCAAAAGGGGGCATACTAAATATTTGGTTTAAATCCGATAACTTGTGGTAGTTTATTTGACCGACGACCGGGCGCCCTGCAGGCGGCCCGTCGGGAGAATGGATAACATGGCCCCCAGCCAACCGTTTTTGTCCCGGTTGAAGTTACAACACTTCGTGGCCGGTCTCGTGATCTGGCTTTTGGTTCTGCTGGCCTCCTACCTGATCATGACGTTTCAGCTCAATCGGCGCAACGACGACACCCGCCAGCGCGGCATCGCCGTGACCCAGGAACTCTCCGACGAGATCCGACTGCCGCTCCTGGAAAAGGATATCCCCGGCGTCCAGGCCCTTCTGAGGAGAGCCCACAAGGAAACCGATGCCATTTATGCGTCGGTTTCCGACCATGGCGGACAGATTATCGCCTATACCGGCGCGGAGAATTTCGTCCCGCGCGACGAGGGCGGGCAAGCCTCGGCCCCCTCGGACGATGTGGCCTATCTTGAGGGGCTGCTCAAAAGCCACCAGAAGGTTTTTCGATTCACGGCCGATGTTTTCTTTTCGGGCACACGCATCGGCGAGGTGGTCATGGCCCTGTCCTTCCTGGACACCGACCGCATTCGCAGCGGTTTCCAAATTGCGGCCTTCGTCGGGGTGCTGTTGTTCGTTTTGCTTTTCACGGTGGCGCGTCTCGTTTCACGGGCCGAGCGCTTAAACCGGATGGAGACCAAACTCCAGGCGGCTGCCAGTGCGGATTCGTCCGAAGAGCGCGGCATCACCACGGTGATCTGTCCGCTATGCGGTGCCCACAAACCATTTTCGCCGGATGTCTTCCGTCGTACCAAGTTTGAAAAGCTGGTCAACGCCGGGACTTCCAAGGATACCACCGGGCTCAATATCCTAGCCGATGGAGAAGGCATCGACCTGCTGGCCCTTTCCCATCGCAAAGATCTTTCCGGCTTGAAGAAGCAGGTCATCCGGCGTTGCCTGGAGATTGTCAGGAAGCTTTCAAAATAGCGTGCATCGCCGGCGAACCGCGCCTGCGGCGCAACGGCGATGTTGCCGTCCCCCGAATGAAGCTTGCGTTCCGTGAGGCAAACACCCGCGGCTTCTGCTTTGGCCGGCATTCCGCCCCGGACGCGATCCGCTATCGGGAGGCATGAATCGGTGCGACGGTGCCTGCCTCGGGGCGATTGACAACGTCCGGGCCCAATTCGACCTTGCTGTCGGTCGCATTCGGCCCTACTCTTAATTTTTAAGCCGTTTATACATCGGTCATCGTATGTGGCCGAAACGTTCTCTCGCGACAAGGCTCGATCGATTTCTTCCAGGGCATCTTCAGGACACGGTGCAAAGCCCGGGAGGCCTGCATGCTGGTCAACGAAATTGCCGTAACCACGATGGCGAAAGCGAGGGCGATGACGACTAAAATCGTGAATGGCGTTTTCGCCCGTGTGACCGAAGTGCCCCTCGTGGCCCGCAACCGCAAGGGCGTGCTTCTGTACCTCGTCATCTCGCTGGCCGTTATATTGGGCGGCTATCCGGTTTACCGTTCAACCGCCACCCGCGCCAGCCATGATTTCTACCGCTCCGGTTTCGATGCTGCCCGTAATCTGGCCGCCAAGTGCCGGCCATTCGTACTGGATCAGGACGTCCTTTCGCTCAATGCCATGATCCGTGACGTCCGCGCGCTGGAATCCCTTGTATTCGCCGCCGTCGTCGATCATTTGAATATCGTTCTCGCGCATACCGATGCCGACAAGATCAATCGCCCATTCCGGCCCCTGGGGCAGGCCGCCGAAATCGAAAGCGACGCCGGCGTGCGCGCCATCGCCGGCTTGTCCGAAGATAAGCAGGATGTCGTGGGCTTCTTCCAGACGATACGCTTTGCCGATGTCGCCATCGGCCAGGCCCTGGTCGTTCTCGATACAGACGATCTGAAGGCTCAGATCGGATATATGCGGGGGGCCTACGGGGCGCTGATCACACTGGTGCTGGCCGGCGGAATCGGCTCCCTTTTCTGGCTGGATCGGGGCAAACGGAAGAAAGCGCGCCAGACCCAGCGTGAAATGGAACGGATGGACCGCATCGGTCCTTATGTTTTGAAATCCAAAATCGCCATGGGCGGCATGGCCGAACTTTTCGAAGCCGATTACGAGCGCGAGGATGGTTTCCGGCGCAAGGTGGCTATCAAGCGGATTCGGCCCCATCTGGCGGAAAACCCGGAATTCGTCAAGATGTTCACCCGTGAGGCCCGCCTGGCGGCCCTCCTGCAGCATCCCAACATCGTTCAGATTTTCGACTACGGCAAGATCGACAGCGCCTATTTCATTGCCATGGAGTACATCGACGGAAAGAACCTGGGCGACATCCTGGCGGCCATGAAGATCGGGCTCCCGGTGGCGCAGGCGGTCCACATCGTCAGCGAAATATGCAAGGGACTGGACTATTCGCACAACCGCGTGGACGAAGATACCGGCACACCGCTCGATATCGTCCACCGCGACATCAGTCCCCAAAACATGCTGATCTCATGCAAGGGTGAGGTCAAGATCAGCGATTTTGGCATATCCAAGGCGCAATCCGAACCCAATCTCACGCAGGCGGGCATCATCAAAGGCAAGTTGGCCTACATGTCGCCGGAACAGGCCCTGGGACAGCCTCTGGACCGCCGGGCGGATATCTTCGCTCTGGGATTGCTGTTCCACGAGACTCTGACCGGTTTGAGGGTCTTTCGCTTCGACAATGAAATCGAGGCGATTCGGGCGATTCCCCAGCGGGATATCGAACCGCTGACAGCCATCATGAAGCAAATTCCGGAGGCCCTGGACCGCATTGTCATGCATTGCCTCGAAAAGGACCGGGATAAGCGCTACCAAAATGCCGCCGACATATATGCCGACCTGACGGCCCTTCGCCGCGACCTGCAGCTGAGCTATGATGCCGATGACCTGGCGGCCTTCATGCGGAATCGACTGATGGAAGGTGACGACCTCGATTTTAGCCTTTAAACGACATTGCGGCGAAAACCGCCGGTCCCGCGTGCCTTTGCCCATGGTCGCTGCAATTCCGGCCGGCATCGAAAATCCGCCCGACGGCCTTGCCGTCAGGGCCCGCTAAGCGCATGCTTTTTGCCAGCACCGTATTTCTGTTCATCTTTCTTCCGACGGTCATTCTGGCCTATTACGGTGTGCCGGACCAGGAGACCAAACGCGGCCGCAATCTGATCCTCCTTCTGGGCAGCTATGTCTACTATCTATACGGTGCGGCTGAATTTCTGCCCATCCTGATGGCCTCCACCCTGGCCGATTACGGTCTGGCCCATCTCATCGCCGGCGACCCGCGGCGCAAGCGCCTCTGGCTCGCGGTGTCGCTGGCGCTGAATCTCGGCTTGCTGGTCTATTTCAAATACGCCAACTTTCTGGTGCATGAAATCGACCTGCTGCGTGCCCGCTCGGGGTTGCCGGCTTTTGCCTGGGCCGAGGTCATACTGCCCATCGGGATTTCATTCTTCACGTTCCAGAAGCTGAGCTACGTCATCGATGTCTTTCGGGGGGAGGCCCGCCCGCTGCGCGACCCTTTGGACTTCGCCCTCTATGTGGCCATGTTCCCGCAATTGATCGCCGGTCCCATCGTCCGGTTCCGTGAAATCCAGATGCAGCTGCGGACCCGCCGCGAGAGCCTCGATCGCTTCTTCGAAGGGCTCACGCGGATCTGCTGGGGGCTGGCCAAAAAAGTCATCGTGGCTGAAAGTCTGGGCCGTTTTGCCGATGCCGTGTTCTCCCTGCCGCCGGGGGCGGTGGACACCAAAACGGCCTGGCTGGGGGCCGTTACCTACACCCTGCAGATCTACTTCGATTTTTCGGGTTATTCGGACATGGCCATCGGTCTGGGACGGGTTTTCGGATTCGATCTTCCGGAAAATTTTCGCCGGCCCTATTCAGCCGTCGGCATCACCGACTTCTGGCGGCGCTGGCACATTTCGCTCAGTCGCTGGTTTCGGGATTATCTCTACATCCCCCTGGGCGGCAACCGACGGGGAACGGCGCGAGCCTGTTTCAACATGGCGGTGGTTTTCGTGCTTTGCGGCCTGTGGCACGGGGCCAACTGGACCTTCCTGGCCTGGGGCGTCTATCACGGACTGTTCCTGATCATTGAACGTCTCACCGGTCTGCGCCGCTTGCCGGCTCATCGCTGGGTCGTCACCCGCCGTGTCGCCACCCTGCTGGTGGTCACCGTCGGCTGGGTCCTTTTCCGTTCGGCCGACTTCGAACAGGCGGCCCTGCTGCTGCGGGCCATGTTCATCTGGACGGATCTGCCGCTGACCTACGAGCTGAGTCTGAATTTCAATCCCTGGGACCTGGGCGTCCTGGCGTTGGCTGCGGTCGCCTTCGCCCTGCCGGCGGAATACTCGGGCTACCGCGGCTTGATCGCCAGCGCACGGCCACGGCCCACGTTTGCCGCCGTCCTGCTGGTGGTGGTCGTCTTCCCGCTGTGCGGTCTGCTGATCGTGAGCAGTCCGGCCGCCCCTTTTATTTACTTCCGGTTTTGAGCGCCATGCTGAAGAAAGCCCTTATCATCTTCTTTCTCATCGCCGTGCTGGCACCGATACCGGCCTGGCTCCTGTGGGGAGCGCCATCTTCTCCGGAGATGGATTTTCCCAGCCCTTACAACGGCGCCCTTATCAAGACGGACTACTACCGGGCGCTGGACCGCTATATCAATGAGCAGGCCGCATTCGGCGGCCGCCTGCGGCGGATCAAGAACTGGATCGATTATCGCCTCTGGGGGCGCAGCGACCACAAGGATATCCACGTGGGCCGCCGGGGCTGGCTCTTCCGGCGTGCGGACATCGAAAATCATGTCCAGGATCGGTGTGCGGATCCCGGCGATGCGCGACGCCGGCTGATCGAGCTTCACGCGGTCGAAAAGGTGGTCAGCGCCACCGGACGGGATTTCCGGTTTATCGTGGTGCCGAGCAAGGCCTCGGTCTATCCGGAGTACGTCGGCTGGGTGCCCCTTCCGGCCACAGGGCGCTGCAGCGCCTTCGACCGTATGCGCGAAGCGGATACGGCCTATCCGCTTAATGCCTGGGTGCCGCTGGAGGCCGCCATCATGGCCGGAAAATTCGGCTCCCATCTGCTTTACGATCCCACCGGTCGATACTGGAATGGGCGCGGAGCGGCTGTGGCGGCCGAGGCCTTGCACCTGAGCCTTTTCGGCATCAGCACCCTGGCCCCGGTAATGACGCTGGAGAGACGGCCGAACGACCTCAAGGCATCGCTTCTGGGCCGTGCGGCGCCCCCGGTCAAAAACACGGTTCGCCGCGTGGAAGGCGAGGGGCGGGAGGGTCTGGGGCGGATGCTGCTCTACGGCGACGGCGGCAGCGACAACTTGCTCCCGCATTTGGCTCGCATGGCCATGCGTGTGGATGTGGTGGCGACGGAAACGATTCCGTCCCGGCAGGTTGCCGAAGACTGGCGGGGCTACGACTGCATCCTGTTCCAGACGACGGAAGCGGAGATTGGGCGTCTGCGCATCGATATCGACCGGATCTACGATCAACTCATCGCCGAGGCCGACACGGTCACACGCCAGGCCGTCGACCTGTCCGCGGTGCGCGCGATGGCGCACACGGCGCTGCACACGACCGCAGGGGGGCTGGAGATCAAGACGGTGGGGTCGCGCTCTTCCTTCGCGCTGGTCGACATGCCCGGTTCCTATCGGCGTTGTTTCCGGGTGTTGCGGCTCGACCTGGCCTCGCTCCAGCCGGAACGGATGACGGTCGAATACCGCACCAATCCGTCTATGTCTGTGCAGAAATTTCTTCCCGCCGGCCGCTTCGACATGTATCTGCCCCTGCCGGTCAAATCCAGCGTGACGCTGCATTTTCAACCCGGGGGGCCGGCCGGGCTTCTGCGGCTGCATGGCGCCGAGATTTTAGGCTTCGTTTCGGGGTCCCCGGACGCCTGCGGCCGCCCCCCGCGCCGCCAGGCTCCGCTCACGACGGCTCAGCCTGCTCCGCCGGCTATCGTGCAGGCGGACGACAAGGTTTCGCCGGATGAGATCCAGAAGGTAACGGCCGTCGATTCGCCGCCTGCGGGTCCGCGGTCCCGCTCCCAGGCTGGGGCTTCGAGCGGGCAACCGGCGGACGGCAAGGAGAAGGCGGGCAAAACAGGTGACGCGGCCGACCCGGGGGCGGAAGCGGACGCAGACCCGCCTGCGGTCGAGTCCCGGAAGCCTCCTCCGGCGGTCGTCGCTGCGGCGGCGCCGGGCGGCAAGCCAAAGACGCCGCAGTCGCCGGACGGGCCGGCCGACGGTCTGCCCGCAGCGCCCGCCGGTTCCGATGCCGCGATTGAACCTCCACCGCCTCCCGCCGCAGGGGCGGCGGCATCGCCCGCCATAACGCTCAACGAATTTGCCAAGGGCCGCATTTTCCAGCGCCAGGGGCGGGCGGCCGACATTATCGTATCCGGCAGCTACCGGGGGGTGTTCGCCGCCATCGAAGCGCGCGTCATCCACCGCGAACGAGGTTTGGAGGTGGTGCCCTGGACGGTCGTCGATACCGACCCGCGCAACGGCATCTATCTGGGGGTGCTGCCGCAGGTGCCCCAGGGTGGCTGGTATGTTCTGGAGGTGCGGCCACGGGACCGGCCGGATTTGAGCGTCCGTGGACGGCACCGATGGGGCGTTGGCATGCTGATCGCCTGCATCGGACAGTCCAACATGAAAGAGTGGTTCCATACCGGGAACGACCTCGAGGCCGACCCTCTGCTCAGAGTTTACAGCGGCGACGGCTGGAGGCCGCTCGGAACGACGGGCAACGGGGCCATCGCCTTCGGCAACCGCCTCATCGCGCGCACGGGCATTCCGGTCGGCCTGCTCGAATTTGCCGTCAACGGGTCCGGTCTGCTCCGCAAGGCCGATTGGGGGACGGGTTTCTGGGAGGATACCCGTTCGAATTCGATCTACCGGCGTTTTGCGACCCACGTGGCGGGCACGGGCGGACGGCTGGAATTCGTCGTCTGGCTTCAGGGGGCGGCCGATGCCGCTCGCGGCACGGTTTCAGGGGATGAATACGAGGCCAGCCTGACCCGTTTTGTCGAGCGCCAGGTGCGGCAGGACATCGCCAACGCATCGAGCCGCCCTGAACTGCCGTTTCTGGTGGTGGGTATGGCCAGGCGGCCGGGCGGGCGCGACGAGCCGCATCAGGCGCTGCGCGAAGCCCAACGAGCGGTGACCGCGAAAGTAGCGGAGTGCTATCTGGCTGCTACGACCCTGGACCTGAAAAATGAGGGCAAACAGCATCTGGCGCCGGAGGCCTATACCACCATGGGACGCCGCGTGGCCCAGACCGTTCTCTACGTCCTGGGGCTGGAGGGATTTTATCGCGGCCCGCGGGTGGCCGCCATTCATGTGGTGGACGCCACGATTCTCGAGGCGGCCCTGTTGCATGAGGGCGGCGACGATATCAGACCCTCGGCGGGCATCACCGGCTGGGACGTCGTCGACGACCTGGGTGCCGTCCCCATCCGCAAGGTTGCGCGTCACGATGCGCGCACGATCCGGATTGTTCTGGAGCGCCCCCTGACAGCGCCGGCCGAAGTGCGCTACCTCTACGGAGCCCGGCCCGATACGCGTCGTGCGCTGAGGGACAACGCCGAACTCAGCCTGCCCCTGGAGGCCTTTCGCGGAGTGGTGGCCCCCTGATGCCTCCGGACGCCCAAGCGGCCGACCGTGACGATCCCATCGCCGACGGCCTCGCATCGACCCGTGAATGCCCCTTTCACGTGCATGACCAGACGCCGATTCCGATGCCGGGATCAAACCATTTGCCGGACGCTATTGATAAACGTGGAGGGCTTTGGTACCTCCTTGTCCCATGGCGATGCCGCTGGCCGTTCAGCCGCAGATCGCACCGGTTACAAGGCTTGCCCCGCAGAGATTCCCATCAATTGAAACAGCCCATCGAACGTTGTCAGAAAGGAAACGCCCATGTTTGCCAAAGTAATAAAACTGGTCGTCGTCGCAGGATGCATTCTCATTCTCACGAGCGGTTGCTCCCGCCGGATGTTCATTGCCGGAGCGGCGGCCACGGGGATCGGCGTGGGCACCTATGCCTACGTGAAGGGCAATCTCCAAAGGACCTACGATGCGCCCATGGACAAGGTCTGGCAAGCCACGCTCGACACCATGCAAGAATTCGATCTGACCGTCGAATCGCAGCGCAGGGACGGCTTCACGGGTGTGATCGACGGTAAGATGGCCGACAACCGCAGCTTCCAGATCAATGTGGAGCGTAAGGGCCCCAATACCACCGAGGTCGGCATCCGGGTCGGTGTGTTCGGCGACCGGGGAAGAGCCGAGGTGATGCACGGCCATATCTACTCGCTGCTTTAAACACGAGCCGGCGGTGCCAGCGATGCCCATACCATCGGCGGCTGTTTGGGGAAGGGGATTTCGGTCAGTCGTCGCTTTTGATGCGTTCGTAAATCGTCCGGTCATGATCGCTTAACGCCTGGCCCTGCTCATGCAGCTTGTCCAGAAAGTAGTGGTAGAAATCATGGCGCAGGCTGTCGCGATTGGCGGTCACGAACCAGCGGTTGCGTGTCCAGATCACCGTCGAGCGATCCGGGCGCTCGGCTTCGAACATGCCCACGAGGGCTTCGGCCCGGTCGGAGATGATGTCGAGGGTTTCCCCGCCGAGCTTGTTGTAGAGCCCGGCCACCTCGGGGTGATCCACCTGGATGTCGAAGGTGTGCGGAAGCCGTCCCATGGCGATCAGTCGCACCCCGACCCCACGATCGGCGGCTGCGCGGATGGCGCCCCCCAGATGCTGCCAGGTGGACGGGAAGAGACGCAGGTAGAGTTCGCGCCTGGCCGCGGCGATGATTTCCGCGGCCTTGGCCAGGGCGGTCTCCCGGCCTCTGAGGGTGATCAAATACTCGTATTCGACTTCCTGGGTGATGTCTGCAAGCTGTTTTTCGAGCAGTTCCAGGTTCGATTCAAACTGGCGGCGGAAACGCTGCTTCAATTCCGCGAACGGCAGGGGCACATAGGTGCCCTTTTCGATTTCGAACACGATCCCCTTTCTGAGCAGGCCGCGCAGGACGTCGTAAATCCGCGAGCGGGCAATTCCGGAACGTTTGCTCAACTGAGAGCCGTTGGAAGGATGCCGGGCCACCAACGCGAGGTAGCAGGCCGATTCGTATTTGCTGAAGGCAAAATCCCTGAGCAGGCTGGCAATTTCCAAAGGGCTCTCCTCCCTGGTGCTCGGGTGATTGGTCGCCCAATCCATTCGCCCGCGCGAAACGATTCCGGCGGGGTGCGGGACCGGTAGACCTTGCTGGTCTTATCCACATCCCCGGGGAAAGGTCAACCGCGCAGCGGATACGCTGCGGGCGCAGGCGTTCGCGCAACATTTCGCCGGTCGCGGCGATTGACAGTCGCCAAAATTCGATATATGTTGCTACATAGATAGCAACATATATCGGGAGGCGGCCATGTTCAGCGGATTCAACCCTCTGGAACAGACACCGGTCCTGGGGTATTCCCATCTGGATGACGCGTCGATCCGCGCCATGGAAGATCGGTGCGGCGCCCATCACTACGACCGTCTGAACGTCGTGGTGCGCCAGGCCAGCGGCAGCTGGATTACCGATATCGCCGGCCGGCGCTATCTCGACTGCCTGGCCGCCTATTCGGCCGCCAATCCAGGGCATCATCATCCCCGGATCGTCAATGCCATGAGCAAGGCGCTGCTGGGTCATTACGCCTCCGTCATCTCCAATGTCGTCTACACCGACCCGCTGGGCATTTTTCTGGACCGGCTGGCCAATTTCGTCCCCCCTCTGGCACCGCGATTCGGTACGGGCGGCAACAAGGTCCTGCCCAAGAACGGTGGGGTCGAATCCGTGGAAACGGCCATCAAGATGGCCCGCTTTTACGGCTGGAAAGCCAAGGGGATTGCGGACGGAAGCCAGGAGATCATTGTTTTCAAGAACAATTTTCACGGCCGCATGATCACCGAGGTGTCTTTTGCCACGGTAGCGCGTTACCGTCAGGGTTTCGGTCCGCTGACGCCCGGTTTCGTCCCGGTAACCTACGGCGACCTCGAGGCTGTCGAAGCCGCGGTATCATCGGACTGCTGCGGCATTCTGGTGGAACCCATGCAGGGGGAAGGGGGCATGCGGATTCCGCCGCCCGGTTTCCTGCAGGGGTTGCGGGAGATCGCCGACCGCCACGATCTGCTGCTGCTCTTCGATGAAATTCAGGTGGGGCTTGGCCGCAGCGGTCTTAAATTCTGCTTCGAGCACGATGGGGTCGTGCCCGACGGGCTCGTACTGGGCAAGGCGCTTTCCGGCGGTCTCGTGCCGCTGTCGGCTTTCGTGACCCACGCCGATCTGATGGACCTGGCGTTTCAGAAGGGATCGGACGGCTCGACCTTCGGGGGCTATCCTCTGGCCTGCGTGGCCGGGGCGGCCGCGCTCGATGTTTTCGAGGACGAAGAACTGGCGCTTTCGGCCGAGCGTCAGGGAGGGAAACTGCGCCGCGCCATCGAACAGATCGCCGCGCGATCCCCGCATGTCAAAGAGGTGCGCGGCCGGGGTCTTTTCATCGGTGTCGAGGTGCACGGCGGGCAGGCCATGGACTTCTGCCGCCGCCTGGTGGATCAGGGCTTGATCATCAACGCCAGTCGCGGCCACACCATCCGCATTTCGCCCCCCCTGAACATCAGCGACGATGAAATTGACTTTCTCCTTACTCGTCTGGAAGCGGTGCTCCTGTAGCAAGCGGCCCGGCGGCCGTTCCCATGGGGGCCCGGCGCTTGGGGAGGGGTGCGAGCACAAGTTGACCCAAGGAAGTAAAAAAGGCTTGCCCCCACGAATGATGCAACCTAAGTTCGTACCATCGACTGATAAATGAGCTGAACGGTTGGTCATGGGGAATTCGATCAAGGAGGTGCGGCATGCATGGCTGGATGGGTAAAATTCTGCGGGTCGATCTCACCCGCGGTAGATTGCGCGAGGAACCGCTCGAACCCAAAGCGGCCAAAGACTTCATCGGAGGCCGCGGTTTCGGGATTCACATTCTGCGCCGGGAAGCCGATCCCGGCTGCGATCCGTTGTCGGCGGAGAACGTCATGGTCATGGCGACCGGACCGCTCACCGGCACCGGCGCCCCCACCGGGGCGCGCTACATGATCATGACGAAATCGCCGCTGACCGGCGCGATCACCTGCTCCAATGCGGGGGGCCGCTTTCCCACCGAGCTCAAGCAGGCCGGCTTCGATGCCCTCATCTTCACGGGCAAAGCGGAGCAGCCCGTCTATTTGTGGATCGAGGATGGAAGCGCCGAACTTCGCGACGCGAACCATCTCTGGGGAAAGACGACCCATGCCACCACCGACATGCTGAGATCCGAGACCGATGCCAAAGCCCGGGTGGCCTGTATCGGGCCGGCCGGCGAGCGCCTGGTGCGTTTCGCGGCGGTGATGAACGACAAGGATCGCGCTGCGGGGCGCTCCGGGGTGGGAGCCGTCATGGGCAGCAAGAACCTCAAGGCCGTGGTCGTGCGCGGCACCGGCAAGGTTGCGCTGGCCGATCCGGAACGTTTCAAAGCCTTCAACCAGGAGACCATCGCCCGCTTCAAGGCGGCCGCCAGGGAAACCCCTCTGGGGCTCACCATCAACGGCACGGCCGGTGTCGTCATCACCACCCAGCATCTTGGGGTGCTGCCCACCAAAAACTGGCAGCAGGGCACCTTTTCCGGCTGGGAGCAGATTCACGGCGAAACCCTGAGCGCCAAGTATCTCGTGCGCAACAAGGCCTGTTACGCCTGCCCCATCGGCTGCGGACGCATCACGCGCGTGGAAGATCCCGTGTTCGGCGGGGAAGGGGAGGGCCCCGAGTACGAGACCATCTACGCCATGGGCAGCAACTGCATGGTGGACAACCTGGCGGCTGTCATCAAGGCCAACTACATCTGCAACGAACAGGGGCTGGATACGATTACCATGGGGGCCACGATTGCCTGCGCCATGGAACTGGTCGACAAGGGCTTCCTCCAAGAGGAGACCGTCGGACGCCCGCTTGCCTGGGGTGACGGCGAGGCCCTGGTGGAACTGACCCGCATGACCGCCGCCCGCGAGGGCTTTGGCGACCGCCTGGCCGAGGGCAGCTACCGCCTGGCGGCAAGCCTCGGACACCCCGAGCTCGCCATGGTGGCCAAAAAACAGGAGTTCCCCGGGTATGAGCCCCGGGGGGCCCAGGCCATGGGGCTGGCCTACGCCACCTCGCCCATCGGCGGCTCCCACATGCGCGGTGACCCGGCCTATTTCGAACTCTTCGGTATTCCGGAACCCGTCGATCCTTTAGAATGGCGGGGCAAAGCCAAGATCACCAAATCCTTCCAGGATCTCTCGGCCGTGATTGACTCGGCCGGCCTGTGTATTTTCTTCGCCGTGCGCAACCTGGCGGGTAAAAGTCTTGACGTTCCGCCCACCGGCATTCGGGAATACCTCAACGCGGCCACCGGCGCGGACTATACCCTGGAGGAGCTGATCCGTGCCGGGGAGCGGATCATCACAGCCGAGCGCCAGTTCCTGATCCGGGCGGGATTCTCCCGCCGCGACGACACCCTGCCCGCAAGGCTCACCGCCGAGCCGCTGCCGGACGGCCCCGCCAAAGGAATGGTCTGCCACCTGGAGGAAATGCTGGACGAATACTATCGGGAGCAGAATTGGTCCGAAGAAGGAATCCCCACGGCCGAGCGCCTGGCCGCGCTCGGGCTCGAGGAGGAGGGGCGTTGATCGTCCGGGTCAAGTGCTTCACGGGCCTGCGGCGCTATGCGCCGGAGGGCCGCAAAGACTTCGCCATCGAACTGGATGCCGGGGCCCGGGTGGCGAACCTGCTCGACCGGCTGGGGGTCCCGGTCGCGACCGATCTCATCGCCGCCGTCAACGGCCGGCGCGTGGCCCGGGAGACCCCGCTCCAGGACGGCGATGCGGTCGTCCTGTTTACGCCGATGGAAGGTGGATGACCGCCTGGGCCGTTTCGCTGCCCCTGTGGTGGCATCTTCCATCGGCCACCTGAACGTTGCGTCTGGTTTCCCCCCATTCCCTGCCCCATAATCGTCCCCTGAGCCGATGCGATCGGCGGTTGCCTGTTCGCCGGGTTTGAGGTAATCCGTGATTGCGGCCCCACCTGCGGCCGGCGATGAAGTGAACCGGGCGCCCGGTGTTTCGACATCTCCTCGAACGCGGCGTGCTTATCAGGCGGTCGACCCCACGATATGGTCAATTCTGCGGATGCCTCCAACGCGGCCCCCCCCAAGCCTGAACGGCTGAGCGGCTATCGCTGGGTCGTTTTTTCGCTTCTGGCCTTCGGTTATTTGCTGGTCTATTTCCACCGACTTTGCCCGGCGGTGGTGGCCCTGGACATGCAGGCCGACCTCCAGACCAGCGGTGCCCTGCTGGGGTTTCTGGCGGCGGCCTACTTTTATCCCTACGCCCTGATGCAACTCCCTTCGGGCCTGCTTTCGGATTCCTGGGGGCCGCGCAAAACGATTACCGTCTTTTTCACCCTGGCCGGTATGGCCTCCGTTTTTCTGGGCATGGTGGCTGCGCCGGGACTCGCGATCCTGGCCCGGGCGCTGGTGGGTCTGGGGGTGGCCATGCTTTTCGTCCCCACCATGAAGGTCATCACCAACTGGTTTCCGGCGGCCGTTTTTGCCCGCATGACCGGTATCCTTATGGCCGTGGGAGGACTGGGAGCGTACACGGCGTCGCGGCCGCTGGCCTGGCTGAGCGATCTGATCGGGTGGCGGGGAAGCTTCGTGGCCATCGGGGCGGTCACCATGGTGGCGGCGCTGGCCATCTGGCTCATGGTGCGCAACACGCCGGAAGAAATGGGGCTGCCGTCCGTCAACCCGGAAGCATCCGGCAAGCCTGGGAAAGCCCGGACCATCGGGCTGATGCGCGGCATGCACATGGTGTTTGCCACGGGGTCTTTCTGGGTCCTGGCCATCTGGTTTTTCTGCACCTGCAGCATTTTTTTCAGCTTCGGCGGGTTATGGGGCGGGCCCTACCTGATCCAGGTCTATGGTCTCAGCAAGGCTGAAGCCGGCAATGTGCTGAGCATGCTGGCATTGGCCATGATCGTGGGCAGTCCCCTGTTGAGCTGGATATCGGATGCCGTCTGGCACTCGCGCAAGAAAGTCATCGTGCTCGCTTCGGTCATGACGCTGGTCTTGTCCCTTCCCCTGGCCTTTTTCACCGCCAGCATGAGCCGCCCGTTCCTCTACCTGCTCTGCTTTCTGATGGGGATGTTCAGCAGCGCCGTCGTCGTGGTGGCCTTCGCGTCGGCCAAAGAGCTTTTCCCGATCGAAATCGCCGGCACTTCGGTGGGACTGGTGAATCTCTTCCCATTTCTGGGGGGCGCGGTGGCACCGCCGGTTTTGGGAGCCATCCTCGAATTCCAGGAAAAAGCCGCCGCCGGCTATACGGCTGCGGCCTATTCGCGGGCCTTCATGCTGTATGTGGGCCTGGCCCTTATCGCCTTGGTGGCGGCCCTGTTTATCCGGGAGACCCTGCCGGCGACCTCCGAATAGACCGGCGGCGGAATTTACCCCGGTCGAAAGCCTGTCCGCCCGCTGTCCTTGAAAAGGGGCGTCTTGGGGGAAATCCGCCGACGGCGCAGGCAAAAAAGCGCGGCGTTTCAGATCCGAATGAAACGCCGCGCTGCGGTGCGTCGTGCCGTTGAGGCGGGTGTTCGCAGGATCGGCCCAGGCCGGGTGCGCATCGTTTCCCCATCAATCCGCAGTGTCCTTTCAGGACACGCATCCGGGACGGGGGACGGCGTCCGCCCGGTGATCAGGCAAGATCGAAGCGGTCCAGGTTCATGACCTTGTCCCAAGCGGCCACAAAATCCTGCACGAACTTTGCCTGGCCGTCCTCACTACCGTAGACTTCGGCGAGCGCCCGGAGCTGGGAGTTCGAACCGAAGACGAGGTCGACGCGGGTGCCGGTCCACTTGCGCTCGCCTGTCGTGCGATCACGCCCCTCGAACACGTCTTCGTCTTCCGCGGTCGGCTGCCACGTGGTGTTCATATCGAGCAGATTCACGAAAAAGTCGTTGGTGAGCACCTCGGGCCGCTGGGTGAAGACGCCGTGTTGGGACTGCCCGACGTTGGCATTCAATACGCGCAGGCCGCCGAGAAGAACCGTCAACTCAGGGGCTGTCAGCGTCAGCAATTGCGCCCGATCGACCAACATCTCCTCGGCCGAGACCGCATACTTTTTTTTCTGGTAGTTGCGGAAGCCGTCGGCCTTTGGCTCGAGGACGTTGAACGAAACCGCGTCGGTTTGTGCTTCCGAGGCATCCGTGCGCCCCGGCGCAAAGGGCACGGTCACGTCGTGACCGGCACTCCTGGCCGACCTGATCGTGCTGGGCGGGTGCGCGGCCGTCGAACAGGCCGCCAGGAGTGC
>JASJCV010000057.1 GCA_030065275.1 Desulfobacterales bacterium | reverse complement strand
CCGCGGATGAAGGCTTTAACGGCCTCGACCTTGGGGCCCACCGTGCCCGGCGGGAACTGCCCGGCCCGGGCCAGGCCTTCGAGTTCCTCGATCGTTACGGTCTCCAGGAATCGCTCCCGGTCCGTCCCGAAGTCGACGGCCAGACCGGGGACATCGGTGGCGATAATAAAGTAATCGACGCCGATATCCCGGGCCAGACGCGCGCTCGCCAGATCCTTGTCGATAACCGCGTCGACCCCGTGAAAGCGCCTTCCCTCCCGAATCACCGGAATGCCTCCTCCCCCGCAGCAGATCACGATAAAGCCCATGTCAATCAGCTTTTTGATTTCGCGCTTTTCGACCACGGTGAGCGGCCGGGGTGACGCCACCACCCGCCGCAGACCTTTGGCGGTGTTTCGGGTCGGGAAGGGATAGGCGGCCGGGTCGCCGCCCAGCACCGGTCCGATCGGCTTGGTGGGGGCGGCGAAAGCCGGGTCGTTCTCATCGACGACGACATAGCTGATCAGGGTGATGAAGGGCTGCTTGAAATGAATGCCCATCTCCATGAGGGCCGTGTCCAGGGTCGACTCGATCATGTAGCCGATCTGTCCCTGGGTTTGGGCGACCAGTATCTCCAGGGGCAGCTTGGGCACCGTGTCGCAGCATTCCTGCTGCAGGAGGAGGTTGCCGACCTGGGGACCGTTGCCGTGAGTGATGATGACCCGGTAGTCTTGCGACAGCCGGGCAATCTGCCGCATGGGGATCGTCAGGTTGGCAAACTGTTCGCGGATCGTGCCGCGCTGGTGCTTGCGAATCAGGGCATTTCCCCCCAGGGCGACAAGCAGGGTCTTGCGGGCCGTCGGCCGGGCCATGCGTTGGTTCTTATTCATCGTCGCGCATTTTATCCTTCAGGCGGTTCAGCAGAACGTCCTTCAGCCGGGGACCCTCGGGCCGATCCTTGTATTCGTAGCGCACCCGCAGGGTGGGCTTGTCGATGCGCACCAGCTTGGGCAGATCGATGGGGGTCGCGCACAGCACGAGGTCGCCGTCCGACCGGTTGATGGTTGTCTCGAGGTCGGCGATCTGGTCCCGACTGTAGCCCATGGCCGGCAACACCTCGCGGACGTGGGGATAGCGTGCGTACGTCTCGCGAATGCTGCCGGTGGCCGCGGCCGAAGCGTCCACCAGGCGGGCCGCACCGAAGCGTCGGGCGGCGATGGCACCGGCGCCGAAGGCCATGTCCCCGTGAGTCAGGGTGGGGCCGTCCTCCACCACCAGCACATTTTTACCGCGGATGGCGTCGGGATCGTCCACCCGGATGGCGGACTCGGCCATGACGATGTCCGCTCCGGGGGCGAAAGTGGCAATGTTGCTCCGGACCGCATCGATCCCTTCGGCCGCCGCGCTGTCCACCTTGTTGATGATCGCGATGTCGGCCATGATCATGTTCGTCTCCCCGGGGTAGTACTGCCGTTCGTGGCCGGCGCGATGGGGATCGAAAACGACGATGTGCACGTCGGGGTAGTAAAACGGGGTGTCGTTGTTGCCGCCATCCCAGACGATGACATCGGCTTCGCGTTCGGCGGCCTCCAGGATCTTTTTGTAATCGATACCGGCGTAGACCACGATTCCCTGCGCCACCAGCGGTTCGTACTCCTCGCGCTCCTCGATGGTGCAGTGGTGGCGGTCGAAGTCCTCATAGGCCGCAAACCGCTGGACTTCCTGCCGGGTCAGGTCGCCGTAGGGCATGGGATGGCGAACGGCCACCACGCGTTGGCCCGCCTCCCGCATGATCCGGCAGACCTTGCGGGTGGTCTGCGACTTGCCGCAGCCGGTGCGCACCGCACAAACGGCCACCACCGGCTTTCGCGCGCGCAGCATGGTGTAGGTGGCCCCGATCAGGGTGAAATCCGCCCCCTCGGCCATGACCTGTGAGGCCTTGTGCATTACCGCGGTGTGAGGGACATCACTGTAGGCGAAGGCCACCAGGTCGATCCGGTGCTCCCGGATCAACCCTGGAAGCTCGTCTTCGTGGAAGATGGGAATACCTTCAGGATAGAGGCTGCCGGCCAGTGCGGCCGGATAGCGGCGGCCTTCGATATCGGGGATCTGGGTGGCGGTGAAGGCCTTGACGCGATAGCGCCCGTTGTCCCGGAAGTAGATATTAAAATTGTGAAAATCCCTTCCGGCCGCTCCCATGATGATAACGTTTTCGATCATACCTGATTCCTTCCGATTTATACGGTTTGTCAATGAATGGTTGGGCCCTGGGGGGCTGCCGCACGTGATGAAAGTCTCGGCGGCGTCCCCGCGGCGATGCCGCGGGCAGGTTTCCTCCGGACTAAACCAGGCCCGCCAGAAATAGCATGATGGCATTTTGGACGTGCATGCGGTTTTCGGCTTGGGGGAATACGATCGATGCCGGCGACTCCATGACGTCATCGGTCACCTCCAGCCCGCGCTGGGCCGGAAGACAATGCATGAACAGAGCGTCGGGACGGGCGGCAGCCATCAGGCGCGCGTTCACCTGGAAGGCATCAAAGTGCTGCCTGCGCTCTTGCAGCTCGTGTTTCTGGCCCATCGAAGCCCACACATCGGTATAGACCACGTCGGCATTCTGCACGGCCGCCAGGGGGTCGTGGCTGATTTCGATCCGGGAAAGTCCGGCCGCGAGCGCCAGCTGCAGCGTTGCGGCCTCGGGCTGATAGGCCGCCGGGCAGGCGCAGACAAAATGCAGCGGCAGGCGGGCCGCCAGGCGCAGCCAGGAATGCACGATGTTGTTGCCGTCGCCGACATAGACGATCTTGAGATTTTCCAGGTGGCCGCGTGCCTCCTGGATGGTGAAGATATCGGCCATGATCTGACAGGGATGGTTGTAGTCGGTCAGGGCGTTGATCACCGGGACGGTGGCGTAGGCGGCCAACTCGCGGATGTGCCCGTGGGCGAACAGGCGGGCCATGATCAGATCGTTATAGCGGCTGATGACCCGGGCCACGTCCTTGACGGCCTCGCGCTTGCCGATTTCAATATCCTGGGGGTTGAGATAGACCGCGTGACCGCCCATGCGCGTAAAGCCGGTTTCAAAGGATATCCGGGTGCGTGCGGAAGGCTTGGCGAAAATCATGGCCAGGGTTCGGTTGGCGAACGGATGAAAGGCCTCGCGGCGCCGGAATTTTTCTTTGACCTCACCGGCCAGACCAAGAACCTGGTGGATTTCATCGGGAGTCAAATCGTCCACGTGGATAAAATCGCGTTTCACGGGGTGCCTCTCTGTTTAGCGGTTGATGCCTCGGCCCTTCGAAAGCGGTACGCCGCTGCCGTCGGGCCTGATCGGCAGCATCCGGGGGGTCGGTGTTCTAGCCGGCTGCAAATATCTTGGCTACTTTTTCCAGGGCCCAGTCGATGTCCGCCTTGCCGATGACCAGCGGGGGGGCGATGCGGATGATGTGATCGTGGGTCTCCTTGCAAAGCAGGCCTTCCGCCATGAGCTTCTGGCAGTAGGTGCGCGCCCCGCCGGCCTCGGCGTGCAACTCGATGCCAATCATGAGTCCGCGTCCACGGATTTCCCTGACCGGCGGGGCGTCGAGGTTGCGCAGTTCGGCCAGGAAATAGTCTCCCATGGCGGCTGCGTTGGCGACGAGATCCTCCTCCACCAGCACCCGCAGCGCCGTGCGGGCCACCGCGCAGGCCAGTGGGTTGCCGCCGAACGTGCTGCCGTGCTCGCCCGGGCGCAGGACATCCATGACCTCCTTGTTGGAGAGCACGGCGGAGACCGGATAGAACCCGCCGGAGAGCGCCTTGCCCACCAGGGTCAGGTCCGCCTCGATGCCTTCGTGCTCTTCGGCCAGCAGCTTACCGGTGCGTCCCAGGCCCGTTTGAATCTCATCCAGGATCAGGACGATGTCGTTTTCCTCGCAGAGGCGCTTGGCCCGTCGCAGGTAACCCTCCGGCGGGATGATTACCCCGGCTTCGCCCTGGATGGGCTCCACGAGGAATCCGACAGTGTTCGGGGTGATCGCCCGTGCGAAAGCTTCGGCGTCACCGTAGGGAATGATTTTGAATCCGGGCGCAAAGGGGCCGAAGTCCCGACGGGAGCCCTCGTCGGTGCTGAATCCCACGATCGTGATCGTGCGGCCGTGGAAATTATTGGCGCACACGATGATTTCGGCCTGGTCTTCAGGAACGCCTTTGACCGTGTAGCCCCATTTGCGTACGGCTTTGATGACCGTTTCGACCGCCTCGGCCCCGCTGTTCATCGGCAATACCTTGTGGGAATTGGTCAGCTCGCAGAGTTCCCGGTAGAAGAGGGCCAGTTGGTCATTGCGGAACGCGCGCGAAGTCAGGGTCAGCTTGCCGGCCTGCTCGATGAGCGCCCTCTGGATGGCTGGGTGACAGTGCCCCTGATTGACGGCCGAATAAGCCGAAAGACAGTCCATGTAGCGGCGGCCGTCCACGTCCCAGACCCAGATGCCCTCCCCGCGGGTCAGCACCACGTCCAGCGGTTTGTAGTTGTGGGCGCCGAGACGGTTTTCAAGTTCGATAAATTCTTTGGTCTGCATGCATGCCTCCCGACCGGTAATGGTTCTGATGAGCTGGTGCGCCAGTCGTTTTCAGCCGGCGCCTGTTCCATTCTAAAGCCTTCTTTGCGATCCGCTCGCCGCTGGAACGACTCGGGCGGTCACCGCTCGGCGGCAACTTCGGCCTCCATGTGCCGGTTGAAGCGGCGCACGTGATCGCGGGCCAGCCGGCGCGCCGCTTCAGGGTCTCCCTGTTCGACGGCCGCCACGATGGCGCAGAGGTCATGGTAATTCTCCTCGAGGACCGCCGGGCGGCGGAGGGTAAAGCGGTCGTAATAGCCCAGAATCGTTTCGTGCACCATTTTGACCACGGCCACGAAGACGGGGTTGCCGCTGATTTCCGCCAGCGCGATGTGGAGTTCGATATCCACCTCGACGAAAGCCTTGGCATCCACGCGGTCATCGTGCAGACAGTCCCGCGCCCGGTCCAGAATGCGACGCAGGCGCGCGATGGCCCCGGGTTCGGCGGAGCGGGCGGCCAGGGCGGTTACCTCTCCCTCCACGCAGAGACGGAAGGCTTCCAGGTGCGCCAGCGAAACCTGGTTCTGCTGCATTAAGAGGGTAAGGACTTCGGTGGCCGGATCGATGTTGGTCTGGCGCACAACGGCGCCGCCTTGAACACCGAGTTTGACCTCGATCAACCCTTTCTGCTCCAGTACGCGCAGTGCTTCCCGTACAGACGCTCGGCTGGTGGCGAACATTTCCATCAAGGTCCGCTGAGGGGGCAGTTTGTCCCCCGGTTTGAGGCGGCCTTCCAGAATGGCCCTTTGGATCTGGTCGACCAGATCCTGAAATACGCGGCTGTGAGACGTTTTTTTAAACATTCGGTCGCTTCGGTGACACGGCAATCGGTAAAAGAATACAATGGATCACCCATTATGATAATTAAACCAGCATGTCAATGGGTATCGTTATTTAACGCTCAACCGATTGGTGATCGTTGTCGAAGGCAAGGGGGGATGGAGGTCAATCTGGGAGCAACCGCGCAGTCATGTCACCGGCAGAGAGGCGATTTCATGCGTCCTGAGGCGGGGCACCGTCCTCAACATGTTCAATCGAGTCGTCCGCTCAATGCACGGAAAAGACCGCCGCGAAGCTCTTGCGGTCTTCCGACGGCCGGAGGCACCATGGCCGGATGGCCGCAACGGCGTCCCGGCTTGTCGCCGGAAGCGAATGCGGGCCAAGGGGTGCCGTATGCCTGAGCATCTCCGGATGGAAATGTCAGGTAATGATCAGGATTTCGGGGAAGTCGTGCAGCTTCTGCCACACCCGTCGCAGGATAATCAAGGCCGGGTCGGTGGCATGCCCTTTATCGCTTACCTCGTGCATGCAGGACGCGAGCAATTCGTCATTTCCGGTCCAGATTTTGAACTCATCCAGGACGTAGTTGGCGACCGAGTCGTATAGACGCACAAAATCGTTTTCAGTCATCCCCGATAAGGTTGCCATCTGTTGCGGCGGCAAATCGGATATCAAAAGATCGGCCACTTCATCGACCGTTCGCGGCAGGCTGTGCCTGTTGGGTTTTTCGTACATGGGTAATCCTGTCTCTGAATCCAAGCAGTCGTGATTTCTGGTTTTTACCTGCCCATGCTTGTTATTCAATTATGGTGCCAAAAATCATATTGAATGGACGATTTGAATAAATGTAATAATTCCAGATATTAAATTCGTTCTTTCAAATTCGGTGCCTTCAGGGCCCTACAAAAATGGCGATCGGCTCAACAATTTTGTCGAAACGCCGCCAAGTGCTTGACACACCCTGAATGACAATTGCTGCTGCCGTTTTGCCGCGATCAATCGTCCCAAATAAAGCGTAAACGGCCGCCGCGCGTTTTCGTGTCGAATATTTTAAATAACGGCCCAGGAACGCTGCTTTCGGCCCACAGAAAACAACGCTCAGGCCCACTCATGCTATGGCGGCTGATCCTGATGGCAAGCCCGAACGCTATTTTCAGGGTGCGGACGGCTGGACCGCTGCGCTGAGAACGGCGCCTGCAGGACGGTATTCACGGACCGGGGCGGGCTTTGGCTGCCGGGGCGGTGGGCGCTGGGAACACAAGGGGGGCTGGCCGGTGGCGTCTTTCGGGTCGGTCGGTGCCCAGCCGGGTTTCAGGATTTACGCGAAGGGTCCTTGAGGTTGGCCCTGTTGATGGTGTCCCGGCCAAACTTGATGTTGATGGCATCGAGGGCCTGGTCCACGCTGTCCCAATCGCTTCCGGGACCGGAGGCTGCGGTTGAGAACAAGTCCATCTGCGCCGGTGTCCGGGAAGCGACCAGATTGGAGGCACCGACACCGATGAGGCGAATCTTCTGCCTCAGCAATTCGTCATCCATTAGCCGGCAGGCTGCCTGGAACAGGTCGGCCGAGGACTGGAAGGGCTTCGCCAGGGTGGTGCTGCGCGTAATCTGCCGGAAATCGTGATACTTGATCTTCAAGGTCACGGTGCGGGCTTTCGCACCGTGTCGGCGCAGCTGCCGGCCGACGTCCTCGGCGTGCTGCAGGATTTGCTGCCGCAACAGATCGCGATCGCACAGATCACGGGCCAGGGTGCCTTCCGAACTGAATGATTTGGCCTTGCCCGAGGGGTTGACGGGTGTCTCGTCCAGGCCATGGGCCAGCGTCATGAGGCGGGCACCGAACTTGCCCATGCGCCGATCGAGGGTTTCCGGGCGTTGGTGCCGGATCTGCCCCAGCGTGTGGATCCCCATCTTGTTCAGCGTGGTAAGCGCCTTGGGACCCACACCCGGCACCTTCTGAATCGGGAGGCGATCGATAAAGGGCATGACCTGCTCCGGCGTGATGATCGTCATGCCGTCCGGCTTGTGGAAGTCGGATGCGATTTTGGCCAGGAAGCGCACCGGCGCGATCCCGATCGAGCAGGTCAGCCGAACCTCCTCCAGAATGGCCTTCTTGATGGCCCGGCCCATCCTGGCAGGAGGACCATGCAGGCGCTCGCAGCCACTGATGTCCATATAGGCTTCGTCGATGGAAACTTTTTCGACCAGGGGCGTGAACGCCTTCAGCCGCCCCATCACCCGCTGTGAGATGGCCTTGTAGCGGTGCATGCGGCCGGGAACCACAATGCCATGAGGGCAGCGGCGGCGCGCCTCGAACATGGGCATGGCCGAACGCACACCGTACCGGCGGGCTTCGTAGCTGGCAGTCGTCACGACCCCGCGCTGGCTGGATCCCCCCACGATGACGCATTGGCCGCGCAGCTCCGGGCGGTCGCGCTGTTCGACGGATGCAAAGAAAGCATCCATGTCCAGATGAAGGATCATTGGGGCCCGATTGTGGTTCGATCCGAGCGAGCGATCATGGTTCAAGCGGCCGGCTATTTTCGAGGCGTTGCAGGCGCGCCACGATGGGCCGGTCCGCGGGCGCGAAACGATATCGGTGCATCTGCGCCGGCGTGACCCACCGAACGGCATCATGGGCGGTGGGGTTCAGTTCCCCCGCCGTGAGTTCGGCCCGGTAGACCAACAGGCATACGGTCATGTGGTCGTAGTGGTACTCGGTCTGGTCGAAAAAGGGACCGATGCGGGTCAGGATGCCGAATTCCTCATAGAGTTCGCGTTGCAGCCCTTCCCGGGGCGTTTCGCCCGATTCGAGCTTGCCGCCGGGAAACTCCCAAGCGCCCGCGAGATGATCGCCGACCGGACGTCGTGCAATCAGAATGCGCCCTGCGTGGGTCAAAATGGCGGCGGTTACGGATATGGAGTTGCGTTCGGGCATCATCCGGTCGAATCGATGGGTCGGGGCGATCGATAAAGCATATGAAGGGCGCTTTTTCTGAGGCCGATGGAAAAGCGATGCCAATCTCTTGGACCAGGTGGCTTTAAACGCCATCTGTACTTATAAAGCAATCCCAAAATCAAGATCTGAATTCGGCCTGGGTTCGCAACAGGTGCTCGAAATGCCGATGGTTGCGGTCCTGGTCGTGGTGCGCGCACACATGCTCCCGGGCGGCCGCCCCCAGACGGCGGCGCAGGCGGCCGTCTTGAATCAATTGGGCTAAGGCTTCCTGGAAGGCCTGTGGCCGTGCGGACGAACATAGAAGACCGGTTTGACCGTCCCTGACGAGTTCCGAGGCGCCCCAGCGATCGAAGGCTACGACCGGCAGTCCGCAGGCCTGTGCTTCCAGGTAGACCATGCCTAATCCTTCGTGGATGCCGGGAAAGGCGAATATGTCGGCGGCGCTGAAGAAGCGGTACATCGCCTCCCGCGGGATTTTCCCCGTAAACACCGCGTTTGCGCCCAGTACGCGGCGGGCCAGTGCCCGCAGGTGCGGGCCGCTGGCACCATCCCCGCAGACGACCAGTCGGAAATCCAGTCCTTGGCGACGGAGCGCCTGACAGGCGCGGATCGTCTTCTCGAGGCCTTCGGTTTTCACGCCCGGTCGGAACATGGCGGCGGTCAGGATAACGGGGGCATCCTCCTCCCCCCACTCGCGGCGCAGTGCTTTGCGGGCAGCGGCATCTCGCCGGAAAAGCGCCGTGTCGACCCCCGGGGCGATATAGTGAACGCGTTCGGTCGGCAGCAGGCGTTTCAAGTTGATTTCATCGCGGCGCTTGTTGGTAAAGACCGCCACGGCCTGGCCGAGCACCCAGCGGTTGATCATAAAACCTGGCCGGGTCTTCCAGTGCCGCCGGCGCTTGGTCGAATAAACCCCTTGAAAGATGAAATAGGGTGTGGGGCGGATCAGGGTGCACAACGCCCCCAGAGCGTCCGGCGCCTTGTAGTACGAATGGTAGGTCAGCCAGATATCGACGGGCGCCTTGCGCAACCGCCAAACTATCCTGGCGGCCTCCTTAAGCAGATGCAGCCACATCCAGGGCTTCCAGTACAGCCAGCGTGCGCGTAGTGTGCTGGCCAGTGTGATCTCGTGGCCGCATCGGCGCAAGTAAGCGAAGAGCCCACTGCCGATGATGAGGTCGCCGGATGGGTTGGGGTGCCCGAGGGGCTTGAACGGCATGTAGTAGAAGATTTTCAAAGCAGGATTCGCCCTTTTCGAACCCAAGTACGATAATTAAGTTGCACGCGCAGGCGATTGGGTAGATACCAGAAAATGGATGCCAGTAAAACAGTCTTCGCCAGGCATTCCATTCTTCGTCGCGGTTGCCGGCGGCCGGGTCCGTCCGTGACTGGCAAGTATCGGAATCAAGTGCGCCGACGCGGTTTCAATTTGAGGTGCCCACCGTTTTGGGATATGCTTGCCCATGCACAATCAAGCCGTAAGCAGGGTTGGCGATGGTTTTTCGCTTCAGGCACGAGTGTCTGCCCGCAGTGGCGGTCTAGACAGGGGGAGCAGATATGGCGATAAAGACGATTTTGTTGATGGCCCAGACTTTGGATGGCAAGATCGCCAAGGATTCGGACCATTTCCCGGACTGGACCGGCAAGGCCGACAAGCGCCTTTTTGTGGAAATCACCAAGGCGGCCGGCGTCCTGATCATGGGCTCCAAGACGTTCGACACCATCGGCCGGCCGCTGCCGGGACGCAAAAACATCGTCATGACCCGGGACCCCCGAAGAAAATCGACCTGGGACAACCTGATCTACACCAATCGGACGCCCAAGGCCCTGCTGGCCCAACTGGCATCCGAGGGCTACCGCGAGGTCGTCCTGGCCGGCGGGACACGCATCAATTCGCTTTTCATGCGGGCCGGTCTGATCGACGAGCTGATCGTGACGATCACGCCCATGGTTTTCGGGACCGGCATCGGCCTTTTCGAAGAAGGGATCGAAATCGACCTGGTATTAAAGGATTTCCGGCGGCTGGATGACGCGCGCGTCTGCCTGCATTACCGGATCGCGTGATTCGCGGCGACCTGCTCCGAGCGGGGTGAACATCGCGGGGTGAACGGCCGATCCGTCGTTTCAGTCCGAAATCGTTTTTTTCAGATTGGGGAGGGTCTCTGGGCGGTCGCGGTGAACAAAGCGGCTGTCGCCGTCCCGGGCCGTCACATTTTCATACACCCCGTCATCGCGTTTGACCAGCTTGGTAAAACCAAGATCCTTGAGTTCGGTGTTGGTCTTGGGGGTGCTGATGTTGGTTCGTGAAATGAGCTTGCGCACCGGTTCCTGGCATTGCGGACATTCATTCAGAACGGGATCGCTGATGGACTGGCGGACCTCGAAGACATCCCCCAGGTCACATCCCCCGACTAGGTGTTCGTATTCGTATATCGGCATCAGTTCGTTCGTGTCCTTGAAAAGGCTTGGCATTGATTTGCGTTTGGCCGTGTTGAGCCCGGATTGCCGCTTCGCGGTAGATGCGGGGCGTCAGGCTTCCGCGGACCCCGATCATGTACCCAAATTGGCCCCATCGTCAACCGCCAACCGGAACGCGTCGGAAAGGAGGGCTGTCGAATATCGGTCGGCGTCCGAGCGAGGCGATCGGCAACCTGGAACCCGACCGGCCCGTAAAGGCGGGAAACGGTGCCTTAGACGGGTTCAAGGTCGCGGGAATCCCACCAATCCTTTCCGTAGTCGATGAACAGCTGCTCGCCTTTGGCGACACGACGCGTGGTATAGAAGATGATCAGATCCCGCTCCTGATCGTGCCAATAGGCCGTGTTGCTGTTTTCCGAATGGTTGTAGATGCTTCCCCATCCCAAGGGCAGCGAGTAGTACTCTTCGTCTTCCGGCTGCCCCTCGTCCGGTTCAAGACCGAACACGTAATCGTCCAGAATGCCGCTGCACTCGCCGCTGCTGAGGCGCAGGTGGTGGCATTCCTCGAGCGTCGTCTCTGCCGGTATCGTGGCGCTGGCGAAGACGCCGTGGCCCATGTCGCAGGGCGCTACCAAAAGATCCGGGTGTTTGTAAAGCGGTTTCAAGTTGTTTGACGGCATCATCGCTTCTCGTTTGTCGCATGGATCAATCGTTAGGCCGCGCATCGCCGGAGGGGCCCTGCCGACTACCGGCAATATCCGCTTTGCATGCGTGGGACGGGATCGGGGCCGACCGGCCAAGCTTTTGGCCGAAAGCAACCAATACAGGCGGTCGAAAACAAAGTCAAATCTGTGCGGCTGCCGATCCGCGGCAGCGGCCCGCTGCGCCGGGGAAAAGATCGTCAGGAAGCAGAGCGATATCTGGGGTTAAATAATTGTTGACATACAACATGTTGTGTGCTTTGGGCGCTGTAGATTGTGATTGTCATGTTGGCGACGTTCAATCTCTTAACCGGCGCCTTCCGGTTCGAGTGCCTTCTCCGCACAGAATGGCTTGAGGCCCGCATGTGAAATCCGGACACTGAAACCGCGTTGGTCTTTTTTTAAGCCGATGTTTCCCGAACAGGGCGCTTCCGAGCAAAGGAGAGGGTATGAACATGTCTCCGCCCACCGCCGTCCGGCGCCAGGACAAAATGCTTGACAACTTGGTGCGTTCGCTGGGCAAATCCGACTTCACCGACGTCAAGGCCCGACTGGACGGATTGACCCCGCCCGATCCCATTTACGGCTCCCGGCCAGACGTAACCGCCTGGAAGGATCGCGAGTACATTTTCGATCTGGAAACAGACGTTTCCGTCAAAGGCGCTCATTGCGGCATCAAATGGCGGGATTTCGGCTGCTATGCCCGCGATTTCGACGCCTGCTTCTTCGTGGTGGTTCCGGAAGCATCGGCGCTGATCGCCCGCATCCGCCTGGCCATTCTGGAAATCGAAGCCGAGGTGCTGACAATTTAGTCCGCCACCCCGGCGCTCCCGACCAACGGGCGGTGCCGTCCAGCCAATCCCAGCGCCGGTGACCAACGGTTGCGTGCCATCCCTGGTTGTGGCGCGACGGGGCATTTCCCTGCGGGTGGGGGGACGAATCACCATTGGGCGTGCCCATGACCCGGCGGTGTGGTCCGGCTTGCCTTGTCATATCCGGCCTCCGCCGCCTGGATACTCGCCAGATCGCTTCCGTATCGATATCGATTCCCCGATCCAATGACGTTTTGAATGCACGGCGTTCCCACAGCTAATTTTGGTGGTGGAAAAAACATGCGTCGGCCAGCTTTTTCCTCTGCAGCCGTCGGTTCGAAGGGCCTGTCGGTTTCGCGATCAAACCGGGTAAAGATGCGCACCCCCGGGTTCCGAAGGAGCGGCGCGATTAATGCTGGAGGGATCAGAGGGGAAGCGTGTCCGGCGGCGGGCGTTTAATGGGTTCATCGTCAGGCCGCTGATGCGTGTTGGTTGGGAAAACTGCGACGGGGCCGGTGGGTCAACCCGGCCGCCGCGATAACTTTTCGACTATTCGGCATGCACTGCGTGGTGCATGACATGGAAGACATAATTCTGCTCCACCGTACCGTCAAACAGATGCGCCCAGGGACCGCGGGCGTAAATGGCGACGTCTTCACCGGAATGCGTCCCGTAACTCAACGGAATCAGGGCCTGCTGGACATAGTCCGGGTCCATGGCCTCGGCATTGGTCAGGTCCGGGCGCATGCCACTGAACGTGCCGTCGTCATTCTTCTTCAGCACGGAGCCGGTGCCGTTCAGGAAGCCGATGACCGTATAGGGTTTGCCGTCGTCTCCCAGGTTGGGCTCGCTCAGGTGCCCCACGCCGGCTTTGTCGATCTTGTAGCACAGCCCCGTAATCTTGGAGCCGCGACCGCAGTAACCATTGAAGGCGATAGCATGTTCATGGTCGGAGGTGACGATGATCAGGGTTTGCGCTTCGGATGTCATTTCGGCCGCTTTGGCCACGGCGGTGGCAAAGGCCACGTTGTCGGTGACGGTGCGGTGGGCGTTGCCATCATGGTTGGCGTGGTCGACGCGTCCGGCTTCCACCATCAGATAGTATCCGTTTTTCTGCTGGGAGAGATGACGGATGGCGGCCTCGGTCATCTCGGCCAGCGACGGCTCTCCGGAGCGGTCGTTCTCGTATTTCATATGGGATCTCTCTAAGAGTCCCAGAATCGGCGCTCTGCCGTCCAGCCTGAGCTGCCCGAAGGTGGTGTCGTTCCAGGCGTACTGAACCCCCTTCCTTTGGGCTTCCTCGATGAGGTTGCGTCCGTCCGTACGCTCGCCTTTTTGACCTTCGTCGTCCGTAAAATTCTTGGGGATGAAATGCCGACGCCCGCCGCCCATGGCCAAGTCGACTTCACCGGTGATGAGCTTGTCGAAGAGTTGCTGCGCGATATCCTTCTGGCCGCAGCCGACCGGAATCTTGGAATCGTCTTCCCAGCTGCTGTCGCCCGAGTGCGCATAGCCGGCGGCCGGGGTGGCATGGGTGATATGCGCCGTGGAGACAAAGCCGATGGCCTTGCCTTCGGCATGCATCATCTCGGCAAAGGATTTGACGGTGGCGGCTTTCACGTCCGCGCATTCGCCCCGGCGGGCCTTCTCGGACAGGCCGATGACCCCGGCCTTGGTTTTGACACCGGTGTTCATGGCGGTTGAGGTGCCGGCGCTGTCCGGGGTCTGGGCATTGGTGTTGTAGGTCTTGGATAGGGCCAGGTGAGGGAATTGCTCGTGGGCCATGACATAATCATCGCCGTAGCCGCCGGCCTGCTGCCCCATGTAAAGCCGGGTGGCGTAGTTCGTACCGATGCCGTTGCCGTCCGAAACGAATAGGATCACGTTCTGGGCCCGGTTGGTGATGGGCTCACGGGCCAATTTGGCTTCGATCATTTTCTGGGCGTTTCGGAACCAGGGGTTGTCTTTTTGCGGTATATCCATGCTCGCCCCCGACGCCATGGCGGCATTCCCTTGGCTGGCACAACCTGCCAGAGCGAGCAACCACCCCAGCACAGCCAGGGTGACCAACCCGACCACGCATTTGCCACGCTCAGATCGATTTCCCCAAAAGTTTGACATCGTTTTCTCCTTGGATAGGCGTTGCCGCGGGCCAAGAGCCGATTCTGTCCGCGGGGTAATGGGAGATGGTCAAAAACGCGAATGATGCCTCCTGGCCTTGGCACGGCTATTTTTTCGTTAGGGGCGGATTATTGTAACATTAAGGCCTTCAGACGGCGATGATTTTCAATGGGCTTGGTTCCTATTCAACGCCTTACCCTCATGGGGCTTGATTCGCATGGGCCGTATTCCATGGATGATAGCCACTGACTGTAAAAATGGCTGCCGTCCTCGAAGGGCCGGCCGGCATTTCGGTGATCAACAGCTGCCGGGACGATCGTCGATGACAGCATCGGCCTGAGGCCCCTCATTTGGCTTGAATCCTGCGGTGCGCGCGCCGCTGTCCGCACAGGGGACCGTGCGACCGGCTTGACGGCTCCGTGCGGCATCCGCATTGTCTCAAATAAAAGCAATCGATATGTCTAGTTACCATGGAGCGTTAATGCCGGCTGATCTTCTCTCGGGATTCAATCTTTGCGGCCACATCCTTCGCAACCGCCTGGGCGTGGCCCCCATGACCCGCATGTCCTCGGTGGCCGACCCCGAGGTGTCGCTGTTCAAGACAAAGGCGGAATGGCAGGGGCTGATCCAGCTGCTGGCGGCCGAATCCATCGATGCCGTATCGGTGTCGACCTATGATTTCCGGGCCCCAGGTTTTGACAGCGATCTGACGGTGGCGCAACTCACCCGGGCCGTGACCGACCTGCCACTTATGATCTGCGGAAAGATCCACGACCGGGATAGCGCCCAGGCCGCCCTCGAACATGCGGATATCGTTCTGGCGGCCAAGTCGTTTCTGCTCAACCCGAATTTTGTCGCCGACGTGCGGGAGGGCAAGGCATTGCCGCTCCACAAGTCGAGTGGCGCCAACGTGGCCTACATGCCAACGCCGCTGCCCTGACGGGCGCATCGAAATCCTGCCACGGCCGCTTGCCGCCGGGTACAAGTGAAAGGAGGTCCGGAATGAATATTCTCTTCCAGCCGCCGATCGGTACGGGAATGGCCGTTATACTGGCCGGGGTGGCCATCCTGGCCATTGTCCTCTGCATCCAGCGCTTCCGGGTCGCCTATCGTTTGGCAGGGCAATACGCTTGTGCGATCTGGTTTGTCCGGGGCATCCGCTGTCTGATCATCGCGCTGACCGCCACGGCCTGGGCGGCCGGACTCTACTGGCAGCAGCACTGGCTCTTGATTATCGGTCTGGTCATTCTGGCGCAGGAACTCTACGAGGGCTTCGTATTGAGTTCGGCCCTGCGCGACGGGCTGCGGTTCGAGAATGGAAGCAGGCCCAAAAGGGTGGTATAGACCGTTCAAGTTTCACCGGACGGTATCGCAACGGTCCACACCCAACAGGAAGCGACAATGGAAATGACCTTGGCGGCTCAGATCGCGATGTGGGTCCTGGCTGTTCTTTTGACCCTGGTGGGCGTCTCCGGTCTCGTCTTCCCGGCGCTGCCGGGAGCGCCCCTCCTGTTTGCCGGGTTGTTCATGGCGGCCTGGGCGGACGGCTTTGCCCACGTGGGTACCGGGGCGCTGATCTTGCTGGGGGTCATGGCGCTGATGACCTATGTGGTGGATTTTGCCGCCAGCGCTTTGGGCGCCAAAAAATTCGGCGCTTCACGCCGGGCGGTGATCGGGGCCGTCATCGGTGCGGTGGTCGGTCTCTTTTTCGGACTGGTGGGGGTCATCATCGGACCCTTCATCGGTGCCGTGATCGGCGAACTCTCTCTACGTCTGGACTTTGAAGCCGCCAGCCGGGCCGGTATCGGTGCCACCATCGGGCTGGCGCTGGGGGCGGCCGCCAAACTTGCCCTGGCGTTTGCGATGCTGGGAATATTCCTCATCTTCCGCTTCTTTTAGAACGGTTTCGCAATAAGCTCGATATCGGCGTTACGCGTATCCCTCGTCACTGCGGCGTACTTGAGTACGCCTCGATCCTCGGTATCCACAAGCCTTGATCTCAAGCTTATTGCGAAACCGTTCAGTATAATGATGGATGCGTAAAAAGCTCAGTAGCGGCGTTACGTTGCGCCCCTCATCCCCGCGGCGTACTTCAGTACGCCTCATTCTTCGGGATTTGCAGGCCTTGCTCTTGAACTTTTTACGCATCCGGCCGAAGGTATTCGCAGAACTTACCGACGCCGCCGGTGATTAAGGGCCCTGCTAAGCTTTCCTCGCCCTCGTCTTGACAGTCCCTTGCGACCAACCCTATTGTCAATTATAGCGCTTGCCCTATCTGGTAGCCGCTGTGAATCCCTTGAGCGTTCCACCGCGATCTCTCCCCAATCTCGACCTGCCCGGTACGACCTTTTTGGCGCGACCAGTCGTTCGATGGAAGATAACGTGTTGTTCGATCCGCAGCACATCGTTTGTGCCGTCGATTTATCTCCCCACTCGGCGGCGGTGGTGCGCGCCGGTGAATTTATGGCCCGCATGCTGGATGCGCGTCTGACGGTTTTTCACGCCGTGACGATTCCACATGACCGTTATCCCGGCACGACCATCTTCGAGCGCGGCGGTGAACAGGACGATCGCATGACGGCGGCCCGTCGGGATTTGCATAAACTGTTCACCCCCCTGGCCCAAGCCGGGACAGCGGTCGCCGCGGGTGATCCTGTGGAGATGCTTTCCGGATTCGTCCGGCAGAACGCCGTCGGTCTGGTGGTTGCCGCGCGTCACGGTTTTTCCGGGATCCAGCGGGTATTGCTCGGCAGCGTGGTGGAGCGCATGGCCCGCCGTCTACCGGTACCGCTCCTGGTGGTCGGTCGAACACCGGCACAAGACCACGCTTCACCACTATTCAGCCACGTGGTCGCGGCCTGCCAGACAGCCGACCGGCGCGACCCGGTGCTCACGACGGCGACCGCGGTGGCCCGCAATTTCAATGTCGGGCTCAATCTGCTGCATGCCGTGGAACAGCCGGTCCAGCCGGACTTGCTGGAGCCCACCGCCGGTCCCTACGGCGAGGTCCAGGCCGCTCTGCAGGAGCGTCTGCACCAGGGGTTTGTCGATACGGTGGGGGCGGTGGCCGAAGATATCCGTATCACGGTCGACTTGGCGCCGGGCCCGGCCGCCGAAGTACTTCCCCGTCATATCCGCGGGCTGAAGGCCGATCTGCTGATTGTCGGCGTAAGGCCCCGCCGCGGTTTGGGCCCGATGCTGATGGGATCGACCACCGAAGCGGTCCTGCGGCACTCATCCTGTGCCGTACTGACGGTGCCGACCACGATGACATGAAGGCCTTTCCAACTTTGCAAAGACTGCTGCTCGACCCGGCGTTCGCGCGCTTTAGAAATGCCGGCTGCCGCCTGGCCGGGTGCTGCTTGGCAACGACGGCGCCGCCGTCAGGTCAAAACACCGCGGCCGTGGCCTGAACCCCAATCCATCTTTCATAGGTGGCGCGAAAGAAGGGGGAAGGACATTCATATGGCGACCGTCGTAAAACCGGCACCGACGGGTATCGTGCTGGACGACCACTACCTGGAACACGATACCGGCGTCCACCACCCGGAAAATGCCGGCCGTCTCCAGGCCGTCTACGCGATGCTCGCGAACGGCGATCACCGGCCCCAATACCGCTTTCTCTCCCCCCGGCCCTGCAGCGCCGACGAACTGGCCCTTGTCCATGCCCCCGGCTATATCGAAAAGGTTGCGGCCACCGCCAGGCGATCCTTCACATCCCTGGGGGCGGATACCCCTGTTTGTGCGCACTCCTATCAGGCTGCGCGCCTGGCCGTGGGGGGGACGCTGCAGGCCGTCCGCGAGGTATGGACCGGTCGTCTGGCCAACGCCCTGGCGCTCGTGCGGCCGCCGGGGCATCATGCGGAAGCCGCCCGCGCCATGGGGTTTTGCCTGTTCAACAATGTCGCGGTGGGCGCCCAATTCGCCCGCCAGGTGCTGGGCGCCCGGCGGGTCCTCATCGTGGACTGGGACGTGCACCACGGCAACGGCACGCAACATGCCTTCGAGTGGGACCCCCACGTGCTTTTCTTCTCTTCGCATCAGCACCCCCATTATCCCGGCACCGGTGTCTATACCGAGACCGGTATCGGGCCGGGGGAGGGCTATACGGTCAACCTGCCGCTGTCCCGGGGCCATGGTGATAGAGAATTTGCAGCGCTCTACTGGCGGTTGCTTCAGCCCCTGGCATTGGAGTTCGATCCGGACCTGATCCTGGTCTCGGCCGGGTTTGACATTCATGCCCGCGATCCCTTAGGGCGCATGCACGTGACACCGACCGGGTTTGCCGCCCTGACCCGTCTCTTGATGGACATCGCCCAACGCTGCTGTGGCGGCCGGCTCGTGCTGGTACTGGAGGGCGGGTACTGCCACGAAGCGCTTCAGGAATCCATCCGCGCAGTTCTCGCCGAGCTGAGCGATCAATCGCAAACCGACTATCAGGCCCTGGCCAAACAGGCCGACCCCCGCAGGGTCGATTACGTTTTCCACCGCTGCGCCATGGTTCACCGGCGTTTCTGGAACTGCTTCGCGTGCTGAAATGCGTTCGATGGCACCTCGCTGACAAGGCCTGACCATAAGGAGGTGACGATGAACAACATTCGCATCATGGAGGCGTCGGTGGCCAAATGGAACCGGATTATTGCCGGCCGGCAATCGGACGGCGGGGTGCTGGACTGCCCGCCGTGCCGGATCTACTACATGCTGGTGTGCACGGGCTGCCCCATTGCCGCCTATACCGGCCGCAAGTTCTGTCGGGGCTCTCCTTATCCGGCCTGGTACCACCACCAGAACCAGGCTCACGGGTACATGCGGCGTAAAATCTACTGCGATGAGTGCGTCGTTTTGGCGACGGCCATGCGGGACTATATGATCGAAATCGTCGACCACCTCAAAGCCAGAAAAGCGGCGGCGGAAAAGGAAGTGAAGCCGGTTTAGCGCGTCGGGGCGGAAAATGGGCGGAGCGCGCGTATGACAGAAGAGATGCTGGGCATCCTGACCGCAGGGCTCGGGGCGGCTGAAATGGTCGCTTACGGCCTGGCCGCGCTGGCCCTGCTGCGACACTGGGGCTTAACCCTGGCCGAGGCGGCCGCCGGGGCGGCCCTGCTGCCGGCGATGCTGGCGTCATTTGTGCTGCAGATCGCCGATCTGTCCGGTATCCCCCTGTTGATTCCCGTCCTGCGCCTGATCGCCCTGATTCTGGCGGTGGTGCTGATCGGCCGTCACCGCACCTGGATCCATGAACTCCCGCGCGTCCTTAAATCTTTTGCCCGGGAACACCGTCTGGCCACCACCGTTTTCCTGGTGACCTTGGGCACTCTGGCAGCGGCGGCTGTCGTGGCAGGCTGGCAGGGGCGCGCATTCCTGCCTGCGGCGGCGGTGGCGCCGATGCCTGTCGCTGCGACGATGCCCCTGTCGACGCAAATGAAACGGCTGGTGGACGC
>JASJCV010000056.1 GCA_030065275.1 Desulfobacterales bacterium | reverse complement strand
CAGCAATAACATTAGCGCTGCTCGGATACTACATTAACAGCTGCATCCATAATCGAGCGCTGGCAGCCAGCTGCAAGATCTAAGTCAAGGCAGAGTTTCGATAACAGGCAAAAAAAATAATTACACAAACACATAAGTGCACTCCTAGGAGTAAATGGGCAGAGCCTTTCGAGGCTCTGCCTTTTTTTATGCCGGCGATAATGAGAGGGCGTGTGGAGGGTGACAACCCTCGGTGTCAACGTCAATTACCACCCGCCCACAATTTGCATACAAAATATACAGCACCAACCAATACTGCCTGCAAAAGCTATCCGAACTCAATTTCAGCACAGTAGAATTTCCCCAATCATAATGGGAGGAAATGGAGCAAGGGTTTGTCGATTCCGCCCATGAATGCGCTATGGCATGGAAAGTGCTCTATACTCTCGATAAAAGCGCAAACCGCACAACGTCCTTTTCGCTCCTCGTCTTCATATCGCTACCGCATCCGGTACTTCAGTTGATCCTGCCTACAAAGTTTCTGTTTCATATCAGCATTACCTGTAGTCAGATGGACCTTTGGTTCATTTTCGATGTTCCATTGAACCTCTTTATAGACGAGGAGGAGAACATGAAAGCACTGGTTCCGATGATAAGCTTGATGGTAATTGCCCTCATGGTCGCCCCAGCTATGGGCGCCGACGATGCTCAGACGAAAAGTTTGGTCTATGAGGACGCCATCGATGATGCGATCGTCCAGTCGCGTCAGATGTCAACCCTGCAGACATCCCGTTCACCCAATCTCCGCAAGAAGGGGCATCGTGAAGCGAGCATGGCGATGTTTTTGGAGACGCATCGAGACGAGCTGGTGGCTGATATGATGAAACTGAATCTTGAACCGAAGGCGTATAAAATTGAACGGTTCCTGATCGATCGTTTCAGTTGCACCTGTTACGCCACCTGGGCAGCCAAATAGAAGATGAAAAAAAATACAGACACGAATAAAGACCATGCTCCCGAGGTTCGGGTATCGAATGACCTCGACGATGAAAGCATCGAGGTCATCAAGATCGCCGATCGAAAAGAGGGTGACACCTCAGGCGATCCAAGTGAGATGTACCGAATTTGGAATTGCAATGGGGTGACCGTAGGGGTGCATCTTCACAAGAACAAACCCTGAACCAACGGCAAAATGACAAGGGTGTCGCCGCATCACTTCTGGCGGCTACACAAACCGCCAACGATTATGGGTTTGAGCAAAGACTCCGTATGCCGCAAGGATACGGGCATTGAGCTGGCACCTCATGCGATGCAGTCCTTGCTCAGCCCATAAACATTTGCCCCCAGCCAGATCCATCCCGGCGTAGCCGGCGCAGCCACTCCAGCTTCTTCGCACCTGTCAGTGTGATAGCGCGTGCTTCTTCGTTTACTAGAGCCGCCCAACAGGGAGGGAAAAAGGAGACTTCCGGTGGCTGCAAGGGGATGCCGGCGCCTTCTTGACGAAAAGGTCGCGGTAAACAGCCGAATATGGAAAGAGGGCCCGGGTATCGACAGGGCAGGGTTTTCAGAAGCCGCCCAATGGGTGACCCGTTTTTTAAGCGTTCAGCCGGCCTCAACAACTCGCGAAAGGGCGCCGGCATTTTCTAAGGAGAGCCCACGCGCCCTTCAACACCAGCGCTTGATGGCCTCGATCGTATCGAATGGATTTGTGTTGAAGGCAATCGAGGCCTGCGGTGCTCTTTTATGAATGATATTGATGATCTTTTCAAAAAGAAGATAGTGGTCGGGGTCGGTCCTCACGCCGGCGCCGACAACCACCACATCCGGATGAAATGAGGCGATCGACTCCGTAAGCTTCTGGTCCGCGGTCTCGCCCGTATCGGTCAGGCACCATTTGGCCGTATAGCCGCCGCGGGTTAACGCTTCGATGATATCCGCAAATGCCTTTTCCAGTTTTTCAACCGATAATTCCGGCCACTTTTCAAAATCGACCGAGGAAGCCTGTAAGCCGACGAGCAGTATTTTTAGGTTTTTATTCACTTGTGCGTTGCCTTTGCCGGGTTCTGTGACCACAGCTTTTATCTGCCGATTGAAAGAGCGTGTCGGGTGCAAAGCGATAAGAAACTAAGCCATCATCCACTTCTCGGCTTTATCCATCGATCTGAAAACGGATATGGGTGTCTTGCTTTTTGATGCCATCTCAAACATGCGCGACAGCCCATACTCAATGTCTCTGCTTGTTACAAAGGCCACTTTGACATCATTGATCCCCGGGGGAAATTTTCGAGAATATTGCGCCATTTCGATGACGGTATCGGATTCAAGCGATGACAGGTCGGCGTCTCTGAAATCCCATAGCCTGCCCATCCCGTTTCTGTATCGTTTATCCGATACGGCGGCTTCAAACGCATCTAAAATATCCTCTTTACTCAGCACCCCCGATAGCTTGATATAGGCCATATTCTTCGCTTCATCAATTAGGAGATCCATACCTCTTTCCTGTTAAACATTGCAGATAAGCTGTAAACGGGTGGTCAATGAATATCATCAAGTCCGTAAGCGCTTGATTCTGAATATGCTTATTCATTATTCATTTATCTTGATTTAGCAACGGTTGCCTGGTCTCCATTGTCTCTCGTTTGTATCGATACGGAACCAAAGAAAGCTCAGCGCAGCCACTGGTATCCCTGGACATCGAGATTGCTGAGCCCCAGCTGCCTGGCCCGATCCACCACCCGCCGATACTCTTCACCGGTGATCCGGCGGGACAGTTCCCTGTGATCAAAGGCCTTATAGGCAGGGTGATACTGGGCCATGATATTGACATAGGTGTCTTTGGGCAGCGTTGCGGCGATCCAGGCCATGATATCCCCGGAGCCGCCCGTATTGTTGGGCATCACCAGATGCCGGATCATCAACCCTCGCCTTATCAGCCCCTTCGCATCGGGTCTGGCAACCCCGACCTGGCGGTGCATCTCGCGAATGGCCATGCGGGTATCGTCGGGATAACGGTTCGCCCCGGCGGAATATTTCGCCGAAAGGTCACCGTCCCAGTACTTGAAATCCGGAAGGTAGACATCGACGATGCCATCCAGCCGCGCGACGATCTCCGCACGCTCCCAGCCGCTGGTGTTGTAGACGATGGGCAGCCGCAATCCATCCGCGGCCGCGATGTCCAGGGCTTTTAGGATGTGCGCGGCATAGTGCGTGGGGGTCACGAAATTGAGATTGTGGCAACCGATCTTTTGCAGCTTAAGCATCATTTGCGCCAGATCCTCGATGCCTCGCTGGGCGCCCCGGCCGAGATGGCTGATTTCCCAGTTCTGGCAAAAGACGCACCGCAAATTACAATGGGACAGAAAGATGGTTCCCGACCCGCCCCTGCCGACGAGCGGACGTTCCTCGCCGAAATGAGGCTGAAAGGCCGAAACCACCAGGTCGGTACCCGGCGCCTGGCAGAAGCCCTTCTCCCCTTCCAGGCGGTTGACGCCGCAACTTCGCGGACAGAGCTGGCAGGCCTCCATAAGCGACCAGAATTCCTCGGCCCGTCGGCCGAGTTCGCCGGTCCGGTGCTGTTCCAAATAAGCCGGTTCAAAGCGGGGCGCCTGGTCGGCGGTCGCCGCCCGGCAGCGGGCGGAAGACAGAAAATTGTCCAGCAAAATGGAAGACAGCCCGGCGTTGACGCACAGCCTGATCGTGCCTTTCAACAGGTGTCTTCGGGAGCAGGGCTTGTCCAGTAATGATTTCATCGTTGGCCCCTCCGTGAAGGCCGCAAAAACTGATCGGTTAAAACCATAGCACTTGCCAATTTGAACACGGCAGCGGTGACCCCGGTGCCGGCAAGGCCCAGCACCGGCAGGAGCACCACAGCGCCGAAGATGCCGCCCAGCCACCCGCCCAGCAGGTCCGCCGCGTATAGCAGCCCGGCGGTCCGGCTTAAGTTGGGGGACGTTTCAAGATAGATCTTGTTTGCGAGGGGAAATTGGGCGCCGATGAGGAGTCCGCCGGTAAAGGCAATCACCAGAAAGAGCATCCGGAAAGCCATGAAGAAGCCCGCCCCGTCCAAGTTCGCATGGGCCGTATGAAATATTATGGGGCAGGCCACGGCAAAGCCGATGATAAGGAGGTCGATCTTCAGGAACAACCAGACATTATGGGATATGCGTTTAAGATTGCTCGTCATGAGGGTGGCTCCGGCGGCGGTTCCAGCCATGAACGCCGCCACTAAAACGCCGATCCATGAAAACACATAGCCATAAATCGATTGAAAGGTAAAGAGGATCATGAGGCTGAAGATCATGCCGGCGAAACCCGTGGCCATGATGGACAAGGGAACGCCCGCGCCGGCCGGATCCGCCTTTAGCATTCTTAAAAGGAAATAGCACAGGAGCAGGAAGGCTGACGCAAACAGAATCGCCTTCACGCTGAGCGTTTCGAGCGCATTGAAGACCCCGCGCAGCGACGGGGCAAACAGCGCGTTCCAGTGGGAGATACTGTAGAAGAGTCCCAGCGGTCTGAAATCGGAATTGATTTTGTGGCTGCTGTCCGCGATCAGTCGCGCGAACCAATCCTGCCACCCCTGATGCAGCTTGTTTTCAATATGCCAGGGAATCGTCGCTTCCGACTGGAGGTTCCGCTGGCCCAGCCTTCTGATCACCTCCTCCCGGTCGATGGTCAGAATGCCGGGGGCTTCTGAGGCGATGAACAGGTTACGGCCTTCGCCCGGAATGATGCGGATATGATCGAAGACCCCTGTCAGCGTGTGATAGATGGAGCCGTTCAGGTTGCTCAATTCCTCATTCAGATAGGTCGTGGAACCGGGCAGCCCGAAGACCAGCAAGCCGTCTTTTCGAAGCCTTTGCCGGGCGAGGGCAAAAAACTCCCGGGTAAACAATCGGTTGGTCTGCAGATTCGACGGCTCCATGATCCCGATGAAGATCACATCGTACCGCTCGGCGGACGTCTCCAGCAGCAGACGGCCATCCACCGGTTTGACGGCCACTTTCGGATGGGTCAGCTCGGCTTCCGTCAGGGGCGTCGGAAACTTCCGGATGAGGTCCGGGAGCAACGGGTCGAGTTCGGCATAAGCGATGGTCGCAACGGAAGGATGCTTCAGGGCGGCATCGATCATACCGCCGGCCCCGCCGCTTAAAATGAAAAGATTGGCGGGATGCGGATGGATCAGAAGGGGCAGATGGACAAATGCCTCGACCAAAGCCATATCCGGCACCGGCGTGATGATGGTCGGGCTGCCGTCTTGAAAGAATATGTATTGTCCCTGGTTTTCGAGAATGCAGATGTTGCCGTAAGGTGAGTTCTGGTAATGGACGATTTGCTGGTTCTTCCATTGCGCCTGAATGGCGAAGCGATGCAGCCGGCCGGCCTGGTCGCTCAGCCCGGCCCAACCCATTATGGCGATGAGCACACATAGAAGCCCGGATAGCACCTTGGGCGATCGGCCGGTTTTCCAGATCGAAGCCGTCAAAACCAGGCAGGCCGTCACGTTCAGCAGGGCGAGTCCCCAAGCGGCCTGAAAGGCGTCAAGGTAAGGGATCAGAAGATAGGTGCAGGCCAAGCCGCCGACAATGGTGCCCAGGGTCTCATAGATGTAGACTTTTCCGACCGAGGCGGCCTCCCGGCCTGAATACGCGGCGTATATCCGGCAGCTGAAGGTAAACAGGGCGCCGTGCAGCACGCTGACCGGCAAAAGGAGGATGAAGGAGGAATAGAGCATCGTCAAAAAACCGATGCCTTCACCGATGGAAATGCCAAGCGTACTTTTAAGAAGGCGGATGCCGAAAATCGACAGGAACAGGGACAGGGAAAAAAGGAGGGTGATGACGGTAAACGTTTCGATGCGGCGTTTGATTTTTTCGACGGTGCCGCCGAGAACGAAGCTCCCCAAGGCCTCGAGCACGAGCCAGTTGGCGAAGATGATGCCGATGGAAAGCTCGTTGCCGGCAAAAACGATCAAAAACTCTCTCAATAGGAGGATCTCGGCCACCAGGCCGCTGACGCCCATGACCACGATCGCGATGCGGAGCCGCACGTTCATGAATCAAAGCCTGTTTGAGGGGCTGGTTCTAAATGGTCTGTCGCCTAATCTCGACCTTGAAAAGGTCGCCTGGTGACGCCGTTTGTTCGAAAGCACCAAAACCAAACCGGCAGATGAAAAAGCCGTTCACGGACGAAAAACCGTTTAAATACAGATGGAGGCGTCTCGAAGCAACACATCAATGGTAAGGATGGTCGCACCAAACTCAAATGGTTTTCAAGCCGCGGCAGGCGGCATCGATGGGAAATGAGATACGCGTGGGCCATTACGGCCATTGGGGGTGCCGGCCAGCAGGGACCATAATGCGGAATGATCCAAGCAAGCTTGGCAGTGCCAAGCCCTCGGGCGGGTGTTTCGCCCCTCCACCCAAGGCGCTAGCTGCCGGGGCGACAGCGTGAAGACCGGCTGCTACAATATGCACCTGGCCTCGGCTGGGGCTATCAACACCGGGGGTAAAAATTGGTTCAAACCTTGACTGGAGCCCGCTTGACGCTGTCAGATGTTGAGACTCGCCCTCGTTGTTGTCTTTACCAGGCAGTTCCCCAAATGGCCGTTGGCGCCAGTCACCAATGAGATTTTTTCCATTTTATCCCCAATAAGTGTGTTCAACCTGGATTATTGGACGAAACCTCTCCGGTGTCTGATCCCCGATATGTGAAAAATCCTATAATGCTTAGGGCCCCGGAGATTATGAAGGGGGCCAAGGGTGGTTCTGCCGGGGTATTGCTGCCGACGCTGTTAATGATCAATCCCATGATCACGGACTGGGTCAAGGCGATGCTAAGCAAAGCCCATTTTGACCATGACTCGCTCTTGCGAAAAGGGAATAACAAAATAAATAGAATGGCGATCCCTGCCAACAGGAAGCCTACTCCGGCGGAACGCATAAAATTGAGGGTCATCACTTGCACCCCAGGGGTCAGGGTCTCCCATTTACTGCCCATGGCCACCTGGTGATAGTCCATGATTTGCGATGCGCTTAAAAAGCGGACGGCGGTAACCAGTTCAAAGAGAAGTATCAGAGAAAAGCAGATCAGGGAAATTAAGGTAAGCTTTTTCATCTTCGTCTCCTTGATTATAAGTCAATTGCTTGTGCTTCTAATCTTAAAAGCATTGCCTGGTATCAGCGCCAAGGTGACAGGAACCGATAAGTGGTGCTATGCGATTAAATCCATTTATCAGGAGGATAGCTATAGTTTATATTAGTTTAAATTATATTAGTATGTAACATAATAATGCGTCAAAAATTTTTCTGTTTAGCTGTTGTTGGTATATTCCTTTTTGTAATCTTCGATGGTTTCATCTATCCAGGCGATCATCCCCTGAAGCAGAATACGATACTGCTTGAAGATGGCTTTAACCTCAAAGGAGGGGGTTTCCACCTCGTTGATATCGCTCTCTAAATCTTCCTTGGTATCGTAGAAGTAGAGCTTCAAATCCTTCAGCATTTCCATGCCGGTTTGCTTATCGACAAGCGTCAAGCTTTTGATAAAACAATTGAAATTAAAATACATCCTACCGGGATTGGTTGAATATTGGTGCATCAGCTCCAAGAAATACGCTTCACCCTTGTCTGTGAGCGTATAAATGTTTTTCTCCGGCATCTCGCCTTCTTTTACCGTGGTGGAAGAGAGGTAATCCTTTTGAGCCAGCTTTTTGATATTTTGATAGATGGTTGGGGAACCGATCTTAATTATCTTCTTAATTTTGCTGGACTCGACGAGTTGAGCCATTTCATAGGCACTGGCCTGAGACTTTTTCAAGTATCCCAAAATAACCAAGTCGACAGCTGACATTAAACCTGTTCTCCGTATGGTTGTGCACGGGTGTTTGATATTTTACATAGTAGTATGCAACAAAATCATTGTCAACTAGTTTGTGTCCTTCAAATTTGACTCAAAGGCTATCAAGGCGGGCGGCATCAATACGGATCGAGATATGTGGGGGCAATCATGATCATTTGATGTCCCGGCCAGCAGGAACCACAATGCGGGATTATCGAAGGAGGCCAAACGGTGTCAGGCGCCCGGCAGGTGGCTCGCACCTTTCCGCGTAGCAATAAGGGCCTTGTCCGGACCATGCAGGTTTATCCACTCCTGAATCATGTCCTTTATCGTTTTGTATGGCTTGGCCCCCAGCGCAGAGCGCTGGAAGGGGGTGATCAACTTTACAGCTTCTGATTTCCTCAGTACCTCCTGAGATTCCATCTCCGCCATCCAGGACAGAATCGTTTCGGTAACCGAGTTGTGCTCCACAGCCCCCGGTTCGATCTTGCCTTGAGAATCGAGAATATTCAAGGCCTCCGAGAGTGTATTGTATCTTTCGCTGGTAGGATTCGCCATGACCATCTCTGCCCCCCTCGGTGTTCAAGTTTGAAGGACCCTGGTCGCCTGTTTGCCTTTCGATGATCATTGCAAATTCATATTGCGTACCAACAAAACCAACCGCCACCGGGGGTAGCGGGTAAGGGTCAGAAATTAGATGAATTACAATCAGATTAAGCGGGATGTGCGCCTGGAGGTCGTACCGACGTTGTGTGCGCTTATTTATATAGTTCACGAAAAAATCATAACTGGTCAGCTGCCGCTGACCGGTAGAACGAAGCGAACAAATTTTCCCCGGCAATCAGGCCGCCTTGGCACGACCTTCCAAACCTGCATCATCAACCTGGTGGTAGCGGGACTTCCTTTACAGCAGGTCAGGAGTAGACTTCATCTCCCCACGCTCTGATCCATGGGGGATCCGGATAAAACACAGGAACCAGGACAAGAGCGGTGTTAGGGATTGGAATGATCGTTTACACACCGGCCGCACAATCGCAGAAAAAAGGATCAAATGTTGAGACGCGAATCCGATATTTTCCGTGAAGGAAACGGCTAACCTGCCGCTAACTGGCTGACGCGGTCGTTCGCGCGGCAGGCCTGCATTCTGGCGCACAGGCGGCCCAGGTGGGCGATGGCTTTTTCCACCCGTTCATTCCATGTCCCGGTACTCAGACGCAGGTGGTGGGGATAGCGATTGCGGATGGAAAAGAGGGTGCCGGGGGCGAACAGGATTCCGGCCTGGACGGCTTTGCGGTAGAGAAGATCGGCGTCGAGGGCCTCCGGCAGCTCGATCCAGACGAACAGGCCGCCGTCCGGACGGGTCACCTTGGTTCCGGCAGGGAAATACTTAAATACCGAGGCGCGCAGCGCTTCAACCTGCACTTGGAGTCGCCGGCGCACCCGGCGCATATGTTTTCGGTAGCCCCCCTCCTTTAAAAATCGCGCGGCAACCATCTGGTTGATGGGGGGACTGGAGATGTTGATCAGTGTCTTGAGCCGGTTGACCTGGGCGGTATATCTCCCGGGCAGCATCCAGCCGACCCGCAGCCCCGGGGCGATGGTCTTGGAAAAGGACGAACACAGGATCACCTCGCCTTTGTCGTCATAGGCCTTGCACGGTTCGGGTCGTGCGTCAAAACACAGATCACCGTAGATATCGTCTTCGATCAACGGAACGCCGCGGCGCGCCAGGAGGTTTACCAGCTTTTTTTTCTTCCACGAGGGCATGGTGAAGCCCATGGGATTGTTGAAATTGGATATCGAGAACATGGCTTTGACTGTATGGTTGTCCAGGACGAAGCGAAGTGTTTCCATGGAAATGCCTTCGTCATCGGACGTCGGGATCTCGATAATTTTCAACTTCAACTGCTGCAACAGATCGATAATGCTGAAATAGATGGGACTTTCCAGGACCACCGTGTCCCCGGGCGCGCAAATGGTCATCAGGGCCAGAAAGATGGCCTCCTGGCAGCCGTTGGTGATGACGACATCATCGGGCGAGATGTCCAGTCCGCAGGAGAGGCCCTGCTGGGTGATCTGCTCGCGCAACGGCCGGCTGCCCGGCGCAACGAGATAGGTAAAGGCCTCTTCCGGCTGGTCGCGGGCGGCTTCCTGGAAATAGCGGCTGAGTCGTTTGGACGGCCAGAAAGCCGGATCCATGTGGGCCACGGCCAGGCGTATTTCCGGGGTGGACTTCCCGGCGTCCTGGAAGGCGCCGAAGATCTGGCAAAGCGAGATCTCCTGGGGATTCAGTTGGGCGGGATCCATGCGGGAATGGGGCTGGCTGAGCTGCGGTTGCTTGCGGACATAATAGCCGGACTGCGGCACGGCCGTGATTTGATATTGATTTTCCAGCCGCCAATAGGCTTCTTTGACGGTGTTGATGCTGACCTGCATTTCTTCACTCATCTGGCGTAGTGAGGGCAGGCGGTCCCCCTCCTTGAGGGCGCCGTTTTCGATCAGATGGCGGATGCGCCTGGAAACCTTCTCGTAGCGGGTGATTTTATCTCGCATGTCCCCCTCCCTGGATAACGACGATCGATTCCATCCGGTCGCCTGATCGTCCTGTGCCTTACCGCAGATATAGCCCAGCGCGAAGATATCTTAAATATACAGTTGGTGGTCTAATGAATGGGCACAGTTGTCTGAAAATGTCAATTGTGCCCTTCGGCTTTTCGTGGACTGCTCCTGCCGGTGACGGCTTTCCTGAACTATATTGCCATTGGAAATTGGAAAACCTATTCGAAGGGAGCGGCAGGCATGTTTAAACGACCCGCGCTGTACCGGCCACAGCGTATTGAAATGACTGAAAACCAGGTCCTGGCCCTGAAAGGCCACCGATTGGAAATCGCCTGCCTGGCCGGCCAGGTTTGGATTACCGATGGTGTACGCGGCGATCGCGTTGTCCAATGCGGCCAGCAGACGACATTGTGTTCCAAAAGCAAGATCTGCGTTCAGGCCTTTACAAACTCCGTGGTGCGAATCGGGCCACCTGCCCCGGCGGCGTATGCCGCTTAGCAGCGTGGTCAGGGAGATGCCAGAGGGGTGCCGGCCAAATCGTAAACCACGATGCGATGAGGGTTTGCTCAGCCGCATGCCGAACCCAGAGGATGGCCGCCAATAGGCCTGGATCGTTGCCCCAAACCGGATGTGCCGTTGTCTCGGCAAGGAGGAGCATCATGCTCGATCCATACACGATGGAGAAATTGAATGCCGAAAGACTGAAGGACCTTGACCGTGAAGCCGCCGGACTGCATTTCAGCCGCCTTGCCCGCCGCAATCGGCACGCGGCCGTAAAGCGGCCCGCCTGCGATTGGCCGACTTTTTACAAGTGGGTTCAAAATTTCAGATCGCGTTCGAAAGCAAGGCGCAGCCTGATGAAAGAGCGGAGCATATTTAGTGATATGTGAGCATTTTGAAGAAGGCTATGACTCACCCTATCTTCTATAATCGAACGAGGTTTGCCCCGCAGGCGGCCAACGCAGCCTAGCGGATGTTAGAAGGGGTTTTGAAACCATTTGTAATCGCTGCGGAGGACTGCATCAAGCTCTCGGTGGGCCGTAATACCCGGCTGTTGAATGACTCTGTTCAGAATTAGGATCAGGCGTCTCAACATGAACCTGTCTCATAAATAATCTAAGCGCCCCTGGCGGCGTTACCCGCGTTGCGGGATTCAGCATCGATCTTTTTATCAGTCGGTGCATCGTGAGCCGGCTCTTGGCAGAACCGCAGGGTCCCTGCCCTACGAACCTGCATACATACTGCATGTATGCTCCGCTTTCTCGCCGTCACACGCCTTGCCAGGAACACTAATCTTAATTTTGAGTTAGATTCATATGAGCAGGAGTCTGTGAAATGTTGAGACGCGACCCCCATGCGTTCAGAATGGATCTCGGCGGCATCACGTAGAGCCTCGCCATGCGCCTTCATCGCTTCGGGATCGGCCGCGCCAAAGAGAAGCCCAAGCTTCATCCCCCGAAGAAGGTCACACTATGGTAAGGTCTTACTAAAAGCGATCTCAAAAAAGTCTTTTGGCCCCATCTCTGTGTTGGGCGCTCATTTCAATTCCTCGAAATACAAACGTATTCCTCCGGCTTGAAATTCGCAGCCGCCTTCGCGTCCCGGAAGTTTAACGAGAGATCTGGAACCAAAATCCTAATTTTGAGATGCCTTCTAACTACATTCTTCTCGCTTCTTCAATTACCGCTATCAAACAGATAAGTCCATTTCTTTTCAAACCTATCCGCTGTCTGTCAAGCGTGTAGACCTGACCCCGTCTTATTACTTTTAAAGCGGCCAGAACACCAGCACCAGAGGTATGGCGCACACCCCCACCAGGATGCTCAGGGGCAGCCCCAGCCGCCAGTAGTCGCCGAAGCGATAGCCTCCGGGCCCCATGACCAGGGTGCAGGACTGGTGGCCGATGGGAGTTAGAAAGGGAGCGGAGCAGGCAATGCAGGTGGCCATGAGGAAGGGGTCGACGGAAACGCCCAGGGAATTGGCGATGCCGATGGCGATGGGGGCCATCAGGACTGCGGCGGCGGCATTGTTGATGATGTTGGAGAGTACCATGGTGACCGCAAAGAGCAGGCCGAGGGTGACCACAGAAGGCAGGCCCGCGCCCACCGAGAGCAGTAATTCGGCCACGGTGGCCGCCCCGCCGGTGGATTCCAGGGCCGTACCCAGGGGCATCATGGCTCCCAACAGGACAATGACCGGCCATTCCACACTGGTGTAGATTTCCCGCATCGGGATAATGCGCGCGAAGATCATGCCCAAGGCCGCCATGGAAAGTGCGATCTGCACCGGGAGCACCTCCAAGCTGGTGAGCAGGATGGCGGCGATGAAGATGGCCGCGGCCTTAAAGGGCCCGCGCGGGGCGCCGATGCTTACCTGCCGCGGGAACAGGGGGATACACCCCAGACGGGTCATGGCATCGGCAATCGTGGCCGCACTCCCCTGAATCAGGAGAATGTCGCCGGGTTTAAAGCGCACGTCCTTGAGTAGGGAAGGCACGCGCTCCCCCTGGCGTGCGGCCGCCAACAAGTTGACACCGAAACGGGTGCGCAGGTTGGCCTCGCGGACATTGCGTCCGGCGAGCCGTGAATTGGAGCGTACCACCACTTCCTGGATGTCCATGTGCGTGGTTTCGGCCTCTACGGGGTCGGCCGGTGCTTCTTCCGGATGCTGAACCCGGGCCACCATCTCGGAGGAAAAGTCCTTGGAGCCGGCCAGCTCGAATGCCGATTTTTGCAGAAATGTCTCCAGGGTTTCTTTGTCGGCCTCGACCAGGAGCACATCACCCGCCTCAAGCTCTTCGTGGGCAGCGGGCAGGTGGATGAGGCCCTTGCCGCCCCGGGACAGTCCCACGATGACGGTATCGGTCTCGTGAAAGGCCTCGACCGCATCGATGGGCTGATCGATGTATTCGGAGTCTTCGGGGATACGGACCTCCACCAGGTAGTCTTCGATGTGAAAGAGACTGTCGGGGGACGCCTGACCTTTGCGCACGGGAATGAACTTCCAGCCGATGAACGTCAGAAAGACCACCCCGGCCAGGGTCGTCAGGCCGCCCACAGGTAGAAAATCGAACATGCCGTATGCCTGGCCCAGCGTCTGCTCCCGAAAGCCGGAGATGATCAGGTTGGGCGGGGTGCCGATGAGGGTCGTCATGCCCCCCAGCAGAGACCCAAAGGCGATGGGGATCAGGTAGTAAGAGGGAGAGCGGCCCGCGCGGGTGGCCATGCCGACGGCCAGCGGCATGGTGAGGGCGAGGGCGCCCACGTTGTTCATGAGTCCCGAGGCCACGGTCACCAGGGCGACTAAAGACCCGATCTGGAGATAGACGTTGGTGCCGAAGCGCTCTAGCCAGGTGGCCATCATCGTAACGATGCCGGCGTTGCTCAGCCCCCGGCTGATGACGAGCACGGCCGCCACGGTGACCACGGCCGGATGCCCCATGCCGCTGAAGGCCTCCCTGGCCGGCACAATACCGGTCACCACCACCGCCAGGAGAGAAAGGAGGGCCACGGCGTCGTAGCGAGGCCGCCCCCAGATGAACAGTACGAGAGCCGCGAAGAGGATGGCGAACACAATGGCCTGATCAAGCATCGCAAGTCCTTTCGACACCGGGGTGCTGTGGCGGTTTCAATTGTAATCGATTAATTTATTAAGGCTTCAGGTGGAGGAGGTCAAGAGAACGGCTGTCAGCAGGCCAGCGGCCACGATCATCGGGCCCGTCCGGGTGGGGCGGGGTATGGCGCCCCGCTATCGCCCCCGGACGACATCGGGCGGCGCAGAGGGAAGTGCCGCACGGTGATGATTTCTCCGCAGGCTTTTATGAAAGACTTAATTGTCATCCCCGGCCGCGTTTTCCCGTGCATCCAGCTTGGCGGGTTCCGAGACGGCCACGTCCGCCAGGTCGTTGGAAAAGCGGCTCTGGCCGCACATGGTGCGGATTTCCATTTCCACTTCGCCGAATTCCCACTCTCGCGGGTAACCTTGATTTGTCCCAGCACCTGCCCGGGTGAAACAACCACGGTCTGCCCCCATACCGCCCTCTAGGGTATGGTTGGCCTATTTACTGCCTCTGGGGAGGACGCTTGACGATGCCGCTAGCTCCGAGGCGTCAAAACAAAACGGTGGACGAAAACAGCAGGTAGCAGGCGATGGAACGTTACATTCAGGGGAAAGTGTTTCTGGGCAACAATTCGATACTAAAGGTTGCTTTGGCCGAACTCTAATGGTTTTCGGCCGTAGCAGGCGGCCACGATGCGGATCGAGACAGGAGGGGGTCGACCTTTATGGCTTCCCGCTTGAATCTGTCAAAAGTTGAGACGCAACCCCGATATCTCCCTCGCGAGCTAAAGTAATGTCAAGAATGTAGACCTGGCCCTGGCCATTTATAACCTTTGTCGCTAAAAGCCATTAATCTTCCACTCATTTTCCCAGGGCGTCTTTATGAATATGACCATCCAAGATATGCTCTGGCCATCGCGGATCTCCTGCACATCGTATTCGGCATATCGGGCCGAGTGAAACTTGATTAGCCGCAGATCCTCCAATCTCGCGACCAGATCAAGTCGATCCTCATCGGACAGGCTTTTAAAGATACGCCTATAATTTGTCCTTTTTTTCTCGGCAATACAGCTAGCCGCCGTTTCAATATTGTTGTCCGCCAAGGCCGTTCGCATCCTTTCCCAGATGGCGTGAAGATATTGATCGGTCTCTGCCTGTTCTGCTTCCGTCAGCACTTTGCCTTCTTCCGGGTCGATTTCTCCTCTAACAAAGGTTTTAATAAAATAATCGATTTCACCTTCGGATTTACCTTTCATTCGAAGGCTTTGTCGAATCCGTTCTTCGTCTACGGGTATCGTTTCAACCGGTTTTTGCCTTTTTAATGTGTTGATATATTCCTCTGGTGTAATTTTTCCACTCGTATAATCTTTTCTGGCCTTAATTTCCTCTTCGGACACACCTTGCGTTCTGAGGTATGCTTCAAACGCCTTTTCTCTTTTTTCTCTTTCTTCCTCCGACAATGTGGGCCTAATTACCATCTTTTGGGATGGCCCTTGAATAACAACGGCCTTTACCTGTGGTCCCCTTCTTTCCTGCTGCGCCCCATCCTCCAGTTGCGATTCAGGCCGCAGCGGCCCGTCAGGTTCCGCCTTCGATAATCCGACTCCCATAACGCCTTCCAGCAATAAAAAGCAGAGCGCAATTCTGAAGAGGTGCATACGGTTCATTTGTTGCCTCCTTATTCCGTTGTGCCGAACGCCGGCCTCACAGGCTGCAAGCGCATACAAAAAGAGCCTAAGGACCAATGAGGGGGCTGGTTTTATAATTGAAAGCAAACCATTCCGACTGCTGAAGCGGGGAACCGACTGAAAGCGATTTGTTGAGAATAATTTATCAAAGAAACGTAAAATATCAATAGCTCAGAAATCGAGCCGGTCGATTGAGCAGGTCGTTTAAAAGATTGTTACCATCGCAATCCTGTTTTGTCGGCCTTTCCGGTCGTTGGGAGGGTCTTTGATTGTTAAGGTTGGAATGGCTGCGAGCGGTATAAGAGATTGGAGTTTATAAGTTAAGGGACCGTATTCCACACCCCTAACTCAACCGAATGCTAGTGGTGTAAAATGAAAAGCATAAAAACACGACGTCCCCAAAACACCCCTCTAGACGCCGGGGGAATAAATTTGGGATTCAAAACCTGATTGGCGTCCGCTTGAATCCGTCAAATGCTGGGACGCGACCCCGTTATTTATTTAATGACCAAGAGGCCGGTCCGCACGGCCGGCATTGCCTGCCCTGGGTCAGGCCCTACGTCCAAAGAAATTGAACGCCCACGCCGGCCGGTGTGCGGCGCACGATCTTACCGTCGACTTCCGTCGTGCGGCCGGAGTTGCGGAGCTTAAATTCGATCCGGATACTTGCATCCCGTTCGAGGAAAAAGGGCAATTCAAGAAATAGACCGCCCGGGCTGAGATCCTTGATAGTTCCGACGCCGCTCACCGACGCACATTTAATCAGGGCGGTGGTGCGATAAGGCAAGCGGGGGTTGCCGCGTCGTTCGATCGTTCTGGTATTTTCGCATAGCGCGGTTTGCATTTTTTCACCTCCACCGCGTGCAACGGATGGCGTCGGCTTCCGCCGGCGGCGGTCGATCCCCGATCGGATCGTGTTTGGCCTGCAATTCAAGAGGGCGTGAAATGCAGACGGAATTGGGACGGTGTCACCTGGAAACGCCGCAGGAAGGCGCGGCGCAGACGCTCCTCGCGGCCGAAGCCACAGGCTTCGGCGATGTGCTCAAGGGAGTCATTGCCCGCGGCCAGCAGTTCCCGGGCGCGATCAAGACGCATGGTTTCCAAAAATTTATTGGGGGTCATTCCTGTCCGGGCTTTGAACACGCGGGCGAAGTTGCGCGGGCTCATGGCCGTGAAGGCGGCCATCTGCTCCACGGATACGGGGTGGCTCAGATTGCCGACGAGCCAGTCGTGAAGCTTGGCAAACCGCTTGCCGGCAGCGGCCTGGGTCTTCAGCGGGGCGCTGAACTGGGATTGCGTTCCCGGGCGCCGGAAATACAGCACTAGCATGCGCGAGACCTCCAGGGCCAGTGTTGCGCCGAAGTCTTCCTCGACCACGGCCAGGGCCAGATCGATGCCGGCGGTCACGCCGGCACTGGTGTAAATATGACCATCGCGGATGTAGATGGCATCCGGCATGACCTCCACTTGAGGATAGCGCTGGGCCAGGTCATCGGCCGTGCGCCAATGCGTCGTGGCCCGCCGCCCATCCAAAAGCCCGGCGGCTGCCAGGAAAAACGCGCCGTTGCAAACAGACAGGATACGCTTGGCCTGTCGGGATCTCTCGCGGATGGCCTCGACGAAACCCGGTTTGCGGAGGGCGTTCTCGACACCCGTGCCGCCCGGCACAAGTAGTATGTCGGGCGGGACCGTATCTTCGAAATCCGTATCCGCCATGACCTCGAGGCCGGAGCTCAGCCGGACCGGTCCCTTGTTTATGGCCGTATAACGCGCCATGTAACCGGCCCCTGTTTGGCCCCCGCGCTCCATCAGGACCGTGGCTGTATTGAAAACCTCAAGCGGGCCGGTAATATCCAAACCGACTGCATCGGGAAAAAGCACGAATTCGACCGTATGACGCATCGTATTGCTCCTGGGTTTCAATTGGTGCTGATGGCAACATAGGGATGATCCGAATTGGCAGCAATGACATAAATCAAGCATATTCTGCCATAATCAAATTTTAATTTGATTTGGAATGGTTAAACGGTCTTTGAGGAAGTGCGGAGACTTTTGTCGGGTAAAGGGCCCAAACTGTTGGAAAAGGACAAAAATTGGTCGCTCCGCCGAGGGCGTTCAATGCAAAATTTAGAAGGAAGCATGGCATGGATCCTCAACCAGGAAGCTCGCATCAGGATTACATGCGGGTCTGTCTCGATCTGGCCCGGAAGGGCCGGGCCGCGGGCTATCTCGGGATCGGGGCGCTGATCGTGCGAAAAGAAAGCATCATTAGCGAGGCGCATGAATTGCTGCCGCATGCATGGGACGTCACCGGCCATGCCGAGCTTTTGGCCGTACGCCGGGCGTGCGAACGGCTTAACTCACACCGTCTGTCGTGCTGCACCTTGTTAACGACTGCTGAGCCTTGCTGGATGTGCGCCTTTGCCATTCGCGAGACCGGTATTGAAATGGTCGTGATTGGGGCACCGACTGACGATATCGGTGGATTGCGTTCCAAATACCCCATCTTAAGCGATGCCGATGTTGCCGGGTGGGGCCCGCCGCCCCGCGTGATCACGGGGGTCATGGCCGAGGATTGTGCGGCGTTGAGGACAATAGATCCAGCCAAATCGTGATTAATGAAGATGCAACCCCGCTTCTTCCGTAAATCATGCGACCTCTCCTGTCACCTTCAGCGCACACTAGCCCCACCGCTTGACGGCTTCGATCGTATCGAATGGATTCGTGTTGAAGGCCATCGACGCCTGCGGCGCTTTTTTATGAATGGTATTGATGATTCTCTCGAAAAGCAGAAAATGGTCCGGATCGGTTCTCACGCCGGCGCCGACAACGACCACATCCGGTTGAAATGACGCGATCGATTCCGTGAGCTTCTGTTCCGCGGTCTCGCCCGTATCGGTCAGACACCATTTAGCGGAATAACCCTGATTGGTTAACGCTTCGCTAATATCCGCAAATGCCTTTTCCAGCTTTTCAACCGATAATTCCGGCCACTTATCGAAATCAACCAAGGATGCCTGTAAGCCGACGAGCAGTATTTTCAGATTATTATTCATGCATGCGCTACCTTGTTTCTTATTTGGCGTGATTAAAGCCGATGGATAGATATTCACATCTTGCTGAACAGCATTGAATGGTTAAATAGGACCAATGTGGCTTCGGCCTGTAATAGCCGATCTTTCAAACGTGTAGATACTTATTAAGAGGCGACTCTGATTTCTTCCCATCCCTGTTATCTTCGTAACCACTGCTCCATTTTGGCGGCAACAAACTCATGTTGATCGAGCATCAGCCAGTGTCCGGCTTTGGGTACGGCAACCACTTCCGAACCAGGTGAGTTGGCTAAAATCATTTCCCATTTTTGAGAGTGGAAGTTGTATGGCTTTCTTTTTCCATAGAAGTACAGAATCGGGCATCCGGGGCGATAGCGGCCAATCAGGCTCGATCGGTATTTCTTTGAAAACATGATAGCCCGCCACATATAGAAATAAAAATAATTCATCCGGCTGTGGACGGCCGCGCCGCGCGGTGCCCGTGCATAAAGTGATAAGGCACACGTCATCCAGTTTCCCACGAATGGAAGCAGCTTGCCGATAAACCAGGCGCCCACCAGCCACCACTGATAGCTCATTATCATCAGGGCATGTCCAAAAGAGCTGGGTTTGAAATGACCGCCTACGTCCATCGTCACCATCTTTTCAATCCGCTCGGGATAGGTGCGCTCAAAAAGATAGGCCAGATATGCGCCCCAGTCATGACCGACCAT
>JASJCV010000055.1 GCA_030065275.1 Desulfobacterales bacterium | reverse complement strand
TTGTCTTTGAGTTTGTAGATTTGCCCATACTCCTTGGTGGCATCGAAGTGCCACCATTCCCACTTCATGCTGGAATAGGTGTCGCCTCTGCCCGGGAAGAGATAATAGGTCCACAGTTTTTTGTCGTGATAGTCGCCCAGGGTGCGGTTACGGTCATGCGGATCGACCACCACCACATCATGCACCCATTGCGGATGATCGGCGCCCATTTTATGGTTCAGGACGACATCGGCATAAATCTGGAGGCCGGCCCGATGGGCTTTATCGATACAGTTTTGGTACTCTGTTTTCGTACCGTATTTGGTGCGGAGGCTTCCTTTTTGGTGAAATTCGCCGCAATCGAACAAATCATAGACGCCATAGCCCACATCATTGACACCGCCCATGCCCTTGCAGGCCGGCGGCAGCCAAAGGGCCGTAAAGCCTTTGGCTTGCAATGCTGAGGCCCGATCCGACCAGATATTCCAGAAATTACCGTCGTTCGCCGAGTACCAGTGAAAAGACTGGATCATGGTTCCCCTGAGTTCTTCCACATTGTCCTCCACGCTTATGCCACGGTCGCATACAAAAGAGGGGCCTTAACTTTTAACAGCATCACGGTGATGGCCTGTTAAAGGTTGAGATCTGACCCCGTTCAGATGGTGTTAACTCAGGTTTTGGTCAACAGGCCGTTAAGACCTGATCCTTTCAAGATGGCCAGCTCTATTTGCACTCGCAGAGTTCGTGGTCGACTTCCGTGTCGGCCGAAGCCCCGCAATAGCAGGCCATATCTTCTTGTGTCCCTGCTTCGCCGGCCACGTCAGTATCAGCATCATCATTCCAGCTGGTCGTTGTTTCCAGTATGCCTTTATCATCGCAGGTCATGCAGGGTTCTTCTTCGACCGGCCAGGTTTCGGGGGCTTCCGCGTCGAAGCCGTGGTCCAGCATGTATCGGTAAAAGGTAAGCTCGTCAAAACGCCCGCCCGGCGCCTCAGCCTCGGCCCTGGCCATCCGTGCCCAAAAACCGCTCGGGTCTTTGATAACCCGGCGACCCTCGCATACCGGACAAATTTCGCGTGTGACGGCGTATTTCTTTACCCCATTTGGAAACTCCCACGAACACTGAACCAATCGATTCTCACAATGGCTTCCGCCGACTCCCTGCCGGCCGGTCCCTGAGCGGGCGACTCGAAGGTGACGGGAATGGGCAGCAATGATGCCGTTGCGTCAAAACGAGAAGTTAGGGCAAGCTTTTTTGATACGCTCACATGCCAATCAGCCAACCCCATGAAATCCATCCCTATCTGGATAAAAGCCCTTGATTGAAGAGCCATTGTTAATTTTAGATCTAATTTAATTGATAGGCATTGTATGGACGATTAGCCACCCAAAGGCTTACAATTTGTTTACCATGCTCGCTGAACCAGCCATTTTCGCTCCTCTTTGGCATCCATCCCATGAAAGGCTCGCTCAGATTTGGATCGGTGGCCAGATGATGCCACTACCATCGGCACGGTTGCTCAATTGGGGGTTGAAACTCAGGTCCCGAAAGCCGGGAAATGGGAGGCCTAACCCTTGCGTTAGGATATAAAGCACACGGATTGGCATGTGTTAAGGCCGCTGAGGACGGCTTCAAACGGTCTGGTTTTTTATTGTCCCGCCACGGTTTCGACCGCACGCGAAACCAGCCTTTCAGAAAAACCGGTACCGCACGCGATGAAATAGGACGTGTCGGGCTGGGCATTGTTGAGGCTCTCGGCCAGGCCTTCAGCAAACCGTCCGGTGAGGACGTTTTCGGTGAACTCGGACTGCAGCATTAGAAACACAATCTCTGCCGAGTAGAACCCCATGGACAGGCACAGCAGGGTCATCTGGAAGGTGGTCGTCAGCGCTGGCATCCGGGTTCCGCGAGATCGACGTCAGGGCACTGACGGTGCCGCCCAGAGCGCCGAACAGCCCGATGGTGATCAGGGCCTGGAACGGGGTCGTGTCGAAGGCTCCAGGGAGGGCTGGGCCCCTCATACCAGCCGAGCCAGATGAAAAACAGCGTCAGGGCCAGAAGCAGGACAAACGCCAGGCCGATGGCCTGCACCCGCAGCTAATCGCCCTTGCAGGCGTTGTTGGCGTTGTGTTCGTCCCGGATCAGGGCGGCCTGGTAGAGTTCCCAGACGCCGGGGATTTTATCTCCGTCGCCAGGAAGCTGTTTGATGGCGTCGTAGCGCCAGCCTGTATTTTCTCCATCTCGTTGAGCAGATGTCGCGCATGGGACTGCCGCTGCTGGTTATGGTGGAAACTGAGCAATTCCTTCCGCCGTATCGCCTGAAAGAGGCGCCAACCGCGATCGATAAATCCCAGGCGTGGCCTCTCCTCGGCCTGTATCAACAGCTTGCGGGCGGTATTGAAGCTGTTGATGCAATGCGGCGGGACGCGCTTTTCCAGTCCCTCCGGTTCGCCCGCCTAGCTTTGCATCGCCGAAGACAAGCGTCGGGCCCGCAGGCTGTGTTTCACACCGGTCTTGTAATGCGCGAAACCGCTCATGGCTTCACCTCTCAACAGTTGGTATCAGCCGGTTGAGGCGAGGCGGCCCACGGTTCAGGCCACCCCATGTGAGTTGGCGCTCTACGAGCGTTGCCGATTCGATAAGCGCGGTCGTCCGTTGATGGATAAGTCGATATTTGCCCCGAAGAACGCGAGCAGAGGGCATCGAAAGAAACAGTAGAAATGCCGCCAGCTGATCCGATGTAAACGCGCCTGGCCGCCTGCCTGTCAGCGCCGCGATCCGAAATGCGGGAGATTAACTGACGAAATCAGTATGCATCCGGGAAGAAACCAGGAGAGGCTAACCATCGCTGCGCCATTGCATCGCAGGCGAAACGGGCGCTGGCGACGGTCGCCCTACGGACAGTCACCGACGCGCCGGCCCTTGACGGTGGCCTTCATCGTCACATTGCCATGCGGTTGAACCATGACGGTGTCGATCAAGCCCTCGAAGCGGTCACCGGCATACGTCATTTTGCCGCTGGTCTTCGTCGTCTGGCCCTTCTGCTGGCATTCCACTTTCCAGGTCACGGTGTTGCCCGTGGTCTTCATGTGCTCGATTTTGCAGTTCTCGCTGGCGGCTGATTGATCCGGCACGGGGTCCTGGGCGGTCAAGCACTTTGTAATCGTGGTCTGCGGCATCGCGCCGGGCATATCCGGCATGCTGATCGACGAGGTGATTTCGTAGCGGCCCGCCTGAAAATCCAATCCCCAGGCAGAGGACGCGAGTATGAAGGCAGTTGATAGAGACAAGGCTGTAAAGAATGATTTCAACATGGCATCACCTTTCATTGGTTGTACCGCGTGACGGTCGACGTGGACCGATGGGGGAAAATAGGGTCTGGACTCCACGGACTTCGTGCTTAAAATGGCTTCAAGGTTTTGCCGGCCTTATGTTTTGGAGTCCGATGATGAACACGATTACGCCCGATAATCTGGCGAGCATTGAATTTAGTTTAAAATGGAGCAAAAACGGAATCAAGCACGAAGATCGATATTTCGCGCAGCGCGTTAACTTCTGGCGCGACATACTCCCTCCAGCGGTCGCTGAAAAGATCATAGGGGCGTCGACCGGTGATCGCATCACGCATTCTTTTCGTCCTGCCCAACTGATTCCGGCCGCGACCGCGAAAGCCATCCACCCGGTGGCCCACACACGCATCGAAGGACGCCTGGGTGACGGCACCACCTTGCGTCCGCGCTACGGGCGCTTCTATCCACGGGGTATCCTCCAGGGGGTAAGCGGCGTGTTCCGCGGCAATATCGAACCGTTTCGCTGCACCGCCGTGGCGAAGCGGGGGATCGATGCCGATTTCAACCACCCCCTGGCCGACCGCGATCTGGTGCTCGAAGCCTTCATCACGGATGTTCGCGAAAAATTTGAAGAACATGGCGGTACGCTGTACGACTGGGCAGAGCAGGTCACCACCGGACCCGGCATGCAGGCCCGTTGCAACGGTGAGCCCACGGATTTCTTTTCACCGGAGGCGTTTGACCGCGGCGATCCTGCGGACGATCGTCTTTTTTACCGCCAACCGCGTTTTGTCCAGCATATCGACGCTCACGCCATCGATACCACCCGCGGACTTTATGGGCGCCTGATCCCGGAAGGCAGCCGGGTGCTGGACCTTATGAGCAGTTGGACGTCCCACCTGCCTGAAGACCTGGAGACCCGTTCGGTAGACGGGCTGGGCCTGAATGCGGAAGAACTTTCCGCCAATCCGCGCCTGTCACGCCGGGTGGTCCAGGATCTAAATCGCGATACGCATCTGCCTTTTGACGACGGCGCTTTCGACGCCGCCGTCTGTACGGTGTCGGTGGAATACCTCACCCGCCCGTTCGACGTCTTCGACGAGATGGCCCGCGTGCTCGCGCCCGGCGGCATTTTCGTCGTGACTTTTTCCAACCGCTGGTTCCCGCCCAAGGCCATCAGGGTCTGGACGGAAATCCATCCCTTCGAGCGCATGGGGCTGGTACGGGAGTACTTCAGTCGGAATGGACATTTCAATCGTCTGGAGACCTTTTCCAGCCAGGGATGGCCGCGGCCGGACGACGACAAGTATGCCGGTCAGATGCTGGTCTCCGATCCGGTTTTTGCCGTCTGGGGAAGGCGGGTGTGATCGCGGCGCAGACTCGGAAATGGGTCCCGCAATAGCTCACCCGTCGGGAAAATGGACAGCGACCTGAGTGGACAACCCTCCTCGGCTGCCGGCAGATACCGGATGGTCAAGTGGGCGCGACCAAGCTTAGCTTGCAATTTGACCGCCGGCCCTTTAGGCTCGAAATTCGGACCTTGAGCACGTTCATCCCTTATGAAAGCGGTCAGGCCCAAGAATTGGAGTTAATACGCATGGACGACCGGCTCGAGCGCCAGCTCGATTTCATCCGTGAACTCGACCGTCTTAAGAGCGTTCGCCGCCAGACCTGGCTGATGGACGCCAGCCGCAAGGAGAATTCGGCCGAACACTCCTGGCACATCGCCGTAATGGCCATGGTGCTGGGCGAATACGCTCCCGGAGACGGCGTAGACGTGGGGCGTGTCCTTCAAATGCTCCTGGTGCACGACATCGTGGAAATCGACGCGGGCGACACCTTCTGCTACGACGAGGTTGCCGCCAGCGGTCAGCATGCGCGCGAGCAGGCTGCCGCCCGACGTCTTTTCGGCCTGCTTCCCGCGGACATCGGCGACCGCTTCACGACCCTCTGGGAAGAATTCGAAGCGCGCCAGACGCCCGAAGCCCGGCTGGCCAACGCCCTCGACCGCCTGCAGCCTGTCCTTAACAACTACCATTCCCAAGGCAAGTCCTGGCAGGAAAACGGTATTACCCACGATCGCGTCGTGGCGCGCAATCGGGTGATGGACGAAGGCGCCCCCGTGCTGTGGCGCTATGTTGAGGCGCTCCTGGAGCGGGCTGTTGCCCAAGGCATCCTGCCGCCGTCCGCAATATGAAAGCCCAAACCCCTGCCGATATCATCGTCCGGGCACGTCGACTCTCGCGGACCTATCACCCGGGGCACAGCGAGGTGATCGGCCTCAACCGGGTCGATCTGGACATCCCCACCGGTGCGTTGGCGGTCCTTAAGGGGGCCAGCGGTTCGGGCAAGAGCACCTTGCTGGCGCTGATCGCCGGGTTGGATCGTCCCACAGCGGGAGAGCTGACCGTTGCCGGTCACGACATCGATCGGCTGAGCGCGGCCCAAATGACCGCCTTCAGGCGCAAGGTCGTGGGAATGGTGTTTCAGTCCTTCAATCTGCTTCCGACCCTGAGCGTCGAGGAAAACGTCTGTCTACCGGCATTGCTGGCCGGCGCCCCCCTTACAGCCACCCGCAAGCGGGCTGCGGACCTGTTGGACTGGTTGGGGATGGCGGGCCGCCGCCGCCATCACCCGGCCCAATTGTCGGGTGGGGAGATGCAGCGCACCGCCATTGCCCGGGCCCTCATCAACCGCCCCCCCCTCATCCTGGCGGACGAGCCGACCGGCAATCTCGACAGCCGCAATGGCGACATGGTGATCCAACTGCTGTGGGATTTGAATCGCCAGCAGGGCTGCACCGTCATTATCGCCACCCACAGCGACCAGGCCGACGACAAGGCCACGCTTCGCCTGCATCTCAGGGACGGCGCCCTCCGGCCGGAAAAAGGTTCGCGCTGATGTTTTTTTTCAGGCTTTTCGTCTGGTTCAATCTGCGGCAGGTGCAGCGTCATCCCTGGCGGGCGCTGGCGGTGGTGCTGGGAATCGCCCTCGGGGCGGCGGTTTTCACGAGTGTGCGCATCGCCGTGGATGCTTCGCTGGATGCTTTCACCCGCAGCATGGATGCCATCTCCGGCCGTGCCGACCAGGTCGTGACCCAGCCGGGGGGGCGGGTTCCCGAGGATCTGGTGGCCAGGCTGCGGGCGATACCGGGGGTGGTCGCCGCTCCCGTGATGACTACCTACACACGGCAGGCGGGCGGGGGACGTTCGTTTCTACTGGTGGGAATCGACCCCCTCATGGATCGCGCCATGCGCTCCTGGGAGAAAGCCGGGCCGGCCGGGGGAGAGGCCGCCTGGCTGCAGATCATGGCCGAGCCCTTCACGCTTCTGGCCGGTGAGGCGCTGGCCCGGGAGGCCGGGTGGGATTCCGGCGGCCAGGTGATACTGACCCACCGCAGCGGAGACACGCCCTTTACCGTCGTGGGGCGGATATCCACGGAGGGCCTGGGCGCCTTGGCCAACGGAAGAATGGCCCTGTGTGACATTGCCACCTTCCAGGAATTCACGGGCACCTTCGATCGGGTCGATCGCATCGACCTGCAATTGGCCGCCCCGGATGCCGGGCTCCCCGCCGAAGCGGCGGCCGCCATCGGCCCGAACCTCAAGGTCGGACCGCCCGGGAGCGTCAAAGCCAGCGGGGAGGACATGATTCGCGCCTACCAGGTCAACTTGTCCTTCCTGAGTTTCACCTCCCTCTTCGTGGGCATGTTTCTGGTCTACAGCCTGGTGGCCATGAATGCGGCCGCCCGACGCCGCGAGTTGGCCATCCTGAGAGCGGTGGGTGCGTCGCCCCGAAGCGTCTACTGGCTTTTTGTCGGTGAAGGGGCACTCTACGGTCTGGCCGGCTGGGCGCTGGCCATGCCGCTGGGAAGCCTGCTGGTGCGCCATCTTCTCGACGGTGTCAGCGCCACGATTTCAACCCTTTTCGTGCGGGTGCACGTGGACCGGCTGACGCTCGACTTCTGGGAAATCCTGCTCTCTTTAGCCATGACGGTGATTGTCGCCATGCTGGCCGCCCTGCAGCCGGCGCAGGCGGCCGGACGGGTGCCGCCCCGCGAGGTGATGATGGCGGTCCGGCGATCGGAAGCATCGCGGCCGACGGTTCGGCGGCTGGCACTCACAGGCCTGGCCGGCCTCCTTCTGGTATGGCCGCTGGCGCAGCTGCCCGCCGTGCGAGGGGTGCCTCTGGCGGGCTACCTGGCCTGCCTGCTGCTGTTCGCGGGGTTTGCCCTGCTGGCGCCCTGGATGCTGCGGCAGGCCGGGCGTCATCTCCATCCGCTGACGCGCTACCGTTCGCGTGGGCCGGCCCACCTGGCCGCCGGCTATCTGCGCGACAGTCTGGCGCGGATCGCCATTGCCGTGGGTGCACTGATCACGGCGGTGGCCCTGTTTACGGCCCTGGTGATAATGGTGCGCAGCTTTCGCCACACGGTGGAGCTCTGGGTCGAACAGACCATCAGCGGGGATCTGTTCGTCACCACCCGGATGGCGGAGACCAACCGGGTCTGGGAGCCGCTGCCGCCCCTCCTGGTGGACGATCTCGGCCAACGGGAAGATATCGACATGGTGCCCAACCGGCGTTTCTCCCTGTTCCACGAGGGTCATGCCTTTCAGCTCGAAGCCATGGATTTCGAGGCTTTTCGGGTTCATGGCCGTTTTTTCTGGCTGCAAGGCGGCGATCACCTGATGCCCCCCCTGGCAAGGGGCGAGGGCGTATTGCTCTCGGAGGTCTTTGCCCGTCGCAGCGGGCTTGGTGTGGGTGACACCTTTCACATCCGTCTTCGCGGCCACGACCTGGCGTGGCCGGTTCTGGGTCTGGTGCGTGATTATCGTACCCACGGCGGCGTGGTGTTTTGCTCTCTGGCCGACCTCGATCGGCGCCTGGGAGGGCTTGCCTGGGGCGGGGTGCGCATTTTCTTCACCGATCGTTCCCGCGATATCGAGGCGGCCACCGCACGGCTTCAGGACGAGCTCGTGCTGCGCTTCGGCGAGCGCTTGACCATGATGCCCGGCAGCGCCCTGCGCTCGGCTGTGCTCAAGATCTTTGACGAAACCTTTGCCATCACTACCGTGCTGCTTCTGATCGCCCTCCTGGTGGCGGCATTGGGCATCACCACGATTCTGACGGTGCGGGTGCTGGAGCGAACCGCCGAGCTCAACACGATCAGTGCGCTGGGCGGCAGCCGGGGCCAGATCCGGGCCATGATTCTCTGGGAGGCGTTTTTCATCGTGGCGGTGGGGGAAATCCTGGGTGTGCTCTGCGGTTTCGGGCTGTCCTATCTCCTGGTCTACGTGATCAACCGGCAGTCCTTCGGCTGGACCTTCCTCTACGGGGTGGACTGGGCCGCGCTGGCCGTTTCGCTTCCCCTGATCGTGGCCGCCGCTCTGGCGGCGGCAATGCCGGCCATGCGCCTGGCTGTTCGAACGTCACCGGCCGCACTCCTAAGGGCGTTCGGACGTTGAGGAACGACCAGGGGCGGGGGGAGGGTGCGCCGACCATTGCGAGGTCAGGCCCGACGGCCGTCGACGTCGACACCGTCTAACAGGCGAAGCGGTTCTTGTCGTTCCCCGGGTTGGCTTCGGGCGGTGTTTTGACGAGTAGAATGCTGGCCCGGGAACTGCCCAGGAGTCGAATCGGCAGGCTTCCCCGCGTGCGGCGGTAGACGTCGTGGCGCAGGCTGGCGCCGATGATGACGAGAGCGTTGTCACCGGCGGTTGCGGTAATGGCGTCGGCCGGGTGCTCGTGCTCGATCTGGTTGAGCCGACTTTCACGGCCGCAGGAAGCCAGCCACTGCCGGGCCTGTTCGAGGCAGTCTAATGCCTGGGCGGTTTCTTCGGTGGTGGTCTCCGGTGTGCGCACCCACATGAGCCCGACCGGTGACGGGATGGCGGGCAGCAGCTTTTGCATCAGCGGAAAGGCGCGCTTGCCCGAGGAGGAACCGTCCGCGCAGATCACCGGCGGACTTTCCGGCCGGCCCTCCCGTACGATGAGGACCGAGGTGTGCAATTCCAGGGCCAGCTTCCGGGTGGTGTCGCCCAGCACGAGCCGCCGCACCCGGCTTCGGCGCGGCGGGGCGATGATCAGGAGGTCGATGCGGTCTCGGTCGATTTCGCGGTTCAGGGCCTCGATGAAATGCCCGAAGCGTTCATGGAACCTAATCGGCGGGCCCGCCGCGGACGGACAGCTGAAGAAGTGGCTGTGGGGCGTTTCGCGAATGACGATGTCGGCGGGCAGGGGCATCAGGCCGGTATCCGCCAGTTTATGCGCCGCCGCGGTCAATACCTGCAAGCCTTCGGGTAGCCGCTGCCATTCGGCGGACGTCACCGCGCGGCCCAGCGGCGGCGGTGCCTCCATGGCGTGGGTTTCGCTGCGCACGGTGATGACGGCCAGCTCGGCTGCCAGGCGTTGGGCCCATTCGGCGGCAAAAGCCAGGGCCCTGTCGGTGGTCGGTCGGCCGTCGGTGTAAACCAGAATTCTCATGGCGTTTCCTGGGATTGCGTTTCTGCGGCATTTGCCCCTGCATCCGGCAGCCGGCAGAAGCGCGGCTGTACCCCGGGACCGAAAATGCTCCAGTCGGCGGATTTGAGCGCCTGGCATTCTTCGAAGACGAACACCGGGCAGGCGGCGCAGATATCCGCGCAGAAGTTTTCCCGCATGGCATGCCGGATGGCCCGGCCGGTGGACGCATGCACATGGGTGTCGCCGGCGTCCTTGAGCAACCCGGAATTCTTGAGGGCCAGAAAAACCTGGTGGTGGACCCCGGCGAAGAAAAGACCGCCGCCCCGGCGCTGGATTTCTTCCAGCAGAATTTCGAGCACGTGGATGCCGCTGGCGTCGATCGTGTTGACATGGTGCATCCGGATGAGGAGGTTGGCAACATCGGGATGCTGCCGCAGCCGTCGCTGGAGATCGTCTATGACAAAAGCCGCCGAGCCGAAAAAGATCGAGCCGTCGATCTGGACGATGTCCATCTGGCAGCAGATCGCACCGGGGACCGCCGGCACGAGCTTACCGGTTGGCCTGTCCGGCGTCACCGAGTCGATGCGCGGGTGGGAGGTGCGCGCCAGGTGAAGGCCGATGGACAGGAGGATGCCGATATAGATGGCGAACTCGATGTTCAGCAGCACCGTGGCCAGAAAGGTGATTGCCAGGACGGCCGCATCGGAGCGTGTGGCCCGAATCGTGCGGACGATATCGCGCACGCGGATCAGTTCGTAGGCCACCACGATCAGCACGCCCGCGAGGGCGGCCAGCGGGAGTTTGGCGGCCAGCGGGCCGGCCGTAAGGACAACGAGGGCGATGGCCAGGGCCGAGACCACCGCGCTCATGGGGGTGCGGCCGCCGGCCCGGAAATTGACGGCCGAGCGGGTAAACGATCCACTTCCGGGATAGCCGCTGAACAGGGCGGCACCCACGTTGGCCATGCCCTGGGCCACGAACTCGCGGTTCACGTTGAGCCGCTGGCGGGTCTGGTCGGCGATGGACTTGGCGATGGAAACGGCTTCCACCAGGCCCAATATGGCGATGGCCAGCGCCCCCGGAGCCAGCCGGCCCAAGTGGGCCGCCGAATCGGCCGCGGGCGGGTGAAACGGCGGCAGGCTGGCAGGGATGGCGCCCACCACCGCGACTCCCTGCCGATCCAGATCGAAGAGATGGACCAGCAGCCCCACCAGAATCATGGCCAGGAGGGTGCCCGGCCAGCGGGGTCGGAGTCTCTTGAACACCAGGATGGTCGCGATGGTCACGGCCCCGAGAAGCACGGTGGCCGGATGGGTCTGATGGACATTCAGCAGCAGTTTGAAAAGCCCCACCAGGAAGGGTTGGCCTTTTTCGAGCGGGATGCCCAAAAGACCGGGCAGCTGCTTGAAGGCGATCAGCACGGCGGCTCCGGCGGTGAAGCCCAGCAGAACGGCATGGGAAACGAAGTTCAGAAGGTTGCCCAGGCGGGCGAGACCCATGACGATCTGGACGAACCCGATCATGAGGGCCAGAAAGAAGGCCAGCTCCAGGTAGGCGCTGCTGCCGGGTGCGGCCAGATCGCTCAGGGTGCTGAAGACCACCAGAGAGACCGCCGTGGTCGGGCCCGTGATGAGATGGGCCGAGGATCCCCACAAGCTGCCGACGACGGCCGGAACGATGGAGGCGTAAAGCCCGTACTGGACCGGCAGCCCCGCGATCAGGGCATAAGCCATCGACTGGGGCAGGGCCACCACGGCCACGGTCATCCCGGCAAAGAAGTCGGCGCGCAGGTGGCCGATACGGTAATGACGCAGCCAGGCCACGAAGGGCACGATGTTTTCAGGCCGAAAGTGCATGGATATCAGCGGGCGCGGTTCGAAGTCGCAAGGCGAACGATCTGCACCGACACTATAGATGGGGCGGGTGGCACTTTCAATAGGCGATGTGTCCCTAACGATGCGGTGAGGAGTGTGGGGGATGAAGCGATGCAGGCGAATCGGCGGGCTTTGGGTTTTAGGGCTGATTTTCGTAGCGGCCGCGGCCGGCGGGGTTCTGGGAGACGACACGGCCGGCTACCGGCGCGTGACCGGGCCGTGCCATTTTGAATTTCCCCGCGACCACGGGGCCCATCCGGGCTTTCGCACGGAATGGTGGTATTACACCGGGAATCTCGAGGCCCCGGACGGAGCGCGCTTCGGGTTCCAGCTCACCTTCTTCCGGCGCCAGCTTCGGCCCTCCTCCGCGCGCGCCGACTGGCCCCGGCGGCCGTCGGCCTGGCGCACCAACCAGTTGTTCCTGGCCCACGCCGCCCTGACCGACATTGACGGGAACCGCCACTATGCCGCCGAAGAAATGAGCCGCGGCGCGCTGGGGCTGGCCGGTGTCGAACGGCAGGGCGACGCGGTGCGGGTGTATCTGGGGCAATGGGATACCGTGATCGGACCCACGGCCCACGTGCTCCACATGGCCGGTGAGGATTTCGGCTTCGATCTGCGCCTGGCGCCGGTCAAGGCGGCCGTGGCCCACGGGGACGGCGGCTACAGCCGCAAGGGGACGGATCCGGAAAGAGCCAGCTGCTATTATTCATTCACCCGGCTGAAGACCGACGGCAGCGTCCGCTTGCACGGCCGCCGGCTGGCGGTATCGGGAACGAGTTGGATGGACCACGAATACAGCACGGCCCCACTGGAGCCCGGTATCCGCGGCTGGAGCTGGTTCAGCCTTCAGTTGGACAACGGCACCGAACTCATGCTCTTTCTCCTGAACATGGAGGCGGGCGGCTACCATCCAGCCTCCAGCGGCACGCTGGTGGCCGCCGACGGTAAAACCACGGCCGTGGCCTTCGAAAGCATCCGTGCGGAGGTCCTGCGGCGCTGGACCAGCCCGTCTTCCGATGCCGAATACCCGTTGGCCTGGCGTCTTCAGCTCGAAGGCACCGACCTGGATCTGACAATCCGCACGCCGGTGGACGACCAGGAGATGGAGACCGGAATGACCACGGGCGTTACCTACTGGGAGGGCAGCATCACGGCCGACGGATCGTCCGGCGGCCAGCCGGTCAAGGGACGGGGCTACATGGAACTGACCGGAAGCAACCAGGCCATGGACGAGAGGCTCTAGCCACAGGTGGGATCGCCATGCGAAGGCGCTGCCGGCCAAAAAGATCGTGGCGCGACACGTTGCGCCGGAAATCTGATCAGCGGATCCTGCAGAGTCGATACCGGACCGTCGCGGTTTTATATCGACGGCAGGCGTTGCCTTGGACGCACGCAAGCGAATCCTCTCGCGTGAGCACCCGACTGCGGGCGACGCGTTATTCTTGAAAAGAAACGCCTCACGGGGACGATGAAGATCGCTTGAGGCATCTTTCATGGGTCGGGGGCGCCATCATGTCCGGCCATAGATTTTTTTCACGGAATCCCGGGATAGAACGATGATGGTAAACACCCCCAATATGGTTCCCACGGGCACGAAAAAGCACATCAGGCAGCCCAGGACGAAGCTGAACATGTAGTTCTTTCTTTTCTGCAGGAACCGCCCCGATAAAACCACGCCAATCGATACGGCCTGGCCCAGCAGAAAAAACAGAGCACCCACGCCGATGAACATCCAGGCAATTAGGGAGGGCATCGCCTCCACGTCGCCCTCGACTTCGGCCTCGATGGGCAGCACACCGGAAAGCATGGCCACACCGATGCCCAGATGCAGCAGAGGCAGACATGCGAGTGCAACCATGATGGCGCCGACAACGTAATGCCCGATGGCCAGATTGTTGAGATGGCCTTCGTCTTCAGTCATGGCGGGCTTTCCTCAGTTCATGTCGAATCCAGCGTTCAGCCGCGGCGCGGCTGCGAAATGACATCGCCTTGAATCCGTTTTCATCAATGTGGGCCTCATACATGCGCGATATGCCGAACTGCAAGTCGGTTTGCGACACCAAGGCAACCAACATGTGCGGATTCCGCTTGGCCGCTTCGTTATCCATGGATGCAATGCGAGCCACATCATCAGCCGTTACGGCGTATTCCGTACATCGGGCCCGGTCCACGATCCAATACTTCAGCCTCACGAAATGGGCGCTGGCATAAATCTTTTTTTGTGCATCGATAATATCCTGGCCGGTGATTTTGCCGACGGCACAAAAAACAAGGCCGATATGGTCTTCCGTATAGTGAACTTCGATGGGCATGCCGGTTTCACTCGGATGAGGCCCATCGGGTGCGGTGCCGCCGGAAGCCTTCGCGGGCGTAAACCGCACCGGCGGCGTTACGCGCACCCGTGCCTCGAGGTTATCCTTGCTGTGGCTCGATTAACGTCGTTTGTAAACCGTTTGCACGGTAGGGGAATGCCGGCGGGATTGGGTGGAAATGTCCCGTTTCTATCAGAATGTGTGGCAATAGGCCACCTTATTTTCACCCACCGGCCGCCGCTGAGACGACAGAACCGTCGCGCTCCTGCGCGCAAAGCCGCGACGGCGCATGAAACCACAGGCGTGGTGCCGCAAGATCGATCATCTCCGAAGGCGGTGAAGCCCTGAATGCGTCCACCCAGCGGCCTTAAATGGGCCCGGTCGATCGCAATGGATCGGGGCGTGCCCGTTGTACACCACGCTTGACAGTTCGATCTGGATCGTGTAGCAATCGAGAACCATTCCGATTAAGGATGCATGGATTTGAAACGCAACCCCGTCATATGCCTTCTGGTTGCCGGAATGCTGATTATCAGCCTGACCGGACAGGCGGCCGCCGCCTTCAGGATGGCCTGCGAGGGAACGGCTTCCTGCTGTTGCCTTACCGCGGATGCAATGCCCAACCCGGGATCCGACATGGCGCCCATGGCTGGGGGGTGCTGCGACGTCCCCAGACCCCAGCCCTGCGATCTGGCCGGACCGGTATCCACACCCGCCAACCCCTTTCTGCCGACGGAGAGCAGCATCGACCCGGATATCGCCGGGAAGCTCATATCGACCATTTCACTGGCTTCTCCCGCCATCGATGGAGACACCGCTGCATGCCGATCCATCGGATCGCCCCATCGCGGCGGTACGCCCATTTATCTGCTGACCCAAACCTTCCTGTGTTGAAGATCTCCTGACACATCGCCACGCTTAGGGCCGATGTTCAAGCCGGGACATGGACAAACCTGTCCATGCGCGACGGCGTCTTTTGCCATTCCAGCGATTTTGCGCGGATTCTGAACCATCGCGGCCTGCCTGGGGTCTATCCACCGTGTCCACGGTGGCGGCCACGCCCCTGACAACGGGTTTGGCCCGCAGCAGGCATGACGGCCGGCTAAAATGACAATATAACAAAAAACTTGTTTTATAACAGGAGATTAAATCACATGGCCAAGAAGCCTAAAACCAAAAAAGCCTCCCAAACCGAGAACAACGCCAACGACCTGCGTGCCCGCAAAAAAGCGGCCGTCATGGCCACTTCCAAGAAAAAAGAGGGGTATCTGCTGCCCACCGTTATCGCCGTCCTGGTAGTGGCCGCAGTGGCCGGCGGATACATGCTAATCGGCAACCAGTCGGGTACTGCCCCCGCGGCCGCCGTCCAAGCGGCGCCCCAGACGGTTCCGCCTGCAACCGATAACCGTGTGACCTATCCGGTGGCGATGTTTGCCGACGGCAAGGCCCGTCATTTCGATTTCAAGGACGGTGAGCACACGATCCGCTATTTCGTCCTGAAGAGCGCAGACGGGGTGCTGCGGGCCGCTTTCGACGCCTGTGATGTCTGCTGGCCGGCCGGCAAGGGCTACTACCAGGAAGGCGATGTCATGGTCTGCCGCAATTGCAACCGACGCTTTGTCTCCACCAAGGTCAACGAGGTCAAGGGCGGCTGCAACCCGGCGCCGCTCAATCGCCGGGTGGAAGGCGACATGCTGGTGATCGAGGTCGACGACATTCGTTCCGGCAGGGGCTATTTCGATTTCAAGGGAAGGGCTTAGACCATGACGCTTAGACAGATAGCCATCCGCAATCTCCTGCGGCGCAAGGGCAAGGCCCTGCTCATCCTTTTCGGCCTGGTCCTGGGCATCGGCACGGTGATCACCGTGATTACCTTTGCCGACGCCGTCACGGGCGATATCAATCACAAAATGGAAAAATACGGTGCCAACATCCTGATCGTGCCGCGCACCGAAAGCCTGTCCCTCAATTACGGCGGGATCAACATGGGCGGGATATCATTCGAGATGCAGGAACTCTACGAAGCCGACCTCGCGCGTGTGCACCAGATCGAGAACGCGCGCAATATCGCCGCCATGGGACCGGTGGTGCTGGGGGCCGTGGAACTGAACGCCCGCCCGGTGATGCTCGCCGGGGTTGATTTCGAAGAGGCGCGCATCCTCAAGCCCTGGTGGAAGATCGACGGCCGCAAACCGGCGTCTGACGGGTTGCTGGCCGGGTCCGAGGCGGCCCGGGTGCTGGGGCTGCAGGCCGGCGACCGGGTGACGATTCAGGGCCATGCGATGACCGTTCAGGGCATTCTCGCGCCCACCGGCTCCCAGGACGACCACCTGCTCTTCACGGCCCTGCCCTCCGCCCAGCGCGTCCTTAACAAGTCCGGGCGCGTTTCGATGGTGGAAGTGGCCGCCCTGTGTAAGGCCTGCCCCATCGAGGACATGGTGCGTCAGATCGGCGAGGCCCTGCCCGGGGCCAAGGTCATGGCCATTCAGCAGGTGGTGCAGGGACGCATGGAAACCCTGATGCAGTTCAAGAAGTTGTCGTTCGGGGTCTCGGCGATCGTCATCCTGATCGGCAGCCTGGTGGTGCTCGTGACCATGACCGGCAGCGTCCGCGAGCGCAAGGCGGAAATCGGCGTCTTCCGGGCCATCGGTTTCCGCAAGCGGCACGTGATGCGGATCATTCTGATCGAAGCGGCCCTGGTATCGGTCTGCGCCGGGGTGATCGGCTACCTGGGCGGCATGGGGGCCACCAAACTGGCCTTCCGCCTGTTTACCGAAGACCCCGGCTTGGCCCTGCCCTGGAATCCTCATCTGGCGGCCGGCGCCATGGTCATGGCGCTGACGGTGGGCCTGGCGGCCTCGATCTATCCGGCCCTGGCTGCCGCCCGCATGGACCCCAACGACGCGCTGCGCGCACTTTAGCGAGGTGAAACATGAGCCATATCATCGGTCAGGCTTTAAGCAAATATTACGGTCGCGGCGCTGCCGCGGTCACCGCCATCGAAGCCATGGATTTTGAGATCCAAAGCGGTGAGTTCGTGGCCGTCATGGGGGAGTCGGGGGCTGGCAAGTCCACCCTGCTTTCCATCATGGGGGCCATGAACGCCCCTTCGGCAGGAACCCTCACGGTCGAGGGAATCGACGTCTACGACCTCGAAGCCGAGCGGCGGGCCGACTTCCGGCGGGAATTTCTGGGATTTATCTTCCAGAGCTTCCACCTGATCCCCTATCTCGACCTGGAAGAAAACGTCATGCTGCCCCTGGCCACCATAAAGGCTTCCCGAAGCCGTAAAAGGCGCATGGCCCGCGAAGCCCTGGCCGCGGTGGGTCTGGAGGGCAAGCAGCGCCGGCTGCCCGGCCAGATCTCGGGCGGCGAGAAGGAGCGTACGGCCATTGCCCGGGCCATCGTCAACCGGCCGCCGGTGATTCTGGCCGACGAGCCCACCGGCAACCTGGACTCCCGTACTTCCGGAGAGATCATGGGGCTTCTCCAGGAATTGAATGCCAAGGGGAGCACCATCGTGATGGTCACCCACAGCCGGGAATGTGCGCGATACGCCGACCGTATCATGCAGGTGGCGGACGGCCGCCTGGCGCAGGCCGCCTGACCGGTCGATTTTATTTTGTTTTTTTAGCGGGGCGGTTCCGGTAAATATAAGCTGCACGCGTGGCTCCGGCGACGAAAAGCGCCTGATCCTTTCGTGGCAAGGTTTCGCGGACTTCGGTCCGCCGGAACTATTTGAAGGCGAGGGCCCAATGTGCTATGCTGGCATGAATTCGGGTCCTGCCCGTCGGTGTGCCGCCGTGAGGCGAGGGGCGCTGCATTCGCGATCCGTCTCGATGGCCGTCTAAGGCCAAATCCGCATCCGCTGCGCCACACGGCTCACGTCCGTTGCCCGACAACCCCTCAATCGGTGACGGCCGCCATGAAGCGCTTCCTATACCTTTGCCTGGTATCCCTGATGCTCGGGCCCTTGCTCTACCGGGGCTCGGTTCAGGCGCAACCCCCCAGCGAAGTGCTGCTGCTCAATTCCTATCACCAGGGCTTGCAGTGGACGGACAATATCGTCGAAGGGGTGAAGGCGTTTTTCAGCGAGAAACGCCGCCGCGTCATCCTTCAAATCGAATACCTGGACACCAAGCGCATCGACGACCCGGCCTATTTCGAGCTGGTCTATCATCTCTTCCAGAAAAAATTCGCACAGCGCACCTTCGATGCGGTCATCGCGTCGGACGATCACGCCTTCAGTTTTCTGCGGGCCCACGCGGATGATCTCTTCGGTGACGTGCCGGTCGTCTTTTGCGGCGTGAATTTTTTCGCTCCCGCGATGCTCGCCGAACACCCCAACTTCACGGGGGTCATCGAGGCCTTCGACGTACGCGCCACCCTGTCGCTCATGGCGCGCCTGCACGACACGCTCGACACCGTCGTGGTGGTCAACGATCGGACCAAGACCGGGCAGGCCAATCGCAAAATCATCGACGCGGCCCTTGCGGACTTCGGGGATACCATCGGGTTCCGGTTCCTTAGCGACGTGACGATGGCGGAGCTCAAGGAAAAATTGAGGGCCTTGCCGGGCACGACCGCGGTTTTGCTGATGTCTTTCACACGCGACCGCAACGGCCAGGTTTTCAGCTATGACGAGAGCATCGAGCAGATTGCCGCCAGCTGCCCGGTGCCGATTTACGGCGTTTGGGATTTCTATCTGGGCAAGGGCATCGTGGGGGGCCTGCTGACCAGCGGGTATCATCAGGGTTACACGGCGGCCGGCTTGGCCGATCGGATCCTGGAGGGGCAGCCGGCGGCGGACATCGACGTGGTCAAGGCCAGTCCCAACCACTGGATGTTCGATGACGATCAGCTGCGCCGTTTCGATATCGCCCGCGACGCCCTGCCTCCCGACGCCCTGGTCATCAATCGGCCCGAGTCTTTCTATGGCCGCCATCGGTCGCTCATCTGGTCCGGAGGCAGTGTGATCGCCGCCCTGATCCTGATCATCGGCCTGCTGGTTTTCAATATCGAACGGCGCAAAGCGGTCGAAACAGCCCTCAGCACCAGCGAAAGCATTCTCAAGGCCACGCTGGAATCGACCACGGATGGTGTTCTGGTGGTGGACCCCGACGGATCGGTTTCGCACTACAATACCCGCTTTCGCGAGATCTGGTCCCTCCCGCAGCATCTTCTGGATTCACGCGATGACGCCCGGATGCTCGCTTTCGTCAAAGACCAGCTCGTCGATCCCGATCATTTCGTCTCGCAGGTGAACCATCTCTACCGGTCCATGCATCAATCCTGGGACGTGCTGGCGTTCAAAGACGGTCGGATCATCGAACG
>JASJCV010000054.1 GCA_030065275.1 Desulfobacterales bacterium | reverse complement strand
GTCGACGTGTTCATGAAGCAGTAGCTGTCGCCATCCTGATAAAGATATTCCATCTCGGTTTCTTCGAGGTTGGCCGGATTGATTTTTTCACCCGATCGCCAGGTTTTATCGAACTGGGCGCCCGTCACCATATTTTTCAATTTACACTTGTACAACGCCTGTCCCTTGCCGGGCTTGACGAATTCAAACTGGGTGATGACATACGGATCCCCGTCGATTTCGATCTTCAGGCCCTTGCGCAGATCGCCGGACTCATACATGCGAACGCCTCCAGATTACTCCGTTTAAGTGTTAGGATCCCGAGTCCAATCCGCACTTAGACGCCGTGCCGGGTCAAGACGGGATCAGAGTGCGCCGCGTGCCGCCTCGACAAAAAGCCTCACACGGTCACGGTCTTTACAAAATCGAACCGGGCGCCCGTCGGCATCGGTGCGGTTCGTTGCGGTGCAGCTGTCCACACCGGCCGGTGCAACCGCCCGAATACCCGCCCGAACGTTTTCCGGCGAAAGCCCCCCGGCCAGAATGACCGGTATTCGGGACTTCTCCACGAGTTCACGGGCCGTTTCCCAGTCGCAGGTCTTTCCGGTGATGCCAACAAAACCATCGACCGGTTGCTCACCCGACGGGGTTGTCTCCGGGGACAACAACGTGTCGGTCAAGAAGAAGTCGCTGACATCCTCGAATCGGGCGGCCAGAGCCAGCGTCAATTCGGTATCCGCCTGCCCCGGCCTTCCGATGGGAATCGACCGCATCATCTTAATGTCCGGGTAGTCTTCGCGGATCGTGTTCTGAAGTGCCAGCAGACGGGCGAGCGTCGCCCGATCCCGATGCGGCCGGGGCAAGATTTCACAAAAGTGTATAATGTCCGGCCGGTAGAAGTCGAGTACCCGACGGAGGATATCGAGATCGCTGAACAGGGGGATCAGGCTGCTGATCATGCCCGAAGCCTGCACCGAACGGACGGTGGCATGCAGTTCGGTGTCCTTCCATCCCCGGGAAGATAACACCACACTGCCAACATGGTCGACGCCGTCCGCCATGACGGCCTCGGCCTCGGCGGGACTCTGGATTTCGTAGATCTGGACAATCAAGGGGATTGCCCTCGACCGACACAAATACAGCAGCCAATCATCTGTAATCACATGATTTTCTCTATTCGCCCCAATGACCCGCGACGATAGAATTCGGTTGACATTTGGTGCGGTCTCTAACATATTCATCTTGATTTCGCAAACGACACCCGACCGTTTCGGGCACCAATCAAACCGTCCTTATTTCGGCCCAACCCCCTTTTTGAGGTCCCCATGATCCTGATTATTGACTTTGGTTCGCAGTTCAATCAACTCATCGCGCGACGGGTGCGAGAATGTCGGGTGTATTGTCAGATCGAGCCCCCGAGCATTACCGTCGAGCAGGTCCGCACCTTGGCGCCCGACGGCATCATTCTGTCGGGGGGACCTTCCAGCATCTACGAAACGGACAGTCCGAAAATCGATGCCGCCATACTGAAGCTGGGCATACCGGTCCTGGGCATCTGCTACGGCATGCAGTATATGGTGCATGCCCTGGGCGGTAAGGTCAAACGGTCGGACAAGCGCGAGTACGGCTTTGCCGAATTCAAGGTGAAACGCCCCTCGCCACTGTTCGATACCCTCCCGAAGACGACATCCTGCTGGATGAGCCACGGGGATTCCATCACCCGACTGCCGGCCGGCTTTGCGATTGCGGGCTCGACGGCGAACACCCGTATCGCGGCCATTGATCATCGCAACCAAAAACTCTTTGGTCTCCAATTTCATCCCGAAGTCGAACACACGCCCCAGGGCAAGCGGATGCTGAAAAATTTCCTGTTTAAGGTCTGTCGCTGCAAACGAAACTGGACCATGAAATCATTTGCCGATCAGACCATCGAGGAGATTCGCACCCAAGTCGGGAATCGCCGGGTGATTTTGGGATTGAGTGGCGGCGTGGATTCTTCGGTTACGGCCGTGTTGATCCACCGGGCCATCGGCCGGAACCTGACCTGTATTTTCGTGGACAACGGTTTGTTGCGCAAGGATGAAGCCCAGAAACTAAAGAAGGTTCTCAAACAGAACCTCCGCATCAACATCCGCTTCGTGCAGTCCCGGCGCCTGTTTCTCAATGCGCTCAAGGGCGTTGAGGATCCGGAACGCAAACGCAAGATCATTGGCAAGATCTTTATGGACGTCTTTGAATCTGAAGCTCAGAAGATCAAAAACGCCGAATTTCTGGCCCAGGGTACGCTGTACCCGGATATCATCGAGTCCAAATCGGCCTTTGGCGGGCCGACCGCCGTCATCAAATCTCACCACAACGTGGGGGGACTTCCCAAGAAGATGAAATTGAAACTGATCGAGCCCTTGATGTATCTTTTCAAGGACGAAGTACGGCTACTGGGAAAAACCCTCCAGCTGCCCGACGAACTGATCTGGCGGCAGCCATTTCCGGGGCCGGGATTGGCCATTCGCGTCGTCGGCGCCATAACCCCTTCCCGGCTTCGCATTCTCCGCGAAGCCGACGATGTTCTCATGCAGGAGATCAAGGCCGCCGGCTACTACAAACGTCTGTGGCAATCTTTCGCGGTACTGCTGCCAATCAAGAGTGTCGGCGTCATGGGGGATCAGCGCACGTATGAAAACATCCTGGCGGTGCGCGCCGTAACGAGTAAGGATGCCATGACGGCGGATTGGGCCCGGCTGCCGCACAAACTGCTCAGCCGCATCGCCAATCGCATCATCAATGAAGTTGACGGCGTCAATCGCGTCGTCTACGATATCAGTTCCAAACCGCCTAGCACGATCGAATGGGAATAGCCACATGATAGAAGATGAAACTTCAAGTTTCCGCCTGGGATCCGAACCGCTCGAGGAAGCGCCCACCAGCGCGGCACCGGATGACGGTCTGCGTCAAATGGAATTGAAAAAAATGGCGCGGCGCAACCGGTTGGTCACGTTGCTTCTGCTGGGTCTGATGCTTCTCATGTTTGCTTGGGGCTACTGGGATCTCCTGGGTCGCTTCGACCGACAGGCCAACACCGGCAATCGTGAAATCAAGAATATCGCCGCCGTCTTCGAGGATCGGCTCAACGAACTCGACGGCAAGTTCGCGGGTATTGAAAAACAACTGGCGGAAAATGTCGCCAAATTCGACAAGCTGACCGTCAAATTGCAAGCCCAGGTCGGGGACCTGCAAAAAGGCATGGATGCCATCGATCTATCGGGGACGATGCGCAAAGAAAAAAAAGCCATGCTTGATCAGATGCAGAAGACATTTGCCCCCATCAAAGCAGATATCGACAGCCTGTCCAAAGACCTCGGTGCGTTCGACCAACGCATCCGCAATCAATTGCTCCCGCTGGAAAAACAGGTCGGTCAGACGCAGGAATCTCTGGCCTCACTCCAGAAAACCATCAAGGCCGATGCGGATGAACGATTGACCCGCGACGACATGGCGCTCGAATTGCTGAAAGTCAAGAAGAGCTACCAGCAGCAGATCAGTTCCGAAACCAGCGCCGTTCGTAAGCAGGTCAGTTTGCTCACGGAGCGACTGGAGCGTCTGGAATCCCGGATGCGCGCCGTCCGCACGATGGCTCCCTCCCCCGCTGCGCCGACTGGGGCCGGCGGCAACATCCAGGAGCAGAATCTGCCCTGAAGCGAACCTGAGCCGATTGTTCGTTCCCATCTCAAAGCACTTCTTGCACGGTTTTCCTGCGGGTGGGTGTTCGTCGACGATGCCGTCGAGCGGCTCGCGCCTGCCCGACATGGATCCGGTGACGTCCGTTCCATTCCTTTTCGGCTGCGGCCTCTGCGGTGGCCTGACGGTTCTTGCGGGTGTGCTCTACAGCTGAAATCCCAACGTGGCCATCGTCCATCGCGACAACGGGTTCGACGCCGGATGGTCGGCTGCGGTCATCAACCGCTCCTAACCCCGTCACCGTCTTTGATGCGCGACCGACGCGCTTCAAAATAACGCACAACCTCGGCTGCGTAAGCCCGGCAGAGCTTCTTGACTTCTTTTTTCATCAGTGGGTTCTCATCGATTTCATTCAGCTTCTTGATAATATTTTCCATGGGAGTCTTCCTGTTCACCGCATCTGTTTAGCGTTACGAACCGACTGCGTTCGCACGGTAACCGCAGCACGACTTCATCGCATCAATTGATCCAAACGCTCGCGGGAAGCGATGATTTCCCGTATGCGGATACCGTATTTATCGTTTTCCACCAGCACTTCGCCTTTGGCGATCAACCGGTTGTTGGCCCGGATGTCAAGGAGTTCGCCCTCCAGGTTCGCCAGGACGACCGCCGAGCCGTGTCCCAGCGCCATGACGTCCTTGATGGCCATGCGCCGCCGACCGAGTTCGACCGAGATGTGGACGGGGATGTCGCGAATAAAACCGACATCAAAGGGGAGCGCCGGTTTGTCAGCCGGCGTTTCCGCCCCGGCCGCTGACGCGACGGAATCGGGTTCGGCGTCAGGCAACGGTGTTGTTTGCGCGGTTGAGGTCTTGGTCTCCTCGGGCGACGCTGCCTGTTGTTCGCCGTCCGCCGAAACATCGGGGTTGGCCAGCAGGGCCTGGATCGCGTCATTGTCAAGCGTTTCACTGCCCCCGCCGTCATCCGCCGTGTTCTCTGTTTTGTCCTCTTCGGCGGCGGCCAGCATGTCTTGGATGGCGGCATCGTTCAATCGTTCATGCGCCGGGGCCGCAGCGGCAGAGGCTGGGGTGCCCTCACCTTCTTCGATCTTTACACAGACCTCAACGAGGATATCATGGTCGTTAAGCTTGAAAGCGAATTTCTCATAGCGATCCATGTTGAGGATTTCGATCTGAAAATCGATGCCGACGGTCAACGACGGCGTTGAAATCTGACAGGGCAAACCGGAGTCGCAGAAAGCGGCTTTCAGATTGCCGCCCAGAATATTCGTCATTTCGCCGATGACGTCCTTGACCGTCTCGATATCCTGGATCTGTTCAAGCTCCTCGCCCAATACGCCGGCAGCGATCATGCGGCCGAAGAGCTTGGGTACCTGAAATTGAATGCTGCCCTTCACGTTTCCGGTAAAATCAATGGCGCCCATCACCTTGAAATCTTCATAGTTGCAGAAGGGTTCGCGGTCGGATAGTTCGACGTCAAGTGAAAGCATGGTGTCGAACAGTTCGATGATCGAATCGCCCACCGAGGAGATGATGTCGAGCCGCTGAAATCTGTTGATGTCGATTTTTTTGAGTTGGAGGATGGACTTCAAGTCCTCTTCATCTTCCGCCACGAACTTGACGGCGACCTCCACATGGAAGAATTCATCACCGACGGCGAAGTTGAAACGCTCATAGCGTTCCATATTGAGCGTTTGGATCTGGAAATTGCTCCCCACCGTGATCGAGGGCGTGGAGATTTCGCAGGTCAGCCCGGCATCGCAGAAATTCGATTTAAGCCCGCCGGCCGTAATGTTACACACTTCGCGCAGCACGTCCCGCACTTCCTCGCCATCCTCGACCTCTTCGATTTCCATGCCCAGCATGCCGGCGCTCATGCGCAGCGCCATCGCCTGCGTCACACAGATGCTGACGCTGCCCTGCACCTTGCCCGCGAGGCTGAGGAAGCCGACCATGAGCTGGTCTTCATCTTCGCGGGGAGGCGGGTCGCTATCGGTGGGTTCAACCGCCATGGAAAGCATGGTGTCGAACAATTCGATTACCGCGTCCTTCACCTGGTAGATGATGTCGTTGCCTTGTTCGTTGGGCATCTTACTTGATCCTCATGCCGGGATGGCCCTGGTGGCAGGGCGCTGGTTGAGATATTCAGGCCGCCTTTGCGGTCGAGCGTGAATCCGCATCCATATCGAAGCAAAATAAGTGCCAGTCAGCGTCAGGCGCGCTGGAGAAGGATTAATGGCATATCAGTAAAGATATCAAACAGTAATATACTCAGCTCGACATCCACGTGGCGGGACGATTCGTGTGGGGAACGACAGTTTGTCGGTTCTTTGACGGGCAGCGGTGCGGCGTCAAATGTCGCGACACCGGCGATCCTGCAAAACAAACCACTGGCAGTTCATCTCCGGGGTGCTTCGGCGGACGACCCGACCGGGCAGCGTGCGGCTTTTGAACCCAAGCGCGCGGCAGCCGTATGGCCGGGCCGGATCCCAGGTGATGTAATAGTTTCGGCAGGACAGGCAATTGGGCCGGTTTTTGGCGCTGCTGGTTTTCATCACCTTGGCCGGCAGGGGTGTCGGGCGGCGACGGGTAAAATCACCGTCAAAACGCCGGATGGTAATCCAGGACGTTGGTCAGCGGCCGACATCGACTTCAATGTCCAAATTTCTGAGCATGTCCCAGGACCGGTAGTAATCCTCGTTCTTTCTTTCCCCCGCCACCTGAATAATGGCCTGAATGGCTTCTTCGCTCACCCCCGATTGTTTCAAGGCGATGATGTCATCGACGGAGGACAGCCGCAGGGGCCTGACGTCACGACCGTATACGATTGTCGGCGGCCGATTCATGAAGGAGCGCTCCTGGATCAGTATCTGGATGGTGCGCTCCTCAAACCCAGCTTTCTTGAGCATGATGAGTTCTTCGACCGTAAAGGCCACGGTCTCAATGACGCGTTCACGGTTGGCCATTTCGATGGTGGCGTCACTTAAACCGGCCTGTTTCAGTTCCACCATGGCTTTGACGGGCATGGCCAAGGCCGACCCCGGGGCCACGCTGACCAGCAGCAAGACGAATACGAGAATGTAAAGGTTCCGCCGCATCGTGGTTACCTCAGAAAATTCATTAATGTGGGTTGAACGATCCGGGCCGATGTGTTCAGGGCGATCTCGTAGGCCATCTCCTGGTTTTTAAGATTGATGATCGCCTCCTCCACACTGGCTTTTTCGGTGCGGTCCAGCAATTCTTCCACCGTCAACTTCAATTTGGCCATCTGGCTCTCGGAGAGCTCAAGCTGCTGGTAATGCGCACCGTTTTCGGAGCGCACTTCCTGCACCTGGGATTGCGCACCGATCAAGCGATCGATCTGGGCATCGATCAGGGTCACATCATCGGTCAGCAGACCGGTGATCAGATCGTCGAGCGCGCCGAAGACGTCCTCGGTCCCCTGGAAGACGCGCCCACCGTCGGCTTCGATCTGCATCTCGGCTCCGTCGCCGGGCAGCACGCTAAAATAACCGTTATCGCCGTTGTAGACGCCGCTGGCGTCAAACGCTGGGCCGTTAGTCTGAAAGCCCGCAAAAATGTAATTGCGCCCCATCTTGGAGTTGGCCAACTGGAGGATCTGTTCCCGAATATTTTGAACGCTACTGATGGCCGCCTCGCGATCGGCCGTCGCGGACCCGGCCTGGTTGACGGCCCAGTTCTTGGCGTCGACGATCAGCTCTTCAACGCCTTCCAGCGTCGTTTCCGTGAATTCGATGCGATTTTTTGCCTGTTGAATGTTGCGGTCATACTGTTCGAAGGAGGCCAATGTTCTGCGATAATCCAATACTTTGCGGATACCGACAGGATCATCCGAGGGGCGGTTGATGCGTTTGCCGGATGAAAGCACTTCCTGGCTGTGCAGCAGTTGTCCGGACTGTCTGAACACGTTGCGCTTGATATTGGCGGTCATCATTTTGTTGGTGATGCGCATAACATTTCCCTCCGGCTTGGCCGAACGCCCGTCACCGCCTGTTGTCGCGGCTGGACGGCGCGGTGGTTCGGGATCATACCATGTTCAGGACCGTATCCAGCATTTCGTCCACCGTGTTGATGACACGCGCGGCCGCCTCGTAAGCATGCTGATATTTGACCAGATTAATCATTTCCTCATCAAGCGACACCCCGGCGACCGATTCGCGATAGTTTTCCAGTTGGGTCACCATGGCCTCCTCGTAATCATGGTTGGCGGAAGCATGGCGCACATCGTTACCGACCCGTCCGACCAGGCCGCCGTAAAAATCGTCGAAAGTGGCCTTCCCGCCCGTCATGGTACCCTTCGACTGCAACGCCGCAATGGCCACGGCATTGCGGTTGTCGCCCGGAACGGTGGTCGCCGTGGTGGCGGCCGCGATGCGGTTGACATCCGTCAGGATATCGGAGTGAACGCTCATGCTGGCTGCTGTGACGCCGGATGCGGCAAAAAACTCCTGGCCCGTGACGGGCAATCCGGATACCGGATCGATCGAGAGGCCGAAACCGCTCTGGTGCAAGGTATTGACCTCGGTCACGATGGCCTCCGCCAGCATATCGAGTTCATTGAGGTAGTCGGCGGCATACCCGTCGCGCACATCGATCCAGCCCTTCAGTTGGCCGCCGTCGATGGCAGGGGTAATGTTGGTGGGGCTGCCGTCTCTATCGCGCCAAACCACGTCCTGCAGGCCGGAAGCATTCGTCTGGGTGCCCAACTCCCAGGCATAGGGACTTTGCACCAGCGGTTTGCCGTCCCCCACCAAAACGGTGATCTGGCCGGCATCGTTTTCAAAGGTGGTGACATCGATCAGGGTGGAGAGGTCCTTGAGCAGCAAATCGCGTTGATCGCGATAGTCGTTGGAATTCTGCCCCGCAACTTCGACCTGGCTGATTTTGTGATTCAAATCGGCGATTTGTGAGGCGATCGCGTTGATCTCGCCGACGGCGCCCGTGATGTTCGTGTCGTTATCTTCCCGAATTTGCTGTAAATTGGATGACATATTGTTGATGGTCCGTGCAAGGGTCTGGCTTTTGGACGCCAAAACCGTCCGCTCGGAATAACCACTCGGATTGGAGACGAGATCCTGCCAGGCCGACCAGAATTCGTTCAGCGACTGGTTCAGTCCGACGCCGCTGGTCTCGTCAAATACGAGCTCGATTCGTTGAAGGGCGCCCTCGGCGGCTTCCCACTGCCCGAGATTCATGGATTCACGATTAATCTGCCCGCCGATGTACCGATCGTAAATTCGTTCGATTTCCGCCGCTTTGACGCCGGTGCCCATCTGACCCGGTTCGAAGGTAATGGGAGTATTTGGCTGCATCACCACCCGTTGACGTGAATAGCCCGGCGTATTGACGTTGGCAATATTCTGGCCGGTCACATCAATCGCTTTCTGCTGGGTGAGCAGCGAACGCGAGGCCGTGCTCAGGATTCCGTAAATATCAGGCATGGCAGATCACCTCCGGGCTTCAAGCGTTGCCGTTGCGCCCCAAAGCGTTGATGATGGCGCCGGGTATTCGCAGCAATGGCAGAACCTCCTCGACCGCGCCCACTTTGATAGCCTCCTTGGGCATGCCGAAGACGACGCAGCTGTTTTCGTCCTGGGCCAGGTTGTAAGCGCCCATCTCGCGCATCGCCAGCATTCCCTTGGCACCGTCGGCCCCCATGCCGGTAAGCATCACCCCAACTGCGTTGCGGCCGGCATGCTTGGCCACCGAGTGAAAGAGAACATCGACGCTGGGCCGCTGGTAGTGCACGCGCGGTCCGCCTTTGATGCGCACCAGATAATTGCCCCCACTGCGATGGAGCACCATATGGTGGTTTCCGGGAGCGATGAGCGCCAGTCCCGGAACGACATGATCATTGTCACGCGCCTCGCGCACCTCCAGTTGGCACAAACTGTTGAGGCGCTCCGCGAAGGTTCGCGTAAAGGTCTCCGGCATGTGCTGAACGATCACCGTTCCGGGTGAACTGGCCGGCATGGCCGTCAACACGGATTCGATGGCTTTGGTTCCCCCCGTGGAGGCACCGATGGCGATCACCTTATGGGTGGTCTTGGTCAACAGGCTACTGCTGATGGTCACCCGTTCCTGACGTCCGTCCGGCTTTGCCTTTCGCGGTGCGATGCGCGCTTTGGAAGCGGCTCGGATCGCCTGCACGAGGCTTAGGGATACATCCTGGGTCGAATAGGCCGAACCGGTTTTACACAGCACGTCAACCGCCCCGAGATCGAGCGCTTTCATGGCGGTCTCGCTGTTCTTGGGCGTCAGGGAACTCAGCACGATGACCGGCAGCGGGAAATGCTTCATGAGTTTGGACAAGAACGACAGGCCGTCCATGCGGGGCATTTCCAGGTCCAGGGTGATGACATCCGGCTTGCACTTAACGATTTTATCCCTGGCAACGTAAGGATCGACGGCGGTGCCTACGATTTCGATATCTTCGTAGCGCGAAAGTTCATCGCTTAGGATTTTACGGACGACGGCGGAGTCGTCAACGATTAGCACTTTGATCATGGCGCACTTCGATTCTATTTCCGGTCTGTTGGGCCATCTCCGCGCGTGGCCTTCACGCGTGATCAACGCCCGAGGGCTTTACGGCCCGTCGTAGCGCAGGTAAATGTGGCATTCGCCTTCGTCAAGGCTCAGGTAGGCGGCGCCGAATTCCGGGTGCGCGACCTTAAAGGCTTCAAGCCGGGTGCGTATTTCATCCCCGGGAAGAACGGATGGGGCCGATATGTCGAATACGGCTTCAACCCCTCCGATTCGAGGCAGCAGATTTCCACAAATCACATTCAAGGCCTCCCTGAGCGCGTCCTCCTGATGCTCCTGCGACGGCGCCTCCTCATCGTCCATGCCCAGCATGTTGGCCGCCAGTTCGGGCAGCACCGCGCTGTTGGCCGCCAGGAGGATTTCTCCCTGATGCGGTCCGTCGAAAGTCACGTGGCAGCCGGTGACCCCGTCTTCCCAGAGGGCGTTCTCGTCGAGTTCTTCGGAAAAGCTGAAGATAAATGCCAGCTGCTCGAGCGTATCGGCGGCGACTTCCGCAATAAGCTGCGAATATTTATGACTCATGGCCAGCTCCTATACCGGTCAGCGATTCGATCGATGCTTTGATAATCTCTGCTGTGAATGGTTTGTGGATAAAGGTGACACCCTTTTGTTGAAGTCTCTCAATCCGTGTCGCACTGCCTTCGGTGGAAATAACGATGGTGGGGATATCGGCGATCTCCGGGTCGGCCTTCATCGCGTCGATCATCTCTTCACCGTTCATGACCGGCATATTGATGTCGGCAATCACGAGATCGACCCAGTTGTCACGCGCCGCCTCCAGCCCCTCTTTCCCGTCAGCCGCCTGATAGACATCTCCCAGGTCAAGCCCGCTCATCCGGATGGTCTTGATGATCATGGCCCGCATCACACTGCTATCATCGACGACAAGCACGTTAAGCGACATTTTAAAACCCCTTGCAGTAGTTAAATTAGGCGGTTTCCGCCATGACGAAGATGTCCGCCAGCTCGCCCATGGTTTGAATGGTTTGGCTGGCCAGCTTTTCCAGGTGGAAAGGCTTGAGTCCGAGTCGACGGGTAACGACCGGTGAAGGCTGGTATTGCAATCCCTCACGCCCGACGCCGATGCCCAGCATCAGACAGAGCATGTTGGCGACGTGCACGATATCGGTCATCGGCAGGATATCGGCGGCCATCTCCGGGTTGTGGTGCCACCTGACGGCATGGACCAGTTCAGCGGGAAGCGACCACTGCTCAAGAATTCGAGCGCCAATGTCGGCATGATCGGTCCCCAGGACTTCCTTTTCCGCGCGTTCGAACGAAACGTTATTGCCGGCGGCGGCCTTGAAGGCGCCATAGTCGTCATCGATGAACTGCCCCAACACGAGCTTGCCCACGTCGTGCAGCAAGGCCGCCGTAAAGATATCGTCGCCGCTTTCAAGGTCCAGTTCGCGCACCAGCCCCTCGGCCGCCACCGATACCGCAATCGAGTGACGCCACAACTCGCCTGCCGGCAGATCGTATCCGGGAATGTCCTTGTCCATCACCGCGCTCATGCAGGAGGCCATGATCAACTGCTTGAGTTTTTTCAGCCCCAGCAGCATGACGGCGCGTTTCACCGAGCCGACCTTGGACGGGAGTCCAAAATAGGCCGAGTTGGTAAGTTTGAGCACATTGGCCGTCAGACCCGGATCCAGGCGCAGAACATCCTCGATATCCTGAATAGAGGCATCGGGCTGGTCCACCAGTTCGAGCAGCCGAAGCGCCGATCCGGGTATGCTCGGGAATGCTTCGACCTTGTCCATTATTTTTTGGAGAAATTCTGCCTTCATAACGGTTTCACGGCTCCATTGCTGGAAATTTGAACCTCGCCGGTGGAAACATCAAAATGCACCGTCCGTCCCGACGGTCCCCCTACGTCGGAGTTCTCCAAAAGAACATTGTTCTTCCACAGAAGCTTTTTCAGGACGGTGAAGTTGCGCTCACCGATCTTGAAAATCTCATTTTTACCCAAGGGCTGGCCGCAGCCGGCGGCTTTGACCACCAGTCGCTGTTTTTCGCCGCCCAGGCGATAGATTTCCTTGAAAAGCACGGGGACGCCGGTATCGACGAACATGTAGGGATTGGCCGTCGCTTTTTCCGGGTTGATCTTGGATAGCGGCAGCATGGCGTGCAAAAGCCCGCCCACCTGGGCTTGGGGATCGAAGACCATCAGTCCCAGGCAACTGCCAAGGGCATGCGTGACAAGCACGTCTCCCTTCCGGCCCAGTTTCATATCTGCAACAACGGCAACATGTCTCATCAATATCATCCTAGCATGGAACCATTACTTTTTCTTATAGACCGCCGGTTTCGTATACTGGAACCGGTGTTTGATGCCCGAGAGTCCTTCGGAATGACCGACGAACAGATATCCGCCCGGTGCCAGCAGGTCCCAGAAACGGTTGATGAGATTCTGCTGGGTCGGGCGGTCGAAATAAATCATCACATTGCGGCAGAAGATGGCATTGAAGGGGCCTTTCATTGGCCAGTGGCTCATCAGATTCAGGGCGCCGAAGCGTATCAGGCGCTTGAGATCGTTCGAAGCCTGGAGCCCGTCCTGACCGCTTGGGGTGCAGCGCTGGAAATATTTCTGGCGTAAAGCGCGGGGGATATCCGTCGTGCGTTCCGTCGAATAGGCCCCCTGCCGGGCAATCGTGAGCATTTCATTGGATATGTCGGTTGCCAGGATGAGAATGTCGGCACGGTCGATTTGCGGGATGCTTTCCCGTAAAACCATGGCCAGGGTGTACGGCTCCTCGCCCGACGAACACGCCGCGCTCCAGAACCGCATACGGCGCGAACGGATTTGGGGAATGACCTCGTCGGCGAGGAAGTCGAAATGAGCCGCTTCCCTGAAAAAGCTGGTCTTGTTGGTGGTCATCACATCGATCAAGGTGCCGATTTCGCGGTCGCCGTGATCGGAATCGAGAAAGGCCATGTACTCGTCAATCGTTTTCAGCTTCAATGCCCGCAGGCGCTTCATCAGGCGCGCCCGCACAAGGGCCTCTTTCCCCTTCTTGAGGCTGATCCCGCATTTCGTGTAGATCAGTTGGCTGATGGTATCGAATTGCCGATGATTCAAATCTGTCGTCATCAAGTTCATGCTCTCACCTGTGACCCGCCACCGATGGGGCGGCTGGAAGCGATCCCTTCCGCCTTAGGCCGCCATCGGCGGTTCGGCCTGGCGTTTGTCGCCGCCACCTTCCGCGCTTGCCTGGCTGGCGCGTTTCAAAAGGCTGCCGACATCCAGGATCAACCCGACGCGACCGTTGGGCATGATCGCGCTGCCGGATATGCCCGGTATGTTGCGCATGGTTTCGCCCAGGGTCTTGATCACCACCTGCTGACGGCCGAGAAGTTCATGGATGACCAGACCGGCCTGATGGTGTTCGTCTTCGACAATTACCACCAGACGGTTGGCTTCGAGGTGCTCATCCACCTCGAGATTGTAGAGCGCGGCCAGGCTGAAAAGGGGAATCAACTTCCCCTGGACCGAAATCATCTCACCCTTGCCGTAAACGGTCGCTATTTCGCCCTCTTCCGGTTTTATGGATTTGATGATCGAAACGGTCGGGATGACGTAAGTCTCCTGACCGACCTGCACCACCATTCCGTCGATGATGGCCAATGTCAGCGGCAGGCTCATCTTAAAGGTGCTGCCAACCCCTTTGACCGAATTGATTTCAACCTGCCCCCGCAGCGATTCGATGTTTTTTTTCACGACGTCCATGCCGACCCCCCGGCCGGAAACGTCGGTGACTTCAGTCGCGGTTGAAAACCCGGGCTCGAAGATGAGATTGAAGATCTCGCGGTCGCTCAGGTTGGCCCCTTCGCTGATCAACCCATTGTCGATGGCCTTTTTGAGGATGACATCCTTGTCGAGCCCTTTGCCGTTGTCCTTGATCTCGACCACGACATTGCCGGCCGAGTGGTAGGCGGACAGCTTGACCTCACCCGCCTCGGGTTTGCCGGCTTCCTGCCGGTCTCCGGGCATTTCGATCCCGTGATCGACCGCGTTGCGAATCATGTGCACCAGCGGATCGTTGATGATATCCACCAGGTTGCGGTCGATTTCCGTTTCCTCCCCCTCGGTCACCAGATTGACCTGCTTGCCGAGTTTGCGGGCCACATCGCGCACGAGACGCGTCATTTTGTTGAATGTCCCCTTGAGAGGCACCATCCGCAGGGACATGCTCATGTCCTGCAGCTCCCGCACGATTTTGCTGGTATGCCCGATTTTCTTGACCAGATCGTGATTCTGGCCCTCGGTGACCACTTCGTCCTGGGCCACCATCGAATGGGCGATGACCAGTTCGCCGACCATATCGATCAAACGGTCCAGGCGACTGGTGCTGACGCGCACGGAGGTATCCACGACCGCCTGGGTGTTTTTCATCCGTTTCTGGGTTCGCAGGGCCTGGCCCACATCCTTGACCGAGGCCTTCTGCTCCTGGACCATCTTGACCCCTATCGGGGCATCGCTCGGCGTTTTGTGGGCGGATTCGACACTCTCGCGTGTGGCGGTGCCCTGGGCCACCATGATGTCGCCCACACGCGGCGACGCGACCACCTGCTCCACGTCTTCGCGCGAAACCTTTCCTTGCGCCACAAGCAAATCACCAACCCGCGGCGGCGGACCGTCCTCTTGGTTTTCGGAAATGCCCGCCGCTTCCGGGTCGGACAGGATCTTCATCAGTTCGTCGTAGCCGTCGGGCTTGAGCAGCGGGCCGCCGCTCAAAGCGCCCTGGACGCGACCGATCAGTTCCTTGAGCATATCCAGCGCCCGCAGGGAAAGATCGGCATACCCGCCGCTGTAGCGGATTTCACGGTCGCGCACCCGGCTGAGAAGCGATTCGGCATGATGCCCCATGTCCGCGATGACGGCCAGTTCCAGAAACGCCGAGGTGCCTTTGATCGTGTGGAAAGCACGGAAAACCATGCCGACGGCGTCCATGTCCTCCGGGTCGGTTTCAAGTTTTAAAAGCGCCTCTTCGGCTTTGTAAATCAGGTCGTTGCCCTCATCGATGAATTCACCGATCAGTTCGAAGTCGGGATCGTCGGGCATGTGATCGGAATCGTTGGCGGTGTCAACGCCCTCGCCGTTGCCCCGGGCGACTGGGGATACTTCCTCGTCCGGTGGAGGGGACTGCGTGGTCACCGCTTCTTCGTCGACGGTTTCGTTTGCACCGCCGCTGCGATCTGCCCGCCTCGCCCCGCTTCCGCTCGCCGCCGGTTTGGCCTCGGCCGGCTGTTTATCCATTTCATGAACCGCCCGCATGGCCTCTTCGAGCAACTGACCGATCTTCTCCAGAAGCCCTTGGCCGGCCCCGTCGTCCGCACCCAGCGAGGCCTTGGCGGCCTGCTCGGCTTCGGCCAGATGAGCCCGAACCGCTTCAGTGTAGATCGGAGCAGCCACCAATTGATTCAGGGCGTTGGCAATGACCCGCATCTCGTCTCGACTCCCTGCATCCGCCTGGATTAACAGGGCGGCCAGATCATCGATGCTTTCGACCTTTAATTCCGGTAATGCGGTCTCGACTGCGCTGGCGTTCGCAGCAGGGATGGCCGGGACATTCACGTCGGGCAGCAGCGCGGTGATCCGATCCGTGGCTTTCTGAGCCAGTGTCCGACGGTCGGCGCCGTTGTTCACGTAGTGCTCCGCTGCCGTGAAGCCATCGGCAACCGCTTCGATGGCCGCCAGATAGTCGCTCAACGATTTCTCGGCAATGGCCTTGACCCCCTGTTCGCAGCATCCAAGCAGGGCGATCAGTGGTTTCATCTGTTTGGGGATATCATCGACGAGCGCTTTCACATCCGATGCCATTTTTAGCCAGGCATCGCGATCGTTCAGGCTGTAGCTGTCCAGGTCTTCAATTAACCTGTTCAGAAGCGGAATGACTTTTTCTGCTGTTTTGCTCATTTGCGTTTACCCAGAATTCCATCATTGGTGGTGCCCGTTCGCACGGAGGCTAAGCCGCACCTGAAAGCATGCGGCCAACCGGCCTTTCATGACCCAATTTGCCGGAGGGATGATAAACGAGGTCGGGATCAATCAGGTTCGTGATCATCCGGATCGACCCGTTGACAAACTGCAGGGCGTGCAGGCACAAGGAACGATTGCGTTCGGAGGCCGTCTGGATGGCTGCGACCAGCGAATTAAGTTCGCGACCGGCCGATGCCAGTTCGGTGGCCCAGGGTTCCTCGATCAGGCTGCATAAGCAGGAAAGATTGACGCCCGGGCCATCGGCATGCAGGTGCTTTGCAAGCTGTTCGGTGATGTGGTGCCGTTTGACTTCCACCTTTCCAATATCCTGCAGGAGACGTTCCTTGTCGCCGACGATGCGGTTCAGCCGCTCGACGTCGGAGATCAGAATGGCTGACCGCTCCGCGGTGAAAAGGTCCAATAACGACTGGTACATCCGCTGCTGCTCGAGGATGCAATGCTTCAGCTCTTTCAACAATAACTCCATACCATTCTCCACGTAGGCGGGGCTTTTTCCCCCGAAGGTCTACAACCCCGAATGCAAACGCATCTCGGCGAGCATCCGCTCCGCGATTTGACCGCCGTCGATTCGATAGGTCCCCTTTTCGATCTGGTGCTGGATCTGCGCCACACGTTGCGTATCGATGTCGGGAAGCCCCGCCAGTTCCACACGTGCATCCTGAAGTTCTCTGGCTTTGGGCGACAAGACCACTTTGTCGGCGGAAGGCGGTGCGTTTTCGTTGCGGGCGTTGCCTTCAGCCTGATGAGCGGCATCCAGGGCCCTCTGGGTATGCGCTTCGAAATTGATGTGGGCGCTTTGATCGTTGATTTTCATTTAAAACCTCCAAACTGACCGACCCTCTCTTTAGGCATTCGGGACTGCCTTCGACCGGAATGCAACCTTGGCGATGCGGCGCGCGCGCCCTTGTCAAAGCGGGCCACCGCAAGGTGATTATCGGCCGGGCCAATACGGAGCTTTAGGATTTAGTCGTAATTCTCAATCATTTTGGATTTTTAGATCGTTCAACCGTCCAAGAATCTGAGCTTTCATGCGGTCCGAAAGACCCAACCCGCCTCGAAAAGCCATCTCTTCGGCGACCTTTTGATCCAGCATGCCGGTATAGATCGCTTCGGCCGATCCGCCGTCGATCAAACCGGATTTCGGGATCGAAGCCCGCATCGTCTGAAACAGTTTCTGAACCAGCAAAGCCTCGAATTCGGCGCAGGCTCTGTTGAGCCGCTCCGACGCCCCTCGCGTCCCGTTTTCTTTCCGGCCGATATTTTTGGCTCCCTCAGTACTGCCCGCAGTAAGTCTTCCTTCACCACCGGGGGTTGCCGCTGAGGAAATGGCGTCCATGGGCATGGTTTTCTACCTCCGTTGCCAATCGCCCTTCCGTGGGCGGTTTAAATGATTTCCAGTTCGGCCTGCAGGGCGCCGGCGGCCTTCAAAGCCTGAAAGATGGCGATCAGATCACGGGGCGTTACCCCCAGAGCATTCAAGGCTCGTACCACTTCGCCGATGCTGACGCCCGACTCCACCAGGAAAAGCGGGTTGGTCCCCTCCTCCACAATTAACTCCCGATCGTTGGTGACGACGGTTTCACCGCCACGTGAAAAGGGCAACGGCTGGGAAACGTTTTCGGTCGTGTTCACCTGGATGCTGAGGTTGCCGTGGGCAATGGCAATTGTGGCGATCCGTACGTTCTCGCCCATAATGACGGTGCCGGTCCGTTCGTTGATGATCACTTTAGAGATGTTGTCCGGCGTTACGCCGATGCCTTCAATCAGGGCGATCATCTCGACCATGCGCCCCTTGTAGAGCTCGGGTACACGCACCTCCACCGTCCCGGCATCCGCGGCCTGGGCCAGACTGTCGGCAAAGGTGCCGTTGATGGCCATGGCCATCCGCGTCGCGGTGGTGAAATCCGGTTTGTGCAAGGCCAGCGTCAAGGCTTCCCAGGTGCTCAGGCGGGTGCGGATCTCGCGCTCGATGGTCGCGCCGCCGACCACGCGCCCTGCGGTTGGAAAATTCTTCTGCACGCCGGTGCCCGACCCTTTACCATAAGAAAACCCCCCCGTGCTGACCGGTCCCTGGGCCATTGCATAGATTTTACCGTCCAGCCCCTTCATGGGGGTCAGCAACAAAGTGCCGCCCTGTAGATTCTTCGCATCGCCGATCGAACTGACCAGGACATCGATACGGCTGCCGCTGCGCGCGAACGGCGGAAGATCGGCCGTCACCATGACGGCCGCCACATTTTTGACCTTCAGGTCTTCCGGATCGACGGTGACGCCCATACGCTCCAGCAGGCTCGACAGCGACTGCTGCGTAAATTCGGATTGAGTGCTGTCACCGGAGCCGTCGAGACCGACCACCAGACCGTAGCCCACCATCTGGTTTTGACGCACACCGCGGATATTGGCGATATCCTTGATCCGGGCCGCCTCTGCCCGCCGGGGGGCCAGATCCACACCGCAAAGCAGAACGATCAAGATCATCGCTGTAAACAGGCGAATTCGCGCAGGTGCGGTCATCGAGCCCATCCTCGTTTCGGGTTGGCTGTTCATTTTAAAACGGCCAGATGGTGTTCAGGGTATTGGCCATCCAGCCCGGACGCTGGCGGTCGTCGACGATCCCAGCACCGCTGTAGGCAATGCGGGCATCGGAAACGAAGGA
>JASJCV010000053.1 GCA_030065275.1 Desulfobacterales bacterium | reverse complement strand
GGAAGCCCAGGCTTCGGAGGCCGGCAGCGGCGATGCCTGCGAACTGACACCCGAGAAGAATCCCTGGAAGCTGCTCCAGCTGATGAATCCGTCCATGAAACGGCTTTTGGCCACCGATATTCTCATTCGCTTCTGCGAGCAAATACCCTACGCCTTCGTCGTGGTCTGGAGCATGAAGACCATCGCCCAACCCGTAACGGCCCTGCAGTTTGGCGCCCTTACCACCATCGAGATGGCCACGGCCGTGCTGGTTTATATTCCGGTGGCCTACCTGGCCGACCGCACGGCCAAAAAACCGTTCGTGGCCATGACCTTTATCTTCTTTACGCTGTTCCCTTTGGTGCTGCTGTTCAGCCGTTCGTTTGAAATGCTGATTTTGGCGTTTATCCTGCGGGGGCTCAAGGAATTTGGCGAGCCCACCCGCAAAGCGCTGATCATGGATCTGGCGCCGAACGACTGTCGGGCCGGCATGTTCGGTCTTTACTACCTGATCCGTGACGTCGTCGTGGCCTTTGCAGCCCTTGGCGGCGCTTTTCTATGGCAGATCAGCCCCGAAGTAAATCTTTGGACCGCATTTGGTTTTGGACTTGTCGGCAGCCTCGGCTTCGTGATTTTCGGCCGAGACGTCCAAGTCCCCATGAACAGGAAGGAGGCGGCAAATGGTTGAGATGAAGAATACCAAGCGATACGTCATCGCCCAGGCCGATATCGAGATGCTGCGCGACAACGGTGTCTCCGAAGCCGACATCGCCCATTGTTTGAAGGTGGCGCAGAAAGCCCTGGAAATCGCTTATCGCACGGCCAGGGACCTGGATTTTGAGTTCATTGGCCGCGGTGCCCTTTTTCACGATCTAGGCAAAGCCAAGACGCATGACATCGAACATGGTCGCATCGGCGCCGAAATGGGAAAGGCTTTGGGTCTGCCGGACCCGGTCAATGCCGTCATGGAAAAACACATTCGCGGGGGTCTGACCGATGCGGAAGCCGTCGAACTGGGCCTGCCGGTGAAAGACTACACACTGCGCACCCTGGAAGAACGGATCATCATTTACGCCGACCGTCTCGTGGATATCATTACCGAGGACATCGTTCCCATCGGGGAGGAAATCGAGGCCGAGGAGCAGTTCGAGGAGATCTTGCGGACCATTCCCAAATACGGCAAAAACGATGTAACCCTGGCGCGCTACCTGGAATATCACCGGGAGATACAGGGCCTCGTGTCGCCCTGAAGGCTTTTTTCGCAAGGCTCCAAATCGCCTGAATCCGCCATATGCCGGATTGCGGGGCGCACGAAACGATTGATGCCGCTGCCATCGGACTTTTTATTCGTCGCGTGGTCCGAAGCGCAGACTGTAGGGAATGTGCTGCAGATACGCCAGCTCACCGGTGTGGTGCAGCGCGACGTTGATCAGGCGGTTGTCCCGAATGGCGGAGAGTACCAGGCTATTTATCTTGGTTCGGCCCTCCCAGCGCCATGCAATCCGGGTTTCGTAGGCTTCCGAGCCGTCCATGAGTCGGGCCGGACGGTTGGAGAGAATCCGGACCTGCTCGCCGACCTGGCGAAGCCGGGGCGCATAAAATTCGCCCCCCACCTGCGAGAGCGCCATATCTGCCGCCGCGGGCGTCACGGAAATCGTAAGGACCGGGACCTGGCCATAACGGCTCTTGGCCAGGAACACCTGGCTCTCATCCAGCGGCTTGTCGTCCTCGTACACATCGGGATAGCGCACCACAAATCGGGGATCAGCGTAAACAAATTCTTTTTTTAGATCGGTATACCGGGCGCTGAACGTTTGGGCCGCGAAATTGGGTGCAAACAGGGAAGGCAGTTCCAGGACGCCGGTTTGATTGGCCAGCTCCTTTTCGAGGTCGATCACGAACGCTTCCTGAAAATTATGAAAGTGGTAGACATGGACCCGCCTGCCCTTCAGGTCGTAGATATTGGAGTACAGGGTCGGGAAGTCCCCTTCCTGGTGGGTCGCGCTCAGGATGCGCCGAACGCAGTCCAGCGTGTCTTCCGGGCAACGGGTCAGCATATCGCGGGCGATCCGGTAGCGCTGGCATGACGTCCGGCCGGGGTCGGTTTCCGATTGGCGGAAGTTCGTCACCACCTGGTGGCGCCCCGCTTTGCGGATCACTTCGTTGGCCTCGACGATAACGGCATCACCGGACGCATCGGCCAGGAATAACTGAAAATGAGTCATGAAGCTTCGACTGTAAGGCTCGATGAAAGCCAAGGCCTCCGTGACCGTCGCACAGGTGGCCATGACCTCTTTCAACAGATCGCCTTTAAATCGGGGCTTGGTGTCGGGACCATCGACCTCCTGGGGTTTCAAGGCGAAGGCGTCGAAAAACAGCCCCTTCTGGTTCATGCCGCCTTGCGCCCCGAAGTTGTCGAAACCAAAGAACACGATGCCGTAACGCTTATTGACCGGCTGAATGAACCAGATTTTGGTGCGCGGGTTGAACCAGTCCTCATTGTTTCCCACCAGGACGCGTTCGCCATCGTCCACCACCAGACCGGTGCATGCCCGGACCGGGACGTTCAGCAGCGCAAGGCCAACCGCCAACGCGAAGATGATGATACCTTTCATTGATTGGACATCCTTAATCTTCTCTGTGGTTTGGGGAAAATTCAAACGATCGCCACCGGGGGATGGATCGGTTCCCTGTGCGCCGGCCGTTTGATTGGATACGGAAATCGAGCGGGCGGTACCGCGATTTTCATGCTAGTATTCGACCAGTCGTTTTAAATACCTGGCCATCTCGACCGTATGCCGGGCCTCCCCCGGCGTGGGCGGTATGCCGCTGAAACCGGTCTTTTGGATGAAACTGACCAGCGCCGACCGCAGAGCTGCCGCATCACAGGCGGCCATTTTGTCGATCGTGTCGAAACCGGCGTCATGGTACAAGCGGGCCCGAACTTTTTTATGTCCGCCGATCCGGGCCTGGTCGGAGAGTTTCACCAGCGTTTCCACATCTTCGAGGGGGATACCGGTATGCCGTGAAATCCCAACGCGCTTCTGCTTGGTCACACCCGCATAAAGCATGTCTTCGGCCGTGGTGATCCCCGCTTTCTTGAGTTGGTTGATGTGTGTTGGCTTGACGCCGAAAAAATCCTTAAGCTTGAAACGGGACAGGTAGCGCCTGCCGAGCATGGCATCGATCTCAAGCCTCAAGTTTGATTTGCCAAGGTAGTCGAAGTATTCCTTGATGCCCCACAAGTATTGATTGGTCTTGAGATTCCTTCGGTCGGCCCAGTTCTCAAAATCCTTCAGATCCTTTTTGACCGTCACATCGATCTTTTTACCCATCTTGTGTTTGCGTAAAAAAGCTTCAAATTGCCGCACGAATCCGGTGTAGTTGGAAATGGTTCTTGGGGATTTTTTCTTTTTCTCCAGAAAGTCGGTGAACGCTTTTGCTTTCAATTCAAGTCTCTTACCGTGAGCCGGTTGGCGTACTCCAGTACCGGGGGCGTGCTAAGGAGCCGGGAGCTGCGCCGTGATCCCGTCCCGTGCGGGAGGCCACACAATCTTGCTGGCGCTTGAAAGTCAGGCCCGTGGCCTTCTCGGATGCGCTGATCCGAGGATCGGTTGACTTCATCCGGACGAAAGAGAAGCCGATGCGCCTGGGGAAAAAAACATGGCCGTTGCGGGTGGCGCCGGCGTTTTGCGTTCATCGCGGAATGCCAGGGTGTGCAGGGGAGGAGCGGCGAAAAAGTATTGCGGCTGTGCCGCCAGGCTGACCAGATCGAAGGGGGAAGGCCGGATCGTGAGCTAATGCTATAGCTTGAGGCGGGCCCTACCGTCAAGCGTCGAGGCCGGTTGCCGGTCAAACGGCGCCCGCAGGGGGGAACGGTGTCGTCGGGGTGCCGTTCTGCGGCCTTCAATGGTGTGTGAACCGCAGCCTGAAGGGACGGCATCGAAGGTTTGCCACCATCCGCTTTGCTTTTTGATGCGTTCGGTGTATGTTTGACCGTCGGCCGTGCAATTGGTCGTTGAACCGGCAAACGGCTTCAGGCTATGTCGCGGTTTGAACGGCTTCGTTCGTTTCCCCCTGCCCCATACGTGCATTCCGGCCTGGTGCGCTCACAACCCCTTGCCGCCACGCTGATCAAGAGATCCCTATGACGACACGACGCAAAAGCGCGGCCCCTGCATCAGGACAAAGGGACCGACTGGCGCAGACGATTCTCAATTCGCTTTCGGCCCATGTGGCCATCCTGGACGAAAACGGTTTTATCCTCGAAACCAACCGTGCCTGGATGCAGTTTGCCGAAGCCAACCAGATCCGGATGCGCCCGGACACCCACAATGTCAACTACCTGGATATCTGCGACAGTGCCGATGGTTATTCCGCCGATGAATCCTCTTCCGTCGCCCGAGGCATCCGCGATGTCATTGCGGGGCGTGTGGCCGAATTTGTCATGGATTACCCCTGCCATTCACCAAATGAAAAGCGCTGGTTCTACATGCGCGTGACGCGGGCGGCGGGCCCCGGTCCGCAGCGCATCGTCGTCAGCCACGAGAACATCACCTCCCTCAAGCTGGCCGAAGAGCGGCTGCGCGAGAGCGAGAATGCCCTGTGGCAGGAAAAGCAGAAACTGGAGGACGCCAACACGGCCCTCAAAGTTCTCCTCCAGCAGCGCGAGGCGGATCAGCGTCGGATGGAATCCGATGTTCTCGACAACGTGCGGCGGATGGTGGTGCCCCTGGTGGAGCGACTGGGGCGGTTGCCGCTTCCGCGACCGGCCAAGCCCATTTTATCCAGCCTGGAAAAGCGGTTGGCGGAACTGACCCAACCGTTTCTGCGGCGATTGTCGGCCGCCGAATCTGTCCTCACCCCGCAGGAGATCGAAGTTGCCGCGCTGATACGCGAGGGCCTCAGCAGCAAAGAGATTGCGGTGCGCATGAACCTCTCACTGACGACCATCAATTTTCATCGCCGCAACCTGCGTCGCAAATTGAATCTGCGCAACGCCAGCATCAATCTGCGCACCTACCTCCTCAGCCTGACGGAATGACGGCTTTTTGCCGTCAGTGCACCGTCAATCTTCCGGGCTTGCCGCCACCCGGTGTTCGGTTGCATGATGGGTTCATCAGACAATCGGTCTTTAGCGACCCACACGGAGGTATACGCCATGCTTTGCAGTTTAGATACCCAAGTAACCGAGGAAAAAATCGCCGCCATCAACGCCCTGGAAAAGGATCTGGGCAAGACGCTCATCGCTTTCCAGTGCCACAATCTGAAACCCTCCGAGCTCAGCGAAGCCGAATTGCAGCGGATACAGGAAGTCGAAACGAAGCTGGGCTTGTCTCTCGTGGCGGTTGATGCCTGAATCCAGTCGGGAACCGGCACCAGCGCTGGCTGAACGTTGGTTGCCGCGCATGCTGACCATGGACGACGGGGATGCTGCGCCGGCGAGAGGTTAGGATCGCGGTCTTTTTCGGGGCTGGTTCAGGACGTGGTGCCACAGCGTGAACGCCAGAAGGCCCAAGCCCGAGTAGATATGAAGCTGCTTGGCACCGTGAAATTTAAAAAAACCGGAAACGAAAAGGGTGCCCAGCGAGCCGGCCATTCCGATTTTGGCCATCGATTTCTGCGTTCTCAAACGGGTTGGGGACATCCAACCCGCGAGCGATCCGGCCGGTTTGCTGTTTACGCGTGTCTTGTTTGGATTGATCGCTTTCATAGAATCGTCCTCTAAGCATCAAAAGTCATTCACCAACCATAAGAGAAGCTTTCCTCGGGGTCAACAACACGCCACGCCGTAGGACCTTCCGGCGCGTTGCCGCGCTTGACATCCCTCGATTGATTGCAATGGTCTTTAGTTAGCTTTGGCTAACTTTCATTTCATCGGTACCAACAGGATGCCATTTTGGACTTGAACTTGACGCCAAGCCAGGAAAACTACCTGGTACACATCTGGCGCCTTGCGGATAAAGATGCGGTACGCGTCGCCGATCTGGCCAACGCCGTCGGTGTCAAACGGCCGAGTGTGACCCGCGCCGTGAACAACCTGGCCGGCATGGGGCTCGTCCGGCACGAGCACTACGGGACCATCGAATTTACCGCCGAGGGACGCCGGGCGGCCGGCTACATCGCCCGTCGCAACACCATCCTCAAGCGCTTTCTTACGCAAGTGCTGCAGCTGGATGCCGGCAGGGCCGTCGAAGAGGTCTGCCGCATGGAGCATGCCATCGGCGATGAAGTCCTGCGGCGGCTGGACAGACTGTCCGATTTCATCGATACCCATGGGGCGTTGCATAAAAAGCTGGGCGGGGAGATGCGGCGCCGCACGAAGCCGGGGAAAAATGTGAGACCGTTTGTCATCGGGTCCAAGCCTCACGTCTGACCACCGGAATTGATCATTGGGGTTGATCGATCAGATTGGGACGTCTGGTAACTGAGTGCAGCTGTAACGGGGGTTCTGGCATGGACACCGCTGGCCTGCTGGCTGGTCGCCATGATTTGGTTTGTCGCCATACCGTTACGGTTGCTTCTTTGGGGGCCTTTGACAACACCGCTGCGACGAGGGGCATTGAGGGGAACCTTCTTTTTTTCTGGGGTTGTCGTTCTTTCTATTGCATTTGATTATAAAATGGCTCACCCAGGGCCATTCAAGCTGAACACGATTGAAAACCCAACCCGATCGGAGAGACAACATGCACATGGTCGTGGGTTTCCTGCTGGCATCCTTGATCAAACAGAAATCCGGCATACGCACCGGCTTGCCCTCCATACGGGGCAAGCTTGAAGCCGTGCATGCCCTGCCGGGGCGGATGCGCCTCGGCTCGCCATTGCTCGAGGGCCTTCCCGCCAACACACGTCGTAAAATCGGCACCGAAATAAAAAAAATCGACGGTATCGACGAGGTGGCCATCAATGCGCATTCCGGAAGCATGCTGATCCTGTATGATGCCGCTTATATCGAACCCGCGATCGTGCATGGCGTCGTGGTCAAGGTCCTGGGGCTGGAGCAGGACATGGAGGCCTCCCCCAGCGGCCGGCTGACACGCGAGATCGGTTTGCTCGGCCGCGCGCTGAACCAGCAGATCCATCAATCCAGCGGGGGATTGATGGACCTGCGCTCATCGTTGATGCTCAGCCTGTTGGCCCTGGCGCTCTATCGGATTGTCATCCAGGGCGATCGCACGCTACCCGGAGGCATCAATCTGTTGTGGTGGACCTACGTCATGGCGCAGAGGGGGAAGTGATGTTGACGGTTTATCGGGGAGCGGCCCGAGCGATCATGAACCAGGCCCGGGTGGTTCATCAGCTGCCGGGTCGCCTGCGGCTTTATATCCCCGTGCTCGAGCGGCTCTCGCCGGATTGGCTGCGCTACCAGTCCGACCTGATCGAAATCATCAAACGCAGGCCAGGCTTCAGGGCCATAGATTTTTCCATTCTATCCGGGCGTGTCCTGGTCTGCTACGACCCGGACCAGATCACCCCAGACCAGGTCCTGCAATGGTTTCGCCGGGTCGTCTTGATGTGTTGCGAGGGATATGCCGAAGCCCCGTTTCAGTCCAAAAACAAAATCGCGCCCTTTCTGAAAAGGATGCGCGCCCAATCCCGCCTCTGGTTGTAGCGAGGGGTTAGGGAGGTCGAAAAAAGATGTTCTTCCAGCCACGCAAAAAACCGTTGCTCTCCTGCGATATCATCCACACGCTGCCGGGCCGTCTGCGGATTCACTGCCGGGCGCTGGGATTTCTGGACGACTACAAACAGGAAATCCGTGATCGCTTGATGGCCGATTTTGCCGTCATTGCGGTGACGGCCGCGGCCGGTTCGGAAAGTCTTCTCGTTCGCTTTGACGCCGACAAATCCAACTCGCGGGAAATCCTGGAACTGGTCGAAGCGGTCCTGGCGTCCTATTCCACTCTGGCCTACAAGATCGACCGGGAAATCCAGAACAGGCAAACCGTGCAGGAACGGCGTCTGCACGAAGAGCCCCTGAGCGAGATGCTCATGCGGATCGGGATCAATGCCGCCACGCTGATGATCGGCTACGTTCGCAAACCGGTGCCGCCCGTCACCCTTTTCCAGAAACTGACCAATTTGAACGCCATCACCGCGATGTCGCTGTCCCGTCCGATTTTTTCCAGCGGTTTCGATTCCCTGCGCCTGAACGGGCGCCCCAATGCGGACACCTTGAGTGCCGCCGCCATCATGGCCAGCCTGCTCTCGGGCAAGAGCGGCTCGTCGCTGACCATCATTTTGCTGGCGGACATTGCGGAGCTGATGACAGCCTACACCATGGAGCGCACGCGCAGCGCCATAGTCGGCATGCTGGCGCTGGAAGAACAATTCGCGTGGAAAGTCGGCCCGGACGGCAAGGAAACCCGGGTGCCCCTGGAAGATATCGCACCCGGCGATCGGGTGGCCATTCATACCGGCTCCAAGATCCCCGTCGACGGCAAGGTCCATGCCGGCGAAGCCTCCATCGACGAGGCCTCGCTGACCGGCGAATTCATGCCGGCGGTCAAAACCCTGGGTGACAGTGTCTATGCCGGCTCGACCGTCAAGTCGGGCACGCTTACCGTCGAAGCCGAACGGGTCGGCGACGACCGGGCCATCTCCCGCATCGTCCATCTGGTCGAGGAAGCCCAGAGCCGTAAGGCCCCGATCCAGGCCTATGCCGACCGGTTCTCGGCCCAGTTCATTCCCATCAATTTCGCCCTGGCCCTGATCGTTTACATGATCACGCGCAGCCCCGCCCGCGCCCTGAACATGTTGATCATCGACTACTCCTGCGGGGTGCGCCTGTCGACCGCCACCGCCTTTGCCGCGGCGGTATGTCGTTCGGCCGCCCAGGGGGTTTTGGTCAAAGGCGGCAACTTCATCGAGATCCTGAGTGAAGCCGACACCCTGATCCTGGACAAGACAGGGACCATTACCGAGGGCCGGCCCAAGGTGTCTTCGGTTTATGCGGCCCAACAGGATATCGATACCCGGGAAATCGTCGAGGCGGCCGCCGCCTGTGAAGAAACCACCAATCATCCCATTGCCCTGGCGATCGTCAACAAGGTGCGGGAGATGGGATGGCAGATCCCCAGGCATTCCCAGATCAAGGTGCACCTCGGCAAGGGGGTCGAAACCACTGTCAACCGACGCAAGGTGCGGGTCGGAAGTGCCGCCTTCCTGACCTCGGCCGGGGTGAACATGAGCATTTCCGACCAGACGATCGCCACCATGCAGCAGCGCGGCGAGAAGGTCATCTATGTCGCCCGCGGTCGCCGGCTCATGGGCGTCATCGGGATCCAGGACAGCTTGCGCGAGGATATGAAAAAGACCCTCAACCGCCTGCGGCGGCAGGGTTACGACGAAATCGTCCTGCTTACGGGCGATATCGAAGCGCATGCCAATGTGATGGCATCCAAAATGTCGGTGGACAGCTACAAGGCCGAGGCCCTGCCCGAAGAAAAAGCCGAAAAAGTGCTGCTGACCCAGGCCAAGGGCAACCGGGTGGTCATGGTGGGTGACGGGGTCAATGACGCGCCCGCCCTGGCCTATGCCGACGTGGGCATATCACTGGGAAGCGGCAGCACCGAGATCAGCATCGAGACGGCGGACATCGCCATCAACAACGACAATCCGTTGCTGCTGCCCGGGATCATCGGGCTGAGCCAGAAGACGATGCAGATTGTGCGACAGAATTTTGCGACGGCCATCGGGGTCAACACGATCGGTCTGATCCTGGCTTCCATGGGCGTGCTGCCGGTATTCTGGGCGGCCGTCCTGCACAATGCCACGACGATTGCCGTAGTGTCGAATTCGGCCCGTATCTTGATAACGGATATCGAGAAAGACATCTGACATGGGCGAACCATCCGTGCAATTGCAGATCACAGTAACGCATGCCCTGCCGGGCCGCCTGCGGTTGTGTTTATCGCACCCGCCGCGGGAGGGCGAACGCACCGAACGCATCGTCAGGGGCCATTCGGGCGTGGCGTCGGCGGCCTACTCGGAGCCGACCTCGAATCTGCTGGTCGTTTACGACCCCGAAGCCATCGCCGCGGAGGAGATCATCCTGCGAACGGCGCTGTGCCTGTCGGCCGATCACCAGCTCGCGCCCGTTACCATCAAAACGTCCCGGGCACGAACGTCCTTGAGCACGTTGCCGCTTTTTTCGGGATTGTCGCTCCTTCTGGCGCACGCCCTGACATTGTTCGCCGCGCGGACGCGATCGCGCGCGGCCCTCGAGATTATATGCGGATTGGGCACCACGGCCGCCGTCTCGGAGCACATCTATCTGGATCTCAAGGACAAGGGGCGCTTTCATCCGGAAGTATTGTCCGTCGGCTACCTGCTCAGCTCTTTTCTACGCGGCAACGTTCTGAAGGGCGCCACCACCGCCTGGATCATGACCTTTGCACGTCATCTTCTGGAACCACCGAACAAAGTGCTCAAGCTGGAAGCCAAGGCGATGGATCCCTCGTGCGACGCGCAACGGTGCGAATACGAAGCCAGGATTTCAAGTGAATTGACGACGCAGGGCGGGGGCTTGGGCATGCTTGCGCATCTTCCCAATCTGCTGCTCGGCATGTATACGGACATGCAATTGACCGCCGAAGACCGGATATTCAAGGAGATCCAGAAGCTCTCCCGCGACCACGACGATGTACTCGAGGGCCTGGAGCAGTTACAACACGGGATTCGTCTGCAGGTCGGTTCCTGACGGGATTTCGAAGACGGAATGACATATCAACAGGGAGGAAAGTATGGCCATCTCTTCACAGCATGTTACCGGATTTGTGGCAGGCCTGGGTGTTTCGGCGCTATCGTTCTATCTCTATAAAAAAAACCAGGCCAAGGTGGACCAGTTTCTGAACGATCACGGCATCCAGGTGTCGTCGGTCATGGCCCGCGATCCGGAATCCATGTCGCTTAAGGATCTGGTCAAAGCCAAGGAGGATCTGGAAGACATGATCGCCGAACGCGAGCATGAAGCCAGTCAGGCCGCCGAGAAGACGGCTTCGAAACCTTAGGACGATTTGCCGGTGGTGAGGCCATCGCGGCGGCGGAGACCGCATCCCGCAGGCGCCGGCCCCCGCCTCGCATTATTTTGAATGAACGCGCCTCGTTTGGTTTCGCCGTCGGATTTTCCCTGGTTGGGGACCATGCCGGTAAAGGGTCATTAAGGGTCTGGCGCGGCTCTCCCCCCGGCGGGAAGACGATCGTTTCCCCGAAGGCGGTCAGGGGACGGCGCGCCATCGCCTGGCGTCATGGCCGGCGGCATAAACAGGGCGGCGGTCCGGGAGCAGGGCAGGGAATGCCTCAAGCAAAAGCAAATACCGGGAAAGGTGACGCGCCTGAAAAGCGCGTATGGGTCTGGGACCTGCCGACGCGGCTGTTTCACTGGTCCGTCGCCGCGCTGGCGATCGTCTGTATCGTGACCGGCAGGTTGGGTCTGGATTGGCTGGACGTCCACATGCGCTGCGGTTACGGTGTCTTGGCCCTGGTGCTTTTTCGCCTCGTCTGGGGCTTCGCGGGCGGCCGTCACGCCCGGTTCGCATCCTTTGTCCGCGGCCCGGCGGTGGTCGGGCGGCATATCGCCGAGATGTTCCAGAAAGACGCGCCCCGCCATCTGGGCCACAACCCGCTTGGCGGATGGTCGGTGATGGCCATGTTGGGCGCCTTGCTGCTCCAGGCGTCGACGGGCCTATTCGCCACTGACGACATTTTCACGGAAGGGCCGCTCTACCCCCTGGCCAGTAGGGCGGCTTCCGATCTGCTCACGAGAATTCACCGCCTAAATGCCGATGTCATTATCGCCCTTGTGGCCATTCACGTGCTGGCCATAGGGTTTTATCTCGTCGTCAAACGCGACAACCTGATCCGACCGATGATCGACGGCCGCAAAACGTGGCGCGGCCCCGCGCTGCCGGCGGAAGCCAACCTCCCGGCGGCCGCCCTGATCGCCGCCATTTGCGCCGGTGTTGTTTTCTTGGTTGTTCGCTATGCGCCCGTTTATTTGCGGTAGGCTTTGTGACAGACGCTGCAGCTCTTGGCGGTGGCCCCGAACCTGGATTTGATCGCGCCTTGATCCCCGCTGCCAGCCGCGGTCAGCAGATTCTGGCTGGCATCTTCGAATTGCCTGGCGGCCGCCAGGAAATCGTCGCGGTCCTTCAACGCTTTTTCCTTCAAGGTGGTATCCCCGTCGTAGGAACCGGGAACCAGGGAGGCCTCCCAGGGGAGCCGGGCCATCATGGCCACGACCTTGGCATCGGATTCGAAAGCGTCCTTGTCGTAGGGCTGCCGCTCCTTGACCACATCGCCCATTTGGCCGAAATGCCGGCCAATGACCTGCATCACCGCCTTGCGATAGCTGACGGCATCCTCTGGTTTGGCAAATTGCGCCCAGACCGCGCCGCAGGCCACGGTCAGGATGATAGCGAGCGCCACGAGCTTGATCGTGTAATTCATAGATCCTCCTTGAATCGTTCTTTCAGCAGGCCCCATCGGACCGGTTCCCGACGGGTCCACGACCCGACACGCTTCTATGCGTAGCGAATGGCGCCCGAAGGTGCAAGGGTAAAAAGAGGGAACGTACGGGGAAGGCAACGGTATGCGGCGCCGCCGAGATCATCGGCCGGAGTGGTGTCGCTGGAACGTGCTAGTAAAAGATCAACTCCGGCGTGCCCATGAGGTTGGACAACGACGCCTGGAACTGGTCGGCCATCCCGTGGTTCTTGAAACTATCCGTTAGATAGTCATGTAAGCCGGCGGGGTAATTCGCTTCCAGGGTATGGTCGGAGGCGCCGCGGCACATATCGATCTCGTGTTTGAAGTGCCTGACGATATGCGGCAGGTCGGTCGTGAAGCCCTCCAGCATGCGCCGGTCGTACTCGTTGTTGAAAACATGCATCTTGCGTCCCGGATAGGATACTTTGGGATGTTCGCTGTCGGCATCCTGCATGAGGAAATGAAAATAGGGACAGCGCTCCATGATGCGCACGATGTGCTGATCCGGTCGTTTCAGGGCCAGTGACAGGGCATTGGCCATATACTGGACCACCAAATCGGCGCGGGCCGGTGCCTGGCGGCGCGCCCCGGGGCCGATGTGGCCCGCCAGGTAGTCTTCCAGGCAACTTCTGCAGATATAGGTTTCCAGGCGGTGTCCTGCCGCACAGTTGGCCCGGAAGATCGCCAGGCGCTCCTTGAGCAGGACCTCGGTGAGCTGATAGCGGAAACGGGCGGCCGCACCGTCGCTCTCGTAAGGGTATTCCTTCATCAGATAGAGTTCGCGCGGCATGAAAATCCCGCTGGGGCGATTTTTAACCAGAAGCCGGGTGCCGCCGATGCGCTCCAGCGCCACCAGGAGCAGGTCGAAGTAGATATGGTCGTATTGGGGCAGGTTGCCGCCTTCGATTTTGCGGCGGCGGTTGTTGGCCACGATGGCCGGGATGTCATCGGCATGCAGGGGTTGATAATCGTAGCGGATCAGGACCGCGTTGATCTCGGAGATCGTGTAGTTCAGCGAGAGCATGATGGAGGCCACTTTGTCCTTGCCCGGCCGGTTGATCCGGCCCTGGACGAGTTTGGCCAGATAGGGGTTGGAAATGCCGGAGGCCTTGCTGATGTTGTTCAGGTTCTGCCCGCTCTTCTCGATGATCTCGATGATTCTTCCCGAAAATCGGCGCATGGATTCGCTTCCGTTGTATCGCTGGCCGGCGGGGTGCGGCAACCTGTCCGCGGCATGCACGTGGGGGAGGCTTCTCCGCCAGTATGCGGCCCCCGTCGCCTCGCCGTGGACACGATCACGGACGTCGCAGCCGTCCAAATAATTGAAAATATTATCAATTGTGATAATTACGCATGGGGGTGTCAACCCCGTCAGGGTACGAATCATCTGATTCATAAAAAAAACGGCCGCGGTTTTCAACCATTATAAATTTTGGTTTGATATTTTTTTTTGTTTAAGTTAAACAAAGTTTTAAACTAATTTGATCCCTCCACCACACTGACGTCAAACACCGGAGTATCGGTGCCACCTTTGGTCCGACGGGAAACGAACGACATGACGCCGGAGCGGGAAATCGTCGAACTCACCAAAGCGCTTATCCGCTTTCCGTCCACACACTCGCGTCCGTCTGAAATCCAGCGCTGCGCCGATCACATCGCCTCCTGGCTGAGCGGGCACGGGGTTGTCTTCGAGCGGACCGACGTTCAGGGCACACCGTCGCTCATCGTGCTGCCCGAGCCGGGTTACGCCGAGGTGCTGCTGATGGCCCACTTCGACGTGGTGGAGGCTGGCGACGACATGCTTTTCGAACCCCGTGAGAGCGACGGCCGCCTTTACGGGCGGGGCGCCGTGGACGACAAGTACGCTGTCGCGGCGGCCATGGTGCTCTTTCGCAACACCCTGGAGCGTCTTCGGGCCGATGGCCGTGGTCAGGCCGACATGCCCTTCGGTCTGCTGTTGACCGGCGACGAGGAGGTCGGCGGATTCAATGGCGCCGGGGCGGCCCAGAAAAACATCCGGACCGATTTCACCATTGCCATCGACGGCGGCCGTCCCGATCTGATCGTCACCAAGGAAAAGGGACTGCTCCACCTCGAACTGAGCGCGCCGGGCCAATCCGCCCACGCCGCGCGGCCCTGGTTGGGGCAAAGCGCCTTCGATATCCTGGTGGAGGACTATAGCGCCATCAAAAAGCTATTCGAGGCCCAACGTTCCGACCATTGGCACAAGACAATGGTCTTGAGCATTTGCGAGGTCGGCGACGGATCCGTCAACAAGGTGCCGGGCCAGGCCCGGGCCATGCTGGATATCCGCTACACGGAGGAGGACGATCCGGAGGCCATCGTGGCGGCCATTCGGGAAGTGGTCCGCTCGGCGGTGCGTGTCGATGCCCTGGAGCCGGTCTTTATCGGCGGGGAGTCTCCCTATCTCGATCTGCTCGTGCGCCACTCCGGCGGCGCCGCGGTCGGTTTCGAGCACGGCACCTCCGATGCACGCTTTTTCTCCAGCCAGGGCATCCCGGGGGCGGTCTGGGGGGCGGAGGGTGAAATGTCCCAGCATTCCCAGGAAGAACACGTGGTCATCGCCTCGATCGTCATGTTGTACGATGGCCTCGATCACTTTTTCACGGCTCTGAAGAAATGATGGGTGATGCATGAACGAAGCGGCCCGCCATCTATTGGAAGTCAACGGCCTTAAAACCTACTTCTACACTTACGAGGGCGTGGCGCGGGCCGTGGACGGCGTGACCTACCATCTGGATCCGGGGGAGGCGCTAGGGATCGTGGGCGAATCCGGCTGCGGCAAGTCCGTGACCGCGGCCAGCATCATGCGCATCGTGCCCGACCCCCCGGGCCGGATCGTCGGCGGCCAGATTCTCTTCCAGGGCCAGGATTTGACCCAGCTCAGCCAGAAGGAAATGCGCCGCATTCGCGGCCGCAGCATTGCCATGATCTTCCAGGAACCGATGACCTCCCTCAACCCGGTCTATACCGTGGGCAACCAGATCGCGGAGATGTTCATCCTGCACCGCGGCATGAACAAGCGCGCGGCCATGGATGCGTCCGTGGAGATGCTCGACCGTGTCCAGATCCCGGCCCCCCGGCGCCGCGCCGCCGAATATCCGCACCAGCTCTCGGGCGGCATGCGCCAGCGGGCGATGATCGCCATGGCGCTGGCCTGCGACCCGGAATTGCTGATCGCCGACGAACCGACGACGGCCCTCGATGTCACCGTTCAGGCTCAGATCCTCGATTTGATGATCAAGCTCAAAGAGGAGCTGAAGACCGCCGTCCAGATCATCACCCACGATCTGGGCGTGATCGCCGAGACCGCGGACCGCATCGTGGTGATGTATGCCGGGCGTGTGGTGGAGGAGGCCGCCACGGTGGCGCTTTTTCAAAATACCCTGCATCCCTATACGCAGGGGTTGCTCAAATCGATTCCCCTGCTGGGCAGCCGCACGGCCGGGGAACAGCAGACTTTGGAAGAAATCAAGGGCATGGTACCCAGCCTTTACGGGTTGCCGGCAGGGTGCAAGTTTCGTAAGCGCTGCCCGCAGGCCATGCCCATTTGCAGTGAAAACGAACCGGAGCTGACAGCCGCCGGTGACGGCCATGCCGTACGCTGCTGGCTGCATATCCCCCATTGAGCGCTATGGATACCCCCTTGCTGAAAGCCCAAGACCTGCAAGTCCACTTCCCGATCAAAAAGGGCTTGCGCTCCCGGACGGTGGGATATGTCTATGCCGTAGACGGGGTGGATTTCCATCTGGACAAGGGCGAGACCCTGGGCATCGTGGGGGAATCCGGCTGCGGCAAGACCACGGCCGGCATGGCGGTCATGGGTCTGACACCGCCCACCGGCGGATCGGTATTCTACAACGGTCAGGATATGGGGCAACTGGATGCCGTGGGGCTGCGCCAGGTGCGGCGGGAGATGCAGCTGATCTTCCAGGACCCTTACTCCTCGCTGAACCCCCGCATGACGGTCAATCAAATCCTCTCCGATCCCATGGACGTGCACGGTCTGTTTACCGGCCCGCAGCGCAGCGAGCGGTTGGCCTTCCTGCTGGAAACCGTGGGGTTGAGGCCCGAGCAGGGCCGCCGCTATCCCCACGAATTCTCCGGCGGCCAGCGCCAGCGCATCGGCATCGCCCGGGCCCTGGCGCTGGATCCGGTAGTGATCATCGGCGACGAGCCGGTCTCGGCCCTGGACGTCTCCATCCAGGCCCAGATCATCAATCTGCTGCAAAAACTGAAAAAGGAATTCGACCTCTCACTGATCATCATCTCCCACGATCTGGCGGTGGTGGAATATCTCTGCGACCGCATCGTGGTGATGTACCTGGGCAAGATCATCGAGCGCGCGCCCTACGCGGCGCTCTACAGCAACCCCAAGCACCCCTACACCCAGGCGTTGCTCTCGGCGGCACCGGTGTCGGATCCGCTGCGATCCAAAAACAGAATCATCCTGCAGGGCGACGTGCCCAGCCCCATCGATCCGCCCAGCGGCTGCCGTTTCCACACCCGCTGTCCCCACAAGATGGCGGTGTGCGCGATCGATGAACCCCCGTTCTACGGCATGGGCGAAGGACACGCGGCCGCCTGTCATCTTTATGCGCCGGATAAGGAAAAAGCGACGGAATATTAATTTATCCACACAAGGGAGGGAAGAACAATGAAACGATTCAACCTTACGATTCTGGTGGCCTTGCTGGTGCTGACGCTGCCCGTGCTGGCGCTGGCCAAGGCCGATCTCGTCATCGCCACGGACGCCCCGCCCAAGGCCATGAATCCCCACGCCTATTCCTCGGATGCCAACCTGAGTTACATGTCCAACTTCTTCGACGGGCTCCTGCAGCGCAAGGCGCCCGAGGGCAAACTGGGACCGGCCCTGGCCGTCAAATGGCAGCGCGTGGATGCCACGACCTGGCGTTTTGAATTGCGCCGCGGGGTCAAGTTTCACAATGGCAACGCCTTTACCTCCGCCGACGTCAAGTTCACCTTCGAGCGCATGAAAGACCCCAAGTACTCCAAACTGCTCAATATCGCCAATTCGATCGCTAAAATCGAGACGCCCGACGACCACACGGTCGTCTTCACGACCGGCAAACCCGTGCCCTGGTTCGCCGAGACCATGCACCAGAATTTCATCGTGGACATGGAGTCGTCCCAGACGCGCGACGACGGCGACTACAACACGCGGCCGATCGGCACCGGCGCCTACATGCTCGAGGAATGGGTCAAGGGCTCCTATGTGATGATGAAGGCCAACCCCGATTACTGGGAGGGGGCTCCGAAATACAAGATGGTCCAGATCCGGCCCATCGTGGAAGAGGCCACCCGGTTTGCCGCCCTGGCCGGCAAACAGGTCGACATCGTCAACGGCGTGCCCGTCACCCTGTACGAGCGTATCAAGACGATGCCCCACGTGGAGGTGATTTCCCAACCGGCCCGCCGCTGCATCTACATGGACATCAGCAACCAGAAGGACACGCCGTTCGAGGATATCCGGGTGCGCAAGGCCATCGCCCACGCCATCAACGAGGAGGAGATCATCGCCAAGGTGATGCGCGGGCAGGCCACCCTGGCCCATCAGGTGCCGGATGTCCCCACCGTGGGCTATGACAACTCGATCAAACGCCTGGGCTACGATCCGGCCATGGCCAAGAAGCTCCTGGCCGAGGCGGGCTATCCCGATGGTTTCGAGATCACGATCGCCGGTCCCAACGACCGCTACATCAACGACGAGAAGATCTGCGAGGCCGTGGCCAAATACCTGGCCAAGGTCGGGCTCAAGGTCAAGCTGGACGTCAAACCCAAGTCGATTTTCTTCGATGAACTGGCCGACAAGAAGCATCGCTTCTACTTGATCGGCTGGTTCGACGGCTCCTTCGACTTCGGGCGCTCGGCGGAAAAACTGCTGCATACCGCGGACGACGACAAGGGCATGGGCGTTTACAACGGTGCCCTTTATAGCAACGCTGAACTGGACGCCAAGATCATTGCCTCCTCCTCGATCCTGGAGCGTGAGGCGCGTGAGAAAGCCCTGCAGGAGATCAACCGCAAGGCGATCAAGGACGTGGCCTGGATTCCGCTGCACTACCAGCAGGACATCTTCGCCGTGGTCAAGGGCAAGAATGTCAAGTTCACACCCCGCTCCGACCGCTGGATCGTCGCCAAGGAGATTCAGTAAAACCTGTTGCGGGCCGTTTGATTATCGGCTCGCCTTGATTAGAGCGCAGGGTTGAATCGCCTGGAGGTAAAACCCAACGCGAATCTACTCCTGCTGCTCGAGAGGATTCAGTTAGCTCTACTGGAAGGGGGCGTATCAATCTGCTGGTGTTTTAGATTTTACCCCTTTGTCCCGCGCCGAGCATCGGTGTGACGAACGGAATAAGCGCGCGGACTTGTCTGAGCGAAGCGAGTTTCCGCGTGCGCCGTTCGGCTCAACGACGCGCAGGAAAAAGCGGGACACGGGCGTCTTCTTTTGGTTCGTTTTCTTCCACGTGGAAGAAAATGAACAAAC
>JASJCV010000052.1 GCA_030065275.1 Desulfobacterales bacterium | reverse complement strand
TGGCAAACCATGCGAAATGCTCACATACGACGTGTATGCTCCGCTTTCTCCTGGTTCGCCGCCTTGCCCTCGGATCCAATTCAGGCCTTCTTCATGGGTTTTGAGAGTCCGGCTTGAACCTCGGGAAGAAGACCCGCCTTGAATCCGGGGGCGGTGTTGGCAAACCATGCGAAATGCTCACATACGACGTGTATGCTCCGCTTTCTCCTGGTTCGCCGCCTTGCCCTCGGATCCAATTCAGGCCTTCTTCATGGGTTTTGAGAGTCCGGCTTGAACCCTGGGAAGAAGACCCGCCTTGAACCCGGGGGCGGTGTTGGCGAACCATGCGAAATGCTCACATACGACGTGTATGCTCCGCTTTCTCCTGGTTCGCCGCCTTGCCCTCGGGTCCATCCGGGCCTTCTGCAAAGGATTAGAGGATTTTCTGTTTGCCTCTTGGATTGGGATAAAGATCCAGATGAAGTAAATAGAATGTCTTGGCGGGTAGAAGGAGGTTTCCCATGGCGGTATTAATCACCGGCGGTCATGGCCATATCGGGTCGTACGCGGCCCGTTATCTGGTGGGGGAAGGTGAAGAGGTCATCCTCCTGGACACCAACCCGGAAGTGCCCGACTGCCTGCGGGATATTGAAGCCCAGCTGACCTTCATAAGGGGCAGCGTCATGGACTTCGCGCACCTGACGGATATCTTCAGACGCTACCGCGGGCGCATCGACGGGATTATCCACACCGTGGGCATCATGGGCGAGCTCGTGCTGGATAACCCCCTCGGCAACGTGCAGCTCAACATCGGCGGCACCCAGAACATTCTTGAAATCGCCCGCCAGTTCGGGATTCCCAAAGTGGTCTACACCAGCACCGGCGCGGTTTACGGCGCGGCCACCGGTCATGCGGTGGAGGATACCTATCCCGTCAGTCCGTCCGATCTGTACGGCGCCACCAAGGCTTCGTGCGAATTTCTGGGGCAGCAGTACGCGGCCGCCTTCGGGTTCGATTTTCGCATCAGCCGGGTCTACTTCTGTTACGGCCCGGGCAAGCGGCCCTCCCGGTTCATCCGGCTCTACCGCCTGGCCTTTGGCGCCCTGGAAGGATTAGAGGATTTGCGGATGGACAAGGGGGCCGACCAGAAGCTGGATTTCGTCTACATCGAGGACGCCGGCCGTGGTACGGCGCTGATTTATCTGGCCGACCAGGCGGACCACAGCGTCTACAATATCGCCACGGGCGTCGCCACGCGTGTCGGTCGGGTGGCTGAGCTGGCACAGCGGCATTCGTGCTTCGACGTCACGGTGGAGATGGGGGCGGGCTTGCTCATGCAGCGTTGCGAGGCGCTCGACATCACTCGGGCCCGGAGCGATCTGGGCTACGAACCGCGGTATGATGTGGAGACGGGAATCAAGGAATATGCGGCCTGGATGGAATCGGTGCTGTAAGTCAGCTTCCCTCCAGAAAAGGTATCGGTGCGGACCACTACCTTGATATTAAGGTTTGGTCTAAACCCTCAACCTCGGGTGAAGGATTCCAAGGGTATCTGCCGATCCGAGGCTATGCTAAATTGGATTGTTCATTTTCTTCCACGTGGAAGAAAACGAACCAAAAGAAGACGCCCGTGCCCCGCTTAACCCTGCGCGTCGGCGGTGCGCTTGGGGCGCACCGGAACTCGCTTCGCTCAGACAGGCCGGTGCGCCTTTTTCCAAGCGCACCACCGATGCTCGGCGCGGGACAAAGGCAAAAATCGAAAGCTCCACAAATTGATATCCTCTTGAAGGGGCGGCTTGAGATCTTCGGCTTTGCGTGAGAAGCCTCATCTTAATAAAAAGGAATCAACCGAATGATGCAGGAGAAGATCATCATCGTCGTGGCGCCGGTGGGGGCGAACATCGCCCCGCCGAGCGTCAACCCGGTATCCGCCGAAGCGGTGGCTGCGGAAGTCGTGGCCTGTGCCCGGGCCGGCGCGGCCATGGTACATCTCCATGTGCGGGACGAGGCCGGCGAAGCAACTGGCGATACAGCCGTTTTCGCACGCACCCTGGACTGTATCCGGGCCTCCAGCGACATTGTCATTCAGGGCTCCACCGGCGGACTCGGCACGTTGAGTTTGGAAGCGCGCTGCGTGGCTCTGGAGGATCCGCGGGTGGAGGTGGCCTCACTCAACATGGGGTCGGTCAATTTCGGCGAAGCGGTCTACATCAACCGCATGCCGGATATCCGCTACTGGGCCGGGCGAATGGCAGACACACGGGTCGTGCCCGAACTGGAGATATTCGAGTCGGGCATGCTTTCCGCCGCCCGGCAGTTGATGGACGAAGGCGTGCTCCAGCCGCCCTGCTACGCCAATCTGCCCTTGGGAGCCCACTGGGCTCTGCCCGCCGATCCCCGCAGCATCCTTTTCATCACATCGCTTCTGCCGGACGGCATGCGCTGGAGCGTGGCCCACGACGGTAGGACCGACTTGTCGCTTCTGGCGGCCGCCATCGGTATGGGGGCCAGCGCCGTGCGTGTGGGCTTCGAGGACAGCGTCTGGCAAGCCCCCGGACAGGCGGCCCGCACGAATGCCGACCTGGTCGCCCAGGTCATGCGCCTGGTCAAAGCCATGGGAGGGGATGTGGCCACACCGGAGGAGGCGCGTCAACTGCTGGGCGTGTCGATGCTTCGCCGACCCGTGCCACCGGTTCTTCCTTCATCGGGTCGGCCGCGTTCGTCTGACGCCCGGGGCAAATGCTTCCGGCGGTAGGCGTGCACCAGCCGAAGTGTGGCCACATAGCCCAAGAGCGCCAGCGGCAGACCCAGTACGCTTCCGCCGACGACCAAGTCCAATATGATCTGGTTGGACTGACGCAGGATCTGCATGAATTCGGTGAAGCTGAACTCGGACGGCCAAGCGGGTTCACCGGAGAATCCGGCCAGCTTCGATCCAATCCAGTAATTGATGGGGTAGATAAGGGGTGCCGTGAGGGCGTTGGTGATCTGTACGCCGATCAGCGCACTGATTTTACTCCACTTGAAAAGCGCTGCCAGCCCCACGGCGGTGATGATGTGCAGCCCGAAAAAGGGGCTCATGCCGATAAACACGCCCAGCGCCATGCCGCCGGCGATCGCGTGCGGCGATGCCTGCAGTTTGATGAACCGCTGATACCAGCGGGATTGCCTCATTTTTTTGAATGCCGCCATAATAAAACTCGCAAACGAGGATCGCTCCGGCCTTTACCCCCTCCCTGCCGCGGGAGACTGCATCGCACACCGATCGATCGCGGCCGGCGGCAACCATGGGCAAGGCGGGAGGAGACGACACTGAGCGAACCTCCCCAAGGCGTCCGGTCGAAAGTGTCGGCCCTCATTCGAACCATAACGGCGGTGTGTTAAAACCGTATAAGCAATGCGGGTGGTTACGCGGATTTGAGCGGCATCTGCAGATCGTTGCGCAACGCGGCGGGACCCTGGTTGTTTCGGCGGGTCGTGCGGGAAAAAAACCAACGCCCCGGTCGGGTATTACGCGACCGGGGCGATGATATTTGCTAAGGGCTTGTTTTTATGGTGGCGCTATTGTTCCACCAGAATCTGCCTGTTTTTGAGGTAGAGGAATTTGATGAGTTCATATTCGAACGGCGAGCCGGTTCCATAGTAACGGAAGGCGACGTTGCTGCGCGTGTTGAGAATCTGCAGCCCCGTCAGGCTCCATTTGACTTTGTCCTCAGTGCTCGTGCTCCAGTCCGTGCCCTCGTTGATGAGAAAATCCCGCCAGAGCGAATTGACCACAGCGTCCACGGCCAGTCCGCCGGCATCGCGAAGGCTCGACGGCCCTAAAACCGGCAGCACCATGTAGGGGCCGGGCCCCACCCCCCAGACACCCATGGTCTGGCCGAAATCTTCTTTCCATTCCGGAAAACCCATATCGGTGGCCGGGTCCATGAGACCGCCCAGCCCCAGGGTGGAATTGAACGCGAAGCGGAACACCGAGTTGACGCAGCCCTCGATTTTACCCTGCATAAGGTTGTTGGCGAAGTTCTGAACCTCGGAAAGGTTGCTGAAAAAATTGGTGACGCCCTTGCGGCCCGTTTCGGGCACGATGAATTGATATCCTCTTACCAGTGGCAGGAAAACGAACTTGTCAAAACCGTAGTTGAACTTGTAGACGCCCCGGTTCCAGCCTTCCCAGGGGTCGTACACGTCCATGGCGGGCTCGAACCCGGCGGCGCTCGGGTCGGTGAGTTTGCGCTGGTCCGGCGCCTTCTGGGCGGCCAGGGGCAGGGCGTAAATCGTCAACATCAGCAGAACCAAGCCCAGCACAGGAATCACTTTGCGTATCGATTTGAAGGCCAGTTGCGATGTCATGGGGCGCTTCCTTTACTTTTTGAAATAATTCACCATGTAGGCCACAAAGTCTTTGTGCTCCATGTTGCCGCAATGCCCGCCCGTGGGCCAGATCTTGGCTCGTGAACCGAAGACTTCGCGCAGCCAGTCGACCTCGCCCGGCGCCAGGATGATATCGTCGTCGTTGGTCGTCATGGCGATTTTTTCGGCACCCCTCAAATAGGTCTCGATGCTTTTGAGGCTTAATTCGTCGATCAGTCGATCGCGGGTCAGGGAAGGGTTGCGGGCCTGATGATAGGGATAGAAGAACTCGTCGAAGTAGTCCATGAAGCTGGTGCGCAGGAGCTGCTCGAAATAGGGGGTCGTCGAATCCGTCGTGCGCAGTACCTGATCCGAAGGGACCACCAGCCCAAAGCGGCTCATGACGTCGGAGGTGAAGGCCATGTTACTGGATGAAATCCGGAAGGAAAAACCGATCAGCGCTGCAAGCTTGGCCTCGGTGGGGACCCGTTTCTTGTAAATCTGATAGAGAAAGTCCTCGTTGAAATCGAGGGGTTCGCTGCGGTCGTAAGCCGTGAGAAAAGAGCGCACCACCCGTCCCAGATAACTGTTGAAGGCCCCGGGTTCCGTCCCCACCGTGTCGGCCAGCATCTGGTCGAGAATTCGCACCGAATTGTAGAGGCTGACCGAAGGGTTGATGATCAGGACCTTTTTGAAATTGAAGGTCTGGCGGGTTTCATCCAATTTGGCCAGAAACGCCGATTGCGATCCTCCCAGACTGTAGCCCGTGAGATAGAATTCCGATACGCTCACCCGGGAGGACACGCTCTGGTAGGCTTTCTCCATCACCCGGTAAATATCCTCGGCGTCCTCCTCGATGCGGCCGGGTACCGACGTGCTCGAGGCGTTGATGATAAAATTCATATGGGTCGGCGACGAAATCGCAATCGAATGGAAGCCGGCCTGGTGAAAGGCCCTTTGCATGTTCACAACCTTGGGAGACTTGTAACTGCCGCCCGTGCCGGCGATGACGAAAATCAGAGGAGCTTTGCCCCGCTGGGCGGCTAGGGAAAACTGCAGCCGACTGCTGTACCAGAAGACCTTGGGAACTTCGCGGTCCTCGAAAATGGTCAGGCTGTGCTCCCGGATCGGGTCTCTCCTGGGGATATCCGCACGATAAACGGTAGGCGTGCCAACGACGGTGGCCTCCAGCGGATTCACGAAGGGATAGTCGTAGGCCTCCATGTCGGAAGCCTGCAAGGGGGTCGCCGCGGCCAGGATGAGCGTTATGAGGATTCCACAAAAATATCGCATGCTCTTGTCTCCCGAAGGATATGTTTCATGCCGGTGGGTCAAAATGGATCGCCACATTTATTGGTCCTTTGTCGGGGCATCGGCACCGGCCTCTGACGGCGGTGGCTGGGACGGGGAGAAGCGTTCGCGGATGCGCTTTACTATCCGCTGCGCTTTGATTTTTGTATAGATTAACCCGGTAATCAGCAGCAACACAAAAATGATGTTGAACCAGGGAAAGTGGGCGTAATCCGGTGGCACGGCCCGCATGCGGACAATATTGGGATAAAGCGACAAGATTTGGATGCGCCAGCCGTAATAGGTGATCAGAACGGTCGGCGGAGGATTCTCGTTGGCAAAGGCCTGGGCCTCGGCCACCAGGTCGGCGCTGTCGAATTTGAAATAGGGCGGCCAGCCCCAGCCGGTATCCTCATTGCGCAGGACCAGTACCCGGTTGTTCTCTCTGACGGTGTTGATGAAACGCACGTCCCGGGTGCCGGCCGTATTGGGGTTTTTGGCCAGACTTCCACTGGCGTCCATCCGCTTGACGTCGGTCCCCTGGATGGTGACCACAGCGGTACGCGGCAGGTGGTAGTGCAGAAAGGCGGCCGCCAGCAATAACGTCAATATCAAGGCAACAATTTTGGCGATGCGCAATTTATCATTCATCGAGGTCGCTTCCCGTACGATAGCGGCAGCCAAAGGCCATCAGCGGTTAACCCAACGGCCACCATTGCCTGCTTTTTAGATTTTTGTCTGGATGGTTGCGTGTTCGGACGGCACCGGAGTTCAACCGGCTTGGTTCAATCTAATGAACATTTTGCCTCTTACTATATGACGCTTCGGGGTGCAACCCTGGCAAGGTCGAAGACGCAGGACGCGTCGCTCGGGCCGTATCCGGCGATGGGGTTCAGGCCCCCTTCCGTTAGTCGGACCGTCAGGCGACGATCTGGTGCCCGGGACGTAAGGGATCGACCAAGGGGGCATTTTTCTCGCGGCGGGACTGAATGGCGGCGCGAATGTCACGGTGAGCGCGAGCGTTGAGCGGATAGCGCCATATGATGAGTATGGCGGCAATATTGCAGAGACAGGGAACCAGGGCGTAGAGGACCCTCAGGGTCATCACGACCTCGGCGGGCTGTTCGGCATTGGGCGCATAGCCGGCAGCGCCCAACACGGCCAGTCCGATGCCGACGCCGGCGGCGGCGGCCATTTTTTTGGCGATCGACCACAGGCCGATGTAGCGCCCTTCCCGCCGCATGCCGGTCAACAGTTCGTCGTAATCGATGACATCGGCCTGGATGGCCGAAGGGAGCGCCAGTGAGGCGCCGAAGCCCAATCCCGATCCGAACACTAAAATCCCGTAAAGCATTTCGTCGCCCGGGCCCAGAAAAAATACGCCCAGAAAGATACCGGTATTGATCGTCATTGCGGCTAACCAGGCATTTTTTTTGCCGACACGGCGGGCGATCGCTATCCAGGCCGGAAGGAAGACGACCCCGGTGGTCAGGTAGAGAATGAGGAACAGATCCGCCTTCGACGACTGGAGCACATACTGCACATAGTAAAGAATGAGTGTTGCGGGCAGATTGCTTCCAATGGCACTGATGGTGTAGGCCGTCAAGAGGAGCATGAACGGTCGGTTCTGCCAGACCGCGCGCCACCGACCGCCGGCGCCGGGCGGCTCGCCCGCCAAGAGCCCCGATTGTTCCCGTATGCGGTAGACGCACCACAGGCAGGTGCCAATAAGGATCGGGGCGTAAATCATCCCGATCAGGAAAAACTTCCGGCGCTCGCCCTCTGGCGAGGGCGGCGTCTGCCATAGGGCGGCCACCAGCGCCGGCGCGGCGGCGGCCGCCAGGGTGCCTGCGATCAGCAGTCCATCCCTGACCGCGAAAAGGGTGGTGCGGTCGGTGTAGTCGTGGCTTATCTCCGGGCCCAGAGATTCGTAGGGAACGGTCACCAGAGTCCAGAAGACAAAGAGGGTGAAAATCCAGAAGGCGAACCACACGGTGGGGTTAACGGACGTTTCGCGCGGTGGCGTGAAAAGGAAAATCATCGCCAGGGCGACACCCACTCCGCCGATCGCAATATAGGGCCGGCGCCGGCCGAAGCGGCTCGTGGTGCGGTCGGACACCAGACCGATGACCGGATCGGATACGGCGTCGAAGAGCCGGACCGCCAGCAAAATGCCGCCCATCAGAGCGATATCCACACCGATCACGTCGCTGTAGAACTTGGGCAGGTAAACGTAAACGGGAATGCCGACCACAGCCAGCGCAAAGGCCGGCAGCCCGTAGGCGATACGCTGTGCCCAGGTTGTGGTTGACGGGGTCATGTCGCCCCCAGGAGATCCTTTTTGAATCCGCGGTCGATGGGTTGCGGTCCCAACCAGATGGCAAATACGGCGGCGGCAAAGTCATCACCGGTGATGGTGCCCAGCGGCTGACCATTGAGGGACAGCTCGGTACCCTGACCGGGAATAAAAGTCAGTGCATAGCGATCCCCCGGCTGTACGTTGCGGTAAAGCGCATTGAATTCATCAAGTCTTGACGCCAGGGACGCCATCTGTTCGGGGGCTACATTTTCTTCCATTTTGGCGGTTGTCGCTTTGGCAAAGTCTTCTGCCGCAATGGCGTGAAAATAGGCCAGCTCGAGCCGCCGCGGCACAGATTCGAGAACCCGAACGCTCTCGACATCGGCCGGCAAATATAGGACGCCGGCGTAGGCTTTGATGAATATCATGTACCGCAGCAGTCCCTGACCGCGCGCGGGAAGTTCACCTTCGACGGATTGATGGACGCTTTCGAACTCGAATCCGGCGACATCGATTGTCGCTGAAGCCCACGATAACGGGGAAAACATGATTACTAAAATAATGCTTGTTGTCGAAATCCATGGTTGTTTCATGATCGTATCCTCCTTATCGTAACAATGACAATAAGGCTTACGGATTCGTTGGCAAGCGTCATCCGATGGTGCTTATCGGGGGCTGTATAATAGGTATTTACTATCTTATTTTGGGGATTTTTTTTGATCCACATCGTTGAGACAATCACCGGGCGCTGTCGTCCCCAAGAGGTCTACGATTACCTGGCGGATTTTACCAATGTTCAAGCATGGGACCCGACGGTTTTGGCGGCCCGAGCACTGGACGACGGGCCCTTTCGCCGCGGGATGCGGTTCGGACTCAAGATGCAAATCGGGTTGCGCTGCGTATCCATGACCTACCACCTGGTCGCGATGGATCCGCCCAAGCGCCTCGTTTTCTTCGGCCGGGGCGCCTCCTTCAAGGCCCTGGACGTCATTGAAATCGAGCCGGCACCCAAAGGTTTCAGGCTTGTCTACACGGTCGGCATTGCCTTCGACACCCCTGCCGGAAGCCGCCTGGAAGGTCGGGTAGCATTTTTGATGCGCGCTAACGCCCGCCGGGCCATGCGCTGCCTGCGGACAATCCTGGGAGGTGACGACGGCCGGCTTCCCAAGCCGACTGCGCTCACGGTGCTTGCCGACCGGCTCGTGCTTCCCGGGCTGGCAGGCTTTACCCGTCTGGGCTATCGCCTGGCCCGCCGGCGCTGGCCCCTGGCGCCCCGCCCGCTGGCGGGGCGCCGCATTCTTTTGACCGGCGGGACCTCGGGCATCGGTCGGGCGGCCGCCCATCAGTTCCTGGCCCTGGGGGGCGACCTCACCCTGGTGGGGCGTGATCCGGAAAAAACAGCCGCTGTCGTTCGTGATCTCCGCAAGCAATCGCCTGCGGCAACGGTCGATTTCGAAATTGCCGACCTGAGCCGTCTGGCGGCGGTTCGTGATCTGGCGCAGCGCCTGCGGCGACGCAGTGGGCCGATCCATATTCTGATCAACAATGCCGGCGCACTGTTCGACCGACGAGAGGAAACGCCTGAAGGATTCGAGCGTACCCTGGCCACCGACCTGCTGAGTCCCTACCTGCTCACCCGCCTTTTGCTGCCCACGCTACAGGCAGCGCGCGGTGCGCGGATCATCAATGTGTCCTCCGGCGGCATGTATACCCAGAAGATCCACCCCGCCGATTTGAACTACAACCGCGGCGTATACGACGGCCCCACGGCCTATGCCCGCGCCAAGCGGGGGCTGGTCATCCTGAGCGAGGTCTGGGCGGCGGAATTGAGGGAGCATAACGTGAGCGTCCACGCCATGCATCCGGGATGGGTGGACACGCCCGGCTTGCAGTCTTCCCTGCCTGGGTTTTATCGCCTGGTGCGGCCGCTGCTGCGAACCCCGGACGAAGGGGCGGATACGATCACCTGGCTGGCGGCGTCGCCCGTGGCCGGGCGCACTCAGGGTCTCTTTTGGCTGGATCGCACGCCCCGCACCACCCACACCCTGCCCGGCACGCGTGCGACGGCGGTGGAACGACGGTTGTTCCTTCAGGCCGTCGAGCGGCTTGTGGCGCCCTATCTTTGAAGATCTCCCCGGCGTCGGCAGGTAGCGCCGCTGTCGCCGCACGGGCCGAACCGCCCGGCGGCCACGCCGTTAAAATCATCCCCCACGCTGGTTTACCCGTTACCACCCGTCGGACCACAGGCCACTGTTGCCGCTGCGCGTGAGAACCAGCTGAAGATCCCCGATGACGCGCTCCCGGAAGGCGGCCTCGCAGCTTGCCAGATAGTAGCGCCATTTGCGGCGAAAGACCCGGTCGAAACCCAGGGCGCTCACCGCGTCGCGATTGGCCTCGAAGCGTCGGCGCCAGGCGGCCAGGGTCAGGGCGTAATGATCGCCGATGTTTTCGAGGTGCTCGACCATGAGGCGGGTGTGGGCGGTCATCGTCGTCGTCAGGACGTTCAATGATGGCAGCAGGCCGCCGGGAAAGATGTGTTTGCGGATCCAATCGCTTTCCCGACGGTAGTTTTCGTAGTGCTGGTCGGGAATGCTGATGGTCTGGATGACGGCGATGCCCTCGGGGGCGAGCAGCTCGTCCAGACGCTGGAAGAAGAGCGGATAGAAGGCGTGGCCGACCGCCTCCAGCATTTCGATGGAGACGATCTTGTCGAAGCGTCCCTGGACCTGGCGGTAGTCGGTCAGGGCGATTCGAATGCGGTTGCTCAGCCCGGCGGCCGCGACCCGATCCCGGGCCAGTTGCCACTGCTCGCGAGAAACCGTGATGCCGGTCACCCGACAGCCCGTCCGGCGTGCGGCCGCAATGGCAAAACCACCCCAGCCGCAGCCGATTTCGAGCAGGTGATCCTCAGGGCCGAGGCGGGCCTTGCGGATGATCGTGTCGTACTTGCGTTGCTGGGCCGTTTCGATGCTTTCGTCGGCGCTCTGATAGATGGCGCTTGAATACGACATGCTCTTGTCCAGAAACAGGCCGAAGAAGTCGTTGGAAAGATCGTAGTGCCGGCGGATGTTGCGCCGGCTGCCCCAGATCGTGTTGCGGCGCGAAAGTTCCAGGCCGCGAGCCAGGGCGCGCGCCAGCCAGTTGACGTGTGAGCGTCCGTCAGCAAAAGCCTGGCGATTGCGAAGAAAAAAGCGGACCACGCTCACCGGATCCGGGCTGTCCCACTCGCCGTGCATGTAGGCCTCGCCGAAGCCGATGTCGCCGCCGAGCACCACACGCGAAAAGAAGCGGTCGTCGCGCACCGCGATGACGGCGGCCGGGCCTTCCTGGCGACCCGTGTAGACCTTCTCTCCACCCGTGGAACCTCCGAGCGCCAGCCGGCCGTGTTGCGTGTGCGCCAGGGCCGTTTCCACGAAGCGCCGGCAGCGGCGCTGCAGCGGGGTGGCCGGGTTGCGCCGCAGGGTCATCGGGCTGACGGGCACGGGCTTGTCGTGATAGGCCAGATTGCGCCCGAACCGCAGTTTGAATGCTTCCCAGTAAATCCGGGGGATGGTCAGATGGGGCAGGAGCGGGTGCGTCAGAATGGTTCGCAAATGCTGCCAGGGGGTCAGGGGAATCGGCCGCCCCCACAGGCGGGCCTGCATGATTTTTCGGCCTTCACGATGCAGGGCGATGCGCACGTCCAGCTCCTGGCGAATGTCGGCCAGGTGGAAATGATAGGTGCCCTCCACGGTGTTGAAGGGTGACACATGGAAGTGCTTTTCGGCCTGGAACCGGGCCGGAAAGAAAGCGGTGTTGCCGTTTTGCACCGGCAGGGCGTAGACGTGTTTTTCGCCGAACGTGTTGTTGACTTCGGCCGCGGCCCCGACCAGGCTATCCGCCGCGTCGAAGCAGTAGTAAAAGCTTACCGGGTTGAAGATGTAGTTGAAGAAGCGCGGCGATGTCACCACCACGATGCGGGCCACGCGGCGGGTGTCGACATGGGTGGCCAGCTGTTGCAGCAGTTTCTCGCGGATGGTCTGCGAGCCGGCCGAAAGGTAGTCGCGATCGAAAAGGCTGACCGGGCGCAGGCGGTTGTAGCCGAAAAGGGGCAGACGGCGATCCAGACCGGCAAGTTCGTCCAGGTCGAAGGCATAGACGTAGAGACGGTAAAGGAGCCGATGCGGGGTTGGGATAAACCGCTCGTGCTCGACAAACCCGTTGTAGAGAACCGAAGTATTCATAGACGTCCTCCGAGCGACGCGGACGCCTGCACGGCGGCGTGCACGGCGTCTTCGTGGAACCCGTAGCCGTGGTAGCTGCCGCAGTAGAACGTCCGGCGGCGGCCGTTGAGGCGCGGCAGCTCGGCCTGGGTCTCGAGACTGGCGAAGGTGTACATGGGGTGGTGGTAAGTGAACGTGGCCACCGTTTTGCGCGCGGCGATCGGGCGGGGCGGATTGAGGGTCACGAAGTAAGGCCGCCGGGTACGCAAGTCCTGCAGACGGTTCATATCATATGTCAGCGTAATGGGGGTGCGGCGGCTGTCTCCCGGGGCGCGGTAGTAGTTCCAGGACGCCCAGGCCCTTTGCAGGGGCGGCATCCATTCGCTGTCCGTGTGCAGGAAGACCTGGTTGCGGCTGTAGCGCCAGGGGCCCAGCAGGCGCTTTTCGTCCGGGGTCGGATCTTCCAGCATCCCGAAGGCTTCGTCGGCATGGAGGGCGACGACGGCGATGTCGTGGCGTCGGGTGCTGCCGTCCGCCAGGCGCAGATCGATTCCGTTGTCGTCGCGCTTCAGGCCGCGAACAGGGGTTTGCGTAAGTACCCGGCCCTCGAAACGGCGGCCAAAGGCCTGGACATAAGTGTGGCTGCCGCCGTACACGTAGTACCACTGGGGCATGTCCCGCACGCTAAGCAATCCGTGGTTTTCAAAAAAACGTGCAAACGTCGCCATGGGGAAATCCATGACATCGTCGTCGGGGGAGGACCAGATGGCCGCGGCCATGGGCAGGATGTAACGGGTGCGGAAGGCCCGGCTCATTCGCATCTGGCGCAGGAAGTCCCCGAGGGTCAGCCCCCCCAAAGCCTGGCGCTGCAGGCTCCGTCGGGCGGCGTGGTTGAATCGCAGAATCTCGGTCAGCATGTAGAGATGGATCGGGCTGACCAGGTTGCGGCGCTGGGCAAACAGGGCGTTGAGGTTGCGGCTGGCGTACTGGAAGCCGGTAACGGCGCTGTAGTAGCTGAAAGACATATCGCTGGGGCGAATCGTTACCTCGAGTCGGCCGAGCAGCCGGTTGAAGAGCGGGTAGGTCCGATCGTTGAGGACGATGAAACCCGTATCCACCGGGGTTCCCGCATCGGGTCCGTCGGGAATGACCACGGTGTGGGTGTGGCCGCCGAGGTAATCGTTGCGTTCGTAGAGGCTCACCCGGTGGTGTTGCTGCAGAATGTAGGCGGCCGTTATGCCGGCAACCCCTCCGCCGATGACGGCGATGTCCAAATCGTTGGCAGGCTTAGCGATATCCATTCGAATGCTCCGGTTGATCAACGCTTCAGCGATGGCGCCGGCGATCGGCTTTTCATTCTCAAAACCAGGATTGGATGTTTATTTCCGGGTGAACGCCGCATCCGAATTGGGATCGTATCCGGGCAATCACGGCCAGTGAATCCGCATTTGGCATGCTTCGGCACACCACCGGGAAAACAAGAAGGCATCAAGTATAATTCATACCTGCGCTGGACTTGATTGTGAAATGTTGAAACCAATTTACTGCCGACGCCGGTCATCGTCAAGATCCTGCTCTCAGGCGGGCGGCCCCTGTCGGTCTCGGCGGGCCGCAAGGCCCGTTGCGCGCTCGGCAGGATTTGTTTGACATTGGCGCCGAGGCCCGATTAAAACTCCGGAGTTCAAGTCGACGTCAATCGATTTTACCGTCAGGGACGCCAATGGTTGCCGCGAGTATCTGCACGATCGATGATGGCTGCAGGGAGGATCCGCCCGCTGGGACCCCCTTTGCGGGTCGTCCGGCGGGACAGCCTCAATGCCGACTGTGCGAGCGCCCTTGGTCGGCCGCGGCGCCGGGGGAGGTGCCATGACGACCTTCCGGTTTATGGCCGCGGCCCTGAAATGGGCGGCCCTGCATTTTCTGGCCTGCCTGCTGATCGTCCCTGCCACGCTCAAAGCCGGAGAGGCCGGCATCGGCTTTGTGGTTGGGGTTTTGGCCTTTCTGACCAAAGTCCTGTACTTTCCTATCATGGGGCTGGCCCTTTATCCCCGGCACTGGTTTCCGGGCCAGTGGATTTATGTGCCCATCGCCGGCAACAGCCTCGTCTGGGGCCTGGCCCTGGCGGCGGCGATCATGGCCGGCCGCCGCTGGCATCAAAAAAGAACAGCGCCGGACGTCTGAAGCCCGTCCGGGAAGGGAGGCGCACGCATGCTGCACCACATTGTGTTGTTCAAGTTCAAACCCGATACCGACGATGAGCAGATTGCCGCGCTCGAAACGATGCTCGAGGCCCTGCCGAACCAGATTATCGAAATCCAGCTCTATGAGTTCGGGCGGGATGTGGTGCGTTCGGACCGCTCCTACGATTTTGCCCTGGTGTCGGGATTTGCCAACCTGGCCGCCATGCAGCGTTACCAGGTGCACCCCGAACACCAGAAGGTGATCGCGCATGTCCGCGATATTTGCGAAGATGTCCGCGCGGTGGATTTCGAGACCAACTACGCCGCACCCGACAACGTGGAGGAGCCGGACCCATTTAGAGGCTTCAAGATGCCTTGAGGCTCCGGTCACGCCCGCGCGAAAGGCCGCGGCGCGATGTGCTGGTTTGGCCCCGGGACGCCTTCGTGATATGGGTACGGAAAGTCCAGTGCCCGGTCCCGACGGGGCGTTCGTCTTGCGGGGCCGGGGGATACCGCCCAAACATTCAGAAATTCATCACAATCCGATTATGCGAAACCAACCGACCCTGACGAAAGGTTTACGACGCCCCGGCCGGCTGCCGGCAGCGGGATTGATTTTGGCCCTGCTCCTCAGCGCCTGTGCGCCGCGGCCGGCGCGTGTGCCGGAAGCCATCGAAGCCACCACGGCCGAAAGCGTCTATGCCACGGCCCAGCAGGCCTACATGCAGGGCGCCCTGCACACGGCCCTCAACTATTACCAGGTATTGATCCAGAATTTCCCGGACAGCCCCCGTGTGCCCCTGGCGATGCTAAACAGCGGGCGCATCCATATTCTCCTGAAGGATGACGAAGCCGCCTTGGAGAGTTTCGCGCAGTTGCTGGCGGATTATCCGGAGTCCGAAGCCGCCGCTGAAGCCGGGGTGGAGATGCTGGCGGTGCTCTACCGCCTGGGACGGTATCAGGAGATTCGGACCCGCTATCCGGCACTGGCGGCCACGGTCACGGATCCTTCGCTGCTCTACCGGCTATACACGATCGTGGCCGATGCCCAGGCGGCGCTGCAGTCCTGGTCGGAGAGCTTTTATTACTATGCCCTGGCCTATCCGCTGGCATCCGCGTCGGAGCGCCCCGCCCTGACGGATAAAATGGCCAATGCCGCCTCGTTTCTGCAAGACGAAGAAATCGAGCTGCTGCTGGGGCAGATCACCGAAAGCCCAGCGGCCGGATACCTTTTCTTCCAACTGGCCCTGAACAAGGCCGGCGAGGGCGCCTATGACGATGCCGTCTGGCTTTTGATCCGCTTTCAAGAGCGTTTCGGGACGCATCCCAATGCCTCTCTGGCCGAAGAACTGATCGAGCAACTGGCCGACAAGATCGCCTTTGACCGTTACACCATCGGCTGCCTGCTGCCGCTATCGGGCCCTTACGCGCCCTTTGGCACGCGGGCGCTGGACGGGATTCAGATGGCCTTTCATGATTTGCAGGCCATTCAGGCCGGGCTGCCGGTGCGTCTGGTCGTACGCGACACGGCCTCGGACCCCCGGGAGGCGGCCGCAGCCATGGCGGCGCTCGCCGAGGCCCGGGTGGCCGGGGTGATCGGTCCCATCGCCTCGGCCGAGAGCGCGGCCGAAGTCGCCCAGGAGTCCCGGATTCCCATCGTGGTGCTCTCGCAGCGCGAGGGCCTGACCGACATCGGGGACTATGTGTTCCGCTATTTCATCACATCCCGCATGCAGGCCAACGCCCTGGCGGCCTACGCGGCGCGGACGCTCAACTACCGGCGTTTTGCGATTCTCTACCCGGAGGAGAAGTATGGACGGGATTTCCGCGATCTTTTCTGGGACGCCGTCTACCGCGAAGGAGGACGGGTGGTGGCGTTGGAGGGCTATGACCCCCAGCAAACGGATTTTGCCGCCGCCGTCAAGAAACTCGTGGGTCGCCATTACGCCATACCCGAGGAATTGAAGCCGCAGCGCCGCGGGCTCGACCTGCTGGGTCCGCTGGAAGCCATCCCGGGCTACACCCCGCCGGATCCGGAGGAGGAAGCGCCGGAAACGGTGCGCACCCGCCGGAGGAGAGATCCCGAGGACGACGCGTTCAAACCGGTGGTGGATTTCGAGGCCATCTTCATTCCGGATGCGCCCCAGATGCTGGGCTTGGTCGTTCCGCAACTGGCCTACCACGACGTGGTCAACACCACGCTGCTGGGCACCAACCTCTGGTATTCAACCAAACTCCTCGAGACGGCCGGCGAGTTCGTACAGGGCGCCATCATGACCACCGGTTTCTTTCCGGACAGCCAGGACCCGGCCGTCCGGTCCTTCGTGTCCCGTTTCGAGTCGATATACGGCCGCAAGCCCGGATTCATCGAGGCCACCGCCTACGATGCCGCCCGGGTGATGTTCACCACCGTCCTGCACCCCGATGCCTGGCTGCGGGCCGGCATCCGTCATCAGCTGCTGAGTCTGGAGACCCAAGACGCCGTTACCGGCGTCATGCGCTTCGAGGGCAACGGCGACTCCATTCAGGCCCTGCCCCTGCTGCAGGTTCGCGAAAACGGTTTTCAGGAACTGGACCCGGCTTCGCCTCCGGTATGGAAACCGTGGCAGGCGGAACTGCCGCCCGTTCCGGAACCCTGACACCGCGATCAATTCGGACAAGCACAGGGAAAAGCCGTCGCGCCGTGTCCCCGGTCGATTCGGTCTTATGCCGGGGCCCGCATGAGCGCTTGGCGATCGGGTCCGATTTCCGGCGCGCACGCGCGGGCGGATGAAGGGCGGCGAGCCGCAATGCCCCAAATCGTCTTGGTTTGACGCCCCATTCAAACAACCGACCGGTGGACACTGCTGAACCAATGAAAGCCGTCGTCATCAATCGTTTTGGCGGGTCGGACGTCCTGGAGCTGGTTTCCGACCACCCGCGGCCGTCGCCCGCCGCCAATCAGGTATTGATCAACGTTCACGCCGCCGGCGTCAATCCCCTGGATTGGAAAATCCGGAAAGGCCAACTCAAGCTTCTGCTGGGGGCGTCTTTCCCCATCGTTTTGGGGCACGATGCCTCGGGGACCATCGCCGCTGTCGGTCGTGACGTGACCCGCTTCAAGCCGGGCGACGCGGTCTTCGGCATGCTGGATGGCTTCCCCCGAGCTTCATGGAAGGGATTTGCCCGCAGCGGCGCCTACGCTGAAATGGCTGTGACGCGTGAGGACACCCTGGCGCCCAAACCGCAGTCCATGTCCCATGCCCAAGCCGCCTCGGTGCCCCTGGCGGCCCTGACCGCCTATCAGGCGCTGGTCCACAAGGCCCAAATCAAACCCGGCCATGACGTTCTGATCAACGGCGCTTCGGGCGGCACCGGGATTTTCGCCGTCCAGATCGCCAAAGCGCTGGGCGGCGCGGTCACGGCGGTCTGCAGCGCCGGCAATCACCAACTGGTGGCCGACCTCGGGGCCGACCATTTGATCGACTATCGCCAAGAACGCATCACGGATCTCGACCGCACGTTTGACATCGTCTACGATGCGGCGGCGACGTCCTCGTTCGCACGTTGCCGCGCGCAGTTGAAACCTTCGGGGATGTTCATTTCCAACCTGCCCAGTGCCGGCGGCGTCTGTTCGAAAATGATCGCTCCGGTTGCCCGCTTCATCGGCAGCCGCCAGAAAAATGATTTCGCCATGGTGAAACCGTCGGGTGCGGATCTTGAGCTGATCCGCCAGATGATCGATGCGGGCCGGCTTCGGACGCTCATCGATCGCACCTACACGCCCGGAACGATCCGCGATGCCCATGACTACAGCCAGTCGGGACGGGTCCGCGGGAAACTGGTCATTGATTGCGCGCGTTTCTGAAGAGCACCCGCGGCCAGGGCCTGACGGCGCGATATACGCCGTCCTGTGGATATCAAGCCATGAATAGAAACCAACGGATCCGGGACGCGCAGGCCAAGGTCAGCTTCAATTTTATCCAGGCGTGCCGGGACAGCGGGCGCGAGAGCTATAGGGACGAGGTTTCCGATCACCTTCCCTTTGTGGCCACATTTCGTATCGACCGGGACCGCGATTAGAATCGCGTGCCGGCGACGCCCGCGGCGGATGGGTCGGGGTCATCCCCGCTTCGCGGCCCAGGCATCGCGGCGCGGGGTATCTGAACATGGTTCCGCCGTCAACGGCCTTTTATCTGCCAAGCCTGGAGCAATCGAATGAGACCGAGTGATTTGGACGCACTGAATCGGCAATTCGCGATTCGCGATCGCCTGTTTTTCCGAGAAGGTCCCGGGGGATTGACAATCGCCGAAATCAGGCATCCTGGCGGGGAGGCGACGATCGCCCTGCACGGGGGCCATGTCCTTTCTTTTCGACCGCGCCACCACCCGCCGGTGCTGTGGCTCAGCCGGGAGGCCCGCTTCGAGACGGGGAGCGCCATTCGCGGCGGCATCCCGGTGTGTTGGCCGTGGTTTGCCGATCACCCGTCGAACAACGCCATGCCCGCTCACGGCTTTGTCCGCACGACGGTCTGGACGCCAAGTGCCTC
>JASJCV010000051.1 GCA_030065275.1 Desulfobacterales bacterium | reverse complement strand
TCCGAATTTTTTCAAATATTTGCAAGTAGTTGGCAAGGATACGTCGCTTCCACGGGAATTCGAGCCCGCGGGCGGTTTCGCGGATTCGTGCCGGTGACCCTTCGATTTCAATAAAGTCGCCGTAGGGCAGCCGGTCGATACAGACCAGGACGCCTTCCAATGTAAAGACCTCCCGCCGCTTCTCGTAAGTCTGGACGCGCTCGAAACCAAGGGCGGTGAGGATAAGATGCATGCTGTCGAAATCCTCCACGGCCACCTCGTACTCGTCGTATACTTTGAACTCGCGGCCATGGTCCGGGCGGGGGCGTTTGAAGGTCAGAAGCGCCCGGCGGTCGCGGCGCAGGCGCAACAGGCAGTGGGCGGCCATGAGACGGCCGGACCTGTCGTCATAGCGGAAATTGGTTTCGCGCACTTCGCCCTCGGAAGATGCGCCCAGGCCTTCAAGGCGGGCACGCACCCGGGCGACGTCGTCGACGCGGAATTTGACTTCGATTTCAACGGGCGTCGTGGGCATGCTGCGGGGCCTTTCGTCTAAGCGTTGACATGGCTATAGGCAAACCGGCGGGGCAAGTCAAACCAGGCCGCCGGTGACGACCGTGCGGTCCGTCGCAGCGTAGGGCCATGACATTTTTTTTATTGACAGCCCCACGTGAATCCATTAATAGTCGTTGATTCTATTACCGACAGGAGTGAAATTGTGAAAAAATATACTGTCATGGCGAAAAACGCCGACAACCAGGGCAAATGGTTCGTGATCGACGCCGAGGGCGTCGTACTGGGACGGCTGGCAACCAAAGTGGCCAGCCACCTGCGGGGCAAATACAATCCGGCTTTCACCCCCCATGTGGACACGGGCGACTGGGTGGTGGTCATCAATGCCGACAAAATCACGCTCACCGGCCGCAAGTGGGACCAGAAGACCTATTACCGCCACAGCGGATATATCGGCGGGCTGAAGTCGATCACCGCCCGCAAGCTCTGGGAGAAACGGCCCGAGGACCTCGTTCGCTTCGCGGTCAAGGGCATGCTGCCCAAGAACCGGCTGGGCCGCAAGATGTTTAAAAAACTCAAGGTCTACAGCGGCGATGCCCATCCCCACGAAGCTCAGCAGCCCGAACAGGTGGCCGTCTGATCGTCATCCTCAATTAAAACGCGCAATCAGGGAACAAGAAACACATGGAAAACACATTCTACGCCACGGGAAGACGCAAGACCGCGGTCGCCCGCACCTGGATGAAGCCCGGCAGCGGCAACATCGTCATCAACGGACGGCCGGTGGATGAATATTTCCGGGTCGAGACGGCCAAAGCGGACATGTATCAACCCCTCGTTCTCACCAACACCACGACGGCCTACGACATTCGCGTCCGGGTGGTGGGGGGCGGCATCTCCGGGCAGGCCGGTGCCATCCGCCACGGCATCACCCGCGCCCTCATCGAAGCCAACCCCGATCTTCGCGGTCCTCTGAAAAAAGCGGGTTTCGTCAAGCGCGATGCCCGGGCCAAGGAGCGCAAGAAATACGGCCAGCGCGGTGCGCGGGCCCGCTTCCAGTTTTCCAAGCGTTAAGCCGGTCATTTGCCCGTATCCAGGGGGGGAGGCTCCACGGCCTCCCCCCTTTTGCGTGGCGCCGCCGGCAGGCGCCCACTCCCTGTCTTTCATCCGTTCCACCCCCTCCCGGTATCGATTCGGTCTGCTGCCGGACGTTTTCTACATCTTGACATGCGTAAAAATCAACTATAAGAAAACATTATAAATATAAAAAATATTCATCCGCTTTAAAAATTGTATTGACAAGTTTTTGCTTTCTCGACTAAAAAGGTCGAGAATATTCCCGACTAATTAAGTCAAGAAAGCAAGTGGATGTATTTAACGCAGCGAAATCAATACGCCCTCCGCGCCATCGTTGAACTTGCTATACGGGTCGGGAAGGGGCCGGTCAAGGTCTCCGAAATCGCCAAGGCGCAGGCGATACCCCTCAGATTTCTGGAAGTCATCCTCGGACAATTGAAAGGCAGTGGTCTGGTCGATGCCAAGCGCGGCTATCACGGCGGCTATTTCCTGCTGCGCCAGCCGGAGGAAATCACCGTCGGCAGTGTGGTCCGCTACCTCCAGGGCGAACCGGATCCCAAAGAATGCCAGAGCTGCATTTCCAAGATGCAATGCCCCTTTAAAAACGACTGTGCCTTCGCCTCCCTCTGGAGTCGGGTCAACACTGCGGTGTTCAACATATATGATGAGACGACCATCAAGGATTTGGTGCCGGACAAGTCCGTCGCCCGCTCCTGATGTCATTTTATAAATATCAGGGAACATGGAGAAGGAAACGGAACATGGAGAAGGGAAAGAGGCTTCTGAAAGGAACCGGGATTCTTGCCGTTTTGGTCGCAGTTCTGATCTCCGGCGCCGTTGTCTGGGCCGTTGAGCGGAGGACCGCACCAGAGGCCGAACTGCGGGCCGACCTGATCGCTCTGGATGCACTCGAGCCATTCGGCCGCCTGCAGCGACCGATGGTGATCTATCGCCACGATCAACACACCGAGGCGCTCATGAAGCAGGGGAAAGACTGTTCCGTCTGTCACTTGAAAGACGAGAAAGGGCGGATGTCCCCCAAGTACATGCGGCTCAAGGATGTGGATCGCAACAGCACCATGCTGGTCTACCATGACAACTGCATCGCCTGCCACAATGAAACCATGTCCGCCGGTGAAAAAAGCGGTCCCGTGACCTGTGGGGGATGCCACGCCAAGGTGCCGACGGCGGCCTCCAACTGGAAGGACATCGGGCTGGACAAATCCCTGCACTACCGCCACACCAAAAAACTCAACAACGAATGCAAGCTTTGTCATCACCAGTACGATGAAAAAGCCAAAAAATTGGTATACGTGGAGGGCAAGGAAGGCGCCTGCGTTTACTGCCACAAGGAGCAGACCGAGGAGAACCGCATTTCCAATCGGGAAGCCTCCCATGCCGCCTGTATCAGCTGTCATCAGGAGACCAAGGCCAAGAATCCGAAAGCCGAGGCCGGTCCCGTTCAGTGCAGCAGTTGCCACGATCCAGACCAACAGCTCGAAATCGCGGTGGTGGAGGACGTACCCCGCCTGAAGCGCGGCCAGGCCGATACGCTGTTCGTCAAGACCGGGATCAAATCCGCCCTGACGCCCGAGGGCGCCATCCGCTCCAAAGCGGTGCCTTTCAACCACAAAGTCCACGAGGCCGCCAACAACTCCTGCCGTGTGTGTCATCATGCCAGCCTGGGGTCTTGTGCCGAGTGCCACACGGTCAACGGCGCCAAGGAGGGCAATTACATCAAGCTCGGCCAGGCCATGCATCAGGTCGGCGCCGAATCGAGCTGCATCGGATGTCACACCAAAGCCACGGAGGATAAGAACTGTGCCGGCTGCCACGTCTTTATCCGCAGGGGACTCAAACAGGACACGGCCTCCTGCCTGGCCTGCCACATGGAGGGCGCGCCGTCAGGTGCCGAGATCAAAGGGACCCCCGAGGAGCACGCCATGGCCGCCGCGCTGTTAGAGGCCCGCGTGCCGGTGCAGGGGACCTATGCGGACGAGGATATCCCCGAAAAGGTGATCATCAACAAGCTGCAGAAACAATACGGGCCGGTGGAAATGCCGCATCGCAAAATGGTCAAGACCCTGATCAAGGGCATTGGCGACAACAAAATCGCGGCCTACTATCATGCGGACCAGGGCACGATCTGCCAGGGCTGCCATCACAAAAGCATCCCTTCCAAGAAGCCGCCGCAGTGTGCCAGCTGCCATGGCAAGCCTTTCATGGAAAACCAGCCGCATACCCCCGGGCTGCTTGGCGCCTACCATATCCAATGCATGGGCTGCCACGCGGAAATGGGTCTTGAAAAGCTTGCGGCCTGCACGGAATGCCACAAGGAGAAATAATTTAAACCCGGTGCAACTGCTTAAGGAATAAACATGGCCATATCACGGAGAAAATTTTTGGGTTGGATGGGCGCAGCAGGCCTGGGAGCCACGGTCGGCAAATCTGCGCATGCTGCATCGAACAAACATTTCGAGGGCTTCCCGGACAGTATGGGGGTGCTGCACGACGTGGTGCGTTGTGTGGGCTGTCGCTCCTGCGAAGCGGCCTGCAACAGCGTCAACCAACTGCCGCCCCCGGATGAGTCCTTCAAGGATCTGACGGTACTGGACCAGAAGCGGCGGACCGACGCCAAGACCTACACCATCGTCAACCGCTTCGAAACCGCCGCCAAGAATCAGCCGCCGCTTTACGTGAAAGACCAGTGCAACCACTGTCTGGAACCGGCCTGCGCCTCGGCCTGTTTCGTCAAGGCCTTCATCAAGACCAAGGAGGGGGCAGTGGTTTACGACGAATCGGTCTGCGTCGGCTGCCGCTACTGCATGATCGCCTGCCCGTTCGAGATTCCCACCTATGAATACGACAAAGTGCTGACCCCGCGGGTAATGAAATGCACCCTGTGCCACCCACGTCTGCTCGAGGGCAAACTGCCGGGCTGCGTGGAGGTCTGCCCCACCGAGGCGCTGACCTTCGGCAAGCGAGAGGACCTGCTGCATATCGCGCGTGAACGCATCCGGCGCCAGCCCGACCGTTACGTTGACCATATCTACGGCGAGAACGAAATGGGCGGCACCAGCTGGCTCTATATCGCCGGGGTTCCGTTCAGCGAACTCGGCATGCGCGAGGATCTGGGGGTGACGCCGGCGCCGGCGTTGACCGCCGGTGCCCTGGGGGCCGTGCCCATCGTCGTCGGACTCTGGCCCGTGCTGCTGACCGGCATCTACGCCGTCTCCCGACGCAAGGACAAGATCGCTCAGGAAGAGCAGGCCGATGCCGTGGCCGCCGCCGTGGCCACGAGCAAGGAAGAGGCCAAGAGCGAGCTCGAAAAGGTCTTGGCCATGAAGGAAAAGGAGAAGGAGACGGCCATCAACATGGCGGTCAAAAAAGCGCTGGAGGACGCGGCCAAAGAGCAGGAGGAAGCCGCCGCCAAGGCGCAGGAGGATGCGGCGGCCGAGGCCCAAGACGATTCTGAACCGAAGCAAACGGAGGAGGATTCCTGATGTCCGATACAAAAACCACAACCGGCGGCACCCTATTTACGCCGTTCAACATGGTCGCCGGATTGATCCTGTTGGTCGGCGGTATCGTCACCGTGCTCCGGTTCACCGGGGGGCTTGCGGCGGTCACCAACCTGTCGGATAACAACCCGTGGGGCCTGTGGATCGGTTTCGATCTCCTGGTCGGTGTCGCGCTGGCCGCGGGCGGGTACGTCACCTCGGCCGCCTGTTATATTTTTGGACTCAAGCGATTTCACTCGGCCGTGCGGCCGGCCATCCTGACCGCCTTTTTGGGCTATGCGCTGGTCGTCTTCGCGCTGCACTACGACGTGGGGCGCCCCTGGCGGCTGCCGTATCCCTTCATTGTCCAGCCGGGTACGACCTCGCTGCTCTTTGAAGTGGGCGCCTGCGTGGCCCTCTACCTGACCGTGCTCTTCATCGAGTACACGCCGGCACCGCTGGAATGGCTTGGTTTCAAGCGGGCCCGCAACATCGTGGTCAAGCTGACCCTGGTACTGACCATCTTCGGCGTCGTGCTCTCGACCCTGCACCAGTCTTCGCTGGGCGCGCTGTACGTGATTGCGCCTTCCAAGCTGCATCCGCTCTGGTATTCGAGCTATCTGCCGGTCTATTTTTTCATCTCCAGTATCATCGCCGGCCTTTCGATGGTGGTTTTCGAGGGGTCGCTGTCCCACAAAAATTTCCACGACAAGATGGACGAGACCCACCTGAAGGAGGCCGACGGCGTGGTCTTGGGCTTCGGCAAAGCTGCCGCATGGGTGCTTTTCGGCTATTTTATCATTAAATTGGTGGGACTGGCGGTGGACAACAACTGGCACCACTTGGCCTCCGGATGGGGTCTCTGGTTCCTGGTGGAGATGCTGGGGTTCGTGCTGCTGCCCTGCTATCTCTACGCGGTGGGCTCGCGGGACAAGAACATCAAGCTGATCCGGCGCACATCGCTGCTGGCCGTTCTGGGCATCGTGCTCAACCGTTTCAACGTATCGATGGTGGCCTTCAACTACCATCTGCCGTCCAGCGAGCGCTATTTCCCGCACTGGATGGAGATCGCCATCTCGCTGTTCATCGTCACGATCGGGGTGCTGGCATTCCGTTTCTTCGTCACGCGCATGCCGATTCTTTACGAACACCCGGACTACAAGGATGCGCACTGATATCCATAGAAAGAGGATCGACCATGGACGGTAACATTTTCACGCTGCAGGATTTCATGTATTTCACCAAGGCCATTACCTATCTGGTGATCGTGGCGGCCCTGATCGCCTTTCCGGCCTTCTGGCTGTTTCTGACCGATAGGGACGAATAATCTACACCGGCGGTAAGCGGCAACGACGGGCCGCACCGCCGGGGTCAACGAACCATTTTTCGTGCAAGGAGTCACCCATGTACGCATTTGTCACCGGACCGCTGGCATGGCTTACGTTCATCATCTTCTTCTGCGGTGTCACCTACCGGGCCATCTGGTATTTCCGGGGGTTGAACTGGCAGCTCGACCGGGTTGCCTATAAACCGCACATGTCATACGGCATCAAGGGCGCCCTGCGCTCGATTTTCTTCTGGCTGATTCCCTTCGGAACCCACAGCTGGCGGTTTTATCCCTTTTTTACGATCTGTTTCTTCGCCTTCCATATCGGACTACTGTTTACACCCTTCTTCATTTACGGGCACAACGTGCTTTTGCAGGAGCGCTTTGGCTTCAGCCTGTGGAGCATGTCCGACGGTGCGGCCGATTTCATGACCTGCATGGTGCTCGTGGCGGCTATCTTCATCATCATGCGCCGCAACGCCCTGCCGGAGGTGCGCATCATCACCACACCCTATGACTATCTGGTGCTCGCCATTGCCGTGGCTCCGTTTGTCACCGGTCTGCTGGCACGCCACCAGGTGGGCAACTACAATTTCTGGCTGATCACCCATATCCTGAGCGGAGAGCTTTTTCTGGTGGCGATCCCCTTGACCAAGCTTTCCCACTTTATCGGCTTCTTCCTGTCCCGGGCCCAGATCGGTATGGACTACGGCATCAAGCGCGGCGGCATGAAGAGCAAGGGCTTGTCCTGGTAACCCATAACCATTTTTTTCCATAAGGAATTCGGATCATGCCTGAAGGAAAACTCTGCAATAAACAAACGGTGGATACGGAAGAACAACTGCAGGCCCTGCTCGACGACAAGAGCGGCAAGCAGTACTACGAGGAGATGAATTATCTCGATGTCGACAGTGATGCGCTCTGGGCCACGATGCAGAAAACCTTGAAGTCGCGGCTCAAGACCTGGCTAAAGATCTGCGCCCACTGCGGCATGTGTGCCGACAGTTGCTTCTTCTACCTGGCCAACAAGAAGGACCCGGAACAGGTGCCTTCCTACAAAATCATTTCGACCCTGGGCGAGCTGGTCAAGCGCAAGGGCCAGGTGGACAACGCCTTTATGCAGACGGTCATGGACACGGCCTGGTCCAAATGCACCTGCTGCAACCGCTGCGGCATGTACTGCCCCTTCGGCATCGACATGGGCATCATGTTCAGCTACACCCGCGGTCTGTGCTTTTCCCAGGGGTTCGTGCCCTGGGAGCTCAAGATCGGCTCGGGGATGCATCGGATCTACCGGGCCCAGATGAACGTCACCACCGAAGATTGGGTCGACACTTGCGAGTGGATGGCCGAGGAGTACGAGGAGGACTGGCCCGGCCTCAAGATCCCGGTCGACGTGCAGAATGCGGATATCATTTACACCGTCAACGCCCGTGAACCCAAGCACTACCCCGAGGATCTGGCCGAAGCCGCCATCCTGTTCCACCTGGCCGGCGAGAACTGGACGGTCCCCAGCGAGGGCTGGGAAGAGACCAGCCTTGCCATGTTCGCCGGGGACTGGGGCGCCTGCAAGATGCAGGTCGAAACGGTCTACGACGCCATGACACGTCTCAACGCCAAACGCATGGTGGTGACCGAGTGCGGGCATGCCTACCGGGCCACCGTACTTGAGGGTCCCTATTGGGCCGGCCGCAAAGACGGCCAGACGCCCATACCCACTTTTCATTACGTGGAGTGGGTGGCCGAGGCCCTGCGCACCGGCAAGATCAAGATCGATCCGGACAAGAAGATCAAGGAACCGGTGACCTACCAGGATTCCTGCAACTACATCCGCAATGCCGGTCTCAAGGACGTGGCCCGCGAGATCATGGGCTATATCGCCGAGGACTTCCGCGAGATGAAGCCCAACAAGGAGCACAATTTCTGTTGCGGCGGCGGGGGCGGGTTGAACGGTATCGGTCGCTACCGCGAGCAGCGCAATATCGGGCTCAAGGTCAAACGCGACCAGATCCTGGAAACCGGGTGCAAGCTGGTGATCGCGCCCTGCCACAACTGCTGGGATGCCATTCGTGACCTTGAAGAGGAATTCCGCATCGGTATCCGCTGGTCGTTTCTGAAGCCACTCCTGATCCACATGGCGGTTGTGCCGGATCACCTGAAACCGCCGGAGGAGTGAAGGGCGCCAGGATTGCCCTGGGTGGCCAGCCCTGCTATGCTGACAGTGCCGCCACCGCCGGGATCTGCCCATGAATACGGTAACGCTAAAAGCGAACGGGTCGCTTTTCACCGACGGCACCCCCGTCGATGCCGAGCCGCTCTATTGCCTGGGTTGCAAAGTTGAACTCGAAGCATCGGTGACCGTTCGCAGCCTGTTTGCCATGCTCGAGCGCTACCCATTGTTGACCCGGTTAAACGCCTTTTTTTCAACCTATCTCGAGCAATACCGGGAAGCCCCGGCGGACGGCTGCCGGTGTGACGATTTCAGCCATATCGAGTTCAACAAGACGGTTGAAATGGTCGGCTTCCCGGGAGAGCCCCGGCTGGAAATCTACAGTTCCCTCAAGGGAATCGGCGAATCGGAGCCCCGGGAGATACGCAATTACGAATTGGAGCAGCTGCTGGATATGCCCCTGAAGCTCGGCCGGCTTAAACACATCGTATTCGGTGACAAGGTCGACCAGTTCGAGTTCGCAACCGTTTTCAACTTGTTCGAATTTATTGACGGTGTCGTCTGGGAGCTCAGCTTTCACGGCACCCTTAGGGCCTGTGCACTAAGGAGGTGACAATGTTTGAGAAGATACTTTTCGCGACCACCGGGACACCGATCTGCGATCACGCGGCCCATGTGGCATTCGACCTGACCAAAAAGTATAAATCCGAGCTGACCCTGTTTCACACCTTGGGCGTGCCATCGCACGGCTTCAGTCAGGTGGTTAAAGATTTGCGCACGGGCGAGGACACCCAAGCCAACGGTGATTACGTGGACTGGGTGAAGGAAGAAATTAAAACCTATTATACCAAACAGATGGAAGAAGCCGAAAATACCGTGATCGAGGCGGCCGTCGGTGCACCCCACCGGGAGATCCTGCGGCATGCGCGCAAAACCGATACCAATATGATCGTCATGGGGGCCCATTCGCGCGAAGAGGATGCCGGTGCGACCCGTTACCGCAATGTGGTCGGCAGCACCATGCAGCGGGTGGCCAAAGGCGCCAAATGCCCGGTGCTGATCGTCAGCCGGCCCTGTACCACCTGCCTGTGGTATTTCTCCAATATTGTTTTCGGCACAGACTTCTCCAAGGCCTCCAAGTCCGCGTTTATGTTTGCCTTCCAACTGGCGCGTGAAATCGGCGCCAAGCTGCATCTGTTCCACGCCCTCGACATGAGTGCGATCTACGCGGGCAAGGCCGTCAGCCAGGATGACATCGAAAAAGAAATCAAGGCCGCCCGTGAACGCATCGAAAAGACCTATGTCTCCCAGATGGGCGACTACGACAATTACGCCATCGAAGTCTGGGAGGGTGTGCCCTACGTGGAGGTCCTCAAGTATACCCGCGAGAACAACGGCGACCTGATCGTTATGGCGCACCACACCCGCGAGGTGGATCCGGAGGAAGCCCTGCTGGGCAGCACGGTCGAGCAGGTTGTCCTGCGGGCCGCCTGTCCGGTGGCCAGCGTCAACCGCCCCCACAAGGTGGCCGAAGGCCTCTAAAGGCATACGAAGCATCAGTGGCCGCCGGGCGCCGCGGCACGGCCGGCGGCCGGGTCGAAACATGTCGGTGGACCCTGTTGACGGTCATGACCAAGAAGAAAATTCTCGTCGTCGACGACGAAATGGACATGCGGTTCTATGTGACCGCTCTGCTGGAAAGCAACGGATACCAGGCGCTGGCGATGCGGGACGGTCAAAGCGGTTTACAGCAGGCCCGCCAGGACCGCCCCGACCTGATCATCCTGGACATCATGATGCCGGGTGACGGCGGCGTCAAAATGTACAACCGTCTGAAGAGCGATCCCGCGCTGGCGGACATTCCGGTCATCATGCTTTCGGCCGTGGCGGAATCGAGCTTTCGCCACTTCCTCGCCATGCTGAATACCCAAAGCGCCCAACCGGTGCCCGATCCGGTGGCCTATCTGGAGAAACCGCTGGATCATACGCGGCTGCTCGATAGCATTCGGCAGACGATTGGCTGAAACCGGCCGCCCGTCACCCCGGCCCATTGCTGGCCATCTCCTGCCCCTCCGGCATTTCGCCGTCCGACGCTTTACCCTGCAGCCGCTTTCGATCTTCCGATACCCGAACAGGCGTGCATGCATTTGAAGGCGACATGATGGAAATTGAGAAACGTATTCTAGTGGTCGATGATGAAGAGGATTTGCGTGAAATCCTCCAGATCTACCTGACCGATCTGGGCTATAATGTCCTGACGGCCGCCGATGGCCAGGAAGGTGTCGATATTTTTCTGGACCAGCGTCCGCCCATCGTCTTGAGCGACATCAAGATGCCGGTCATGGACGGCGTGGAAATGCTGCGGCAGATCAAGGCCGAGGATCCGGAAGCGGAAGTCATCATGATTACCGGCCATGGAGACATGGCCCTGGCCATCGAGAGTCTCAAGCTCGAGGCTGCCGATTTCATCACCAAGCCGATCAACGACGACGTTCTTGAAATTGCCCTCCGGCGTGTCAGCGAGAAAATTGCGATGCGCCGCCAGCTGAAGGCATACACCGAAAACCTGGAATCCCTGGTGGAGGAGAAATCGGCGCAGCTCGTTGAGATGGAGCGCCTCACCGCCCTGGGGCAGGCGGTTGAATGTCTGACCACCGCGTTTCTGGACATCGCCGGCGATGTCCGCGCCGGCATGGAGTACTTCAATGAAGTCCCCTGTTTCGTGGCGCTGCACAATCGTCAACTTCAGGTGGTGGCCGCCAACCGACTCTTTCGTGACCGGCTGGGCGACATGGTGGGACGGCCCAGCTGGGAAATATACGCGGGCCCTTTTAAAGCGCCCGAGGCCTGTCCGGCCGGCCAGACCTTTCAGACGGGAGCGGCCGTGCGAAGCCGTGAGACGATTCGCTACCGGGATGGTCAGACTTACCCGGTGGTGGTGCACACGGCCCCGATTCACGACAGTCGCGGAGAGCTGGAGCTGGTGTTGGAAATCTCGGCCGATATTTCCGAAATCGCCCGTTTGCAGGAGGCGCTGCGCACCACCCAGCAGCGCTATCACCAGCTATTCGAAGAGGTGCCCTGCTATATCGCGGTGGTGGATCGGGAATTTAATATCACGGCCGCCAACCGGCGTTTCCGGGATGAGTTCGGTGAGAATGCCGGTCCGACCTGCTACGAGGTTTATAAAAAGCGTCAACATCCCTGCCGGGACTGTCCGGTGACGGCCACCTTTGAAGACGGTCAAAGCCATCAAACCGAAATGACCGTGATGGCACGCAGCGGCGATCAGCGGAACCTCCTGATCTGGACGGCGCCAATCACCAATGCCGCCGGCGATACGACCCAGGTCATGGAAATGGCCACCGATATCACCCCGCTGCGGCAGCTGCAGGATCGTCTGGCCTCGCTGGGGCTGATGGTCAGTTCGGTTTCCCACGGTGTCAAAGGCGTGCTGACCGGTATGGACGGCGGTGTCTTCCTGATGAACACCGGTCTGCGTAAGGACAACCGGGAGCAGATTCAGGAAGGCTTCGATATCATGAAGCTCATGACCGAGCGGATTCGCAGCGTCGTGCTGGATGTGCTATACTACGCCAAGGAGCGCGCCCTCAGCCTCGAAACGGTCGAGCTGCCCGGCTTTGTGATCGATGTTGCCGCCATCGTGGAACCGCGTGCGGTTGAGAAGGGAATCACTTTGACCTGCCGTTTCGATCAGGCGGCAGGCCCCATGGTCGTCGATCCGGTGGCCCTGCGCACCGCGTTGATCAATCTGCTGGAAAACGCCGTCGATGCCTGTGGGGAGGACCAATCCGGCCACGATGCCGAGATCGTTTTTGAGGTCGCCACGCTTGTCGAAGATGAAGTCGAATTCAAAATCAGCGACAACGGCATCGGGATGGACGCCGAAACCCGTGAAAACCTCTTTGACCTGTTCTATTCGTCCAAGGCCGATAAGGGCACCGGACTGGGATTGCACATTACCAAGGCCACGGTCGAGCAGCATGGCGGCCGCATTCGGGTGGCGTCCGAACCGGGACAGGGCGCCTGTTTTACAATTCGCCTGCCGCGCCGACCGCGCGGGGACGGTGTTGACCGGAAAAAGCTTTGAACCGGACCGCGACCTGAACTAAAGCCCGTCGGACGGCAGGACCCCAGCCGAGCGCAGGCGCCCCGGCGGCGTGGATCGTCGTATGAAAAGACCGCAGCGCATACGCAACAGCCTGATCACATCCCTCGTTCTGGCGGTGGGGCTTACGCTGCTGGTGAGCATCTCTTCCTGGGCCTATTTCAGCATCCGTCACCAGAAGACAAGGGTCATGCAGGAGACGCTCGAGCGCGTCGACCAGTTGAGCAACACGATCAAGCTGGGCACGCATTATGCCATGATGCTGGATTCGGGTGAGGACATTCACCAGATCATCAGCAACATCGGACGCCAGGAGGAAATCGTCTCCATCCGCATCTACGACAAAAAAGGCACGATCCATTTTTCCAATCGGGACGCCGAAATCGGCCGCCAGACCACCATCGATTCCGAGGCCTGCAGCATCTGCCATGTCATGAGCCCACCGCCGGTGGAACTGGCGCTTAACCGGCGCATCCGCGAGCTTAAGATCGAAAACCACCAGGCCCTGGGGTTGATCAGTCCAATTTACAACGAACCGGGGTGTTCCACGGATACCTGTCACGTGCACCCGCCCGAGATAAAAGTTTTAGGGCTGCTGGATGTCGTGTTTTCGCTGAAAGATACGGAAAATGAGATCCGGCTTATGGAGAACGGCGTTATCGGCCTGGCCGTCCTGCTGTTCATCATGAGCTCCGCCATCATCGGTCTGATCATCATGCGGCTGGTCAATCGCCCGATCCGCAACCTGATCGACGAAACCAAACGCATTGCCCGGGGTGAGAAGCGCCGGCAAATCGAGTTCGAACACAGCTTCGAGATGGAACAGCTGGCCGAGGCCATCAACCACATGGGCCGGGAAATCGAAGTTAAACAGGATGAACTCAATGAACAGCGCAACCGATTCCGCCAGCTGTTCGAACAGGTCCCCTGCGCGATCACGGTCCAGGACCGCAACTACCGCCTGGTCGAATACAACCAGGAATTCGAGGACACCTTTGCCCCCAAACCGGGTGATTTCTGTTTCTATGCTTACAAGGGTCGCACGGAAAAATGCGATAACTGCCCGGTTGAAAAAACGTTTGCCGACGGGCAGACCCATTACAGCGAAGAGGCCGGTTTTACCAAGGATGGCAAACCGGCCCATTGGATCGTGCGCACCTCACCCCTGCTCGATGAAAACGGCCAGGTGGTGGCCGCCATGGAGATGTGCCTCGACATCACGCACAGCCGGCTGCTGGAGACCCAGCTGAAGGAAGCCGAAAAAAAATACTACGATGTCTTCAACAACATCCCCAACCCGGTATTCGTGCTGGACGGCGAAACGCTTGAAATTCTCGAGTGTAACCGCAGCGTCACCGCGGTTTACGGCCTGGCTCATCGGGATGTGCTCGGCACCGGCTTTCTCGATCTGTTCGTGGAGGAGGACCGCTCCCTTTACGCTAACGCCATCCAGTCCGGCCGGGTGATCGATCGCGCCCGTCACTGCCACAAGGACGGGCGCACCATTTTTGTTACCATTCGCATTTCGCTTTCGAAATACAAGGGTCGCGATGTCCTTCTGGTCACCACCGGCGATATCACCAAGCGCCTGGAAGCCGAACAGCAGTTGATTCAGGCCAGCAAGATGGCCACACTGGGCGAAATGGCTTCGGGTGTGGCCCATGAGCTCAACCAGCCGCTGGCGGTGATCAAGACAGCCGGTTCGATATTGAAAAAGAAACTGGGACGCTCCGCACTGACCGAAGACGACACCATCATGAACGTGACCAACAAGATCGACGCCAATGTGGATCGGGCTTCGAACATCATCGATCACATGCGCCAGTTCGCCCGTAAATCGGATGCACGGCTGGAGAAGACCCAGATAAACCTGGTGATCGAAAAAGCCTTCGAGATGTTCGACCAGCAGTTGAAGGTGCGCGGCATCGAGGTGGTCTGGGACAAGGCGCCCGATCTGCCCGCCATTCTGGCGGAGCCCAACCGCCTGGAGCAGGTCTTCGTCAATTTGTTTCTCAACGCCCGGGATGCCATCGAAGAAAGATGGGAATTGCATGTCGACGCCAAAGCCGATAAGAAGATCCGCATCACCACCCGCCTGGAAGCGGATGTCGTCATGGTTGAAGTCTGTGACGCGGGCTACGGCGTACCGCCGGAGATCGCCGAAAAAATATTCGAACCGTTTTTTACCACCAAAGAGGTCGGTAAGGGCACGGGATTGGGGCTGTCCATCAGCTACGGGATCGTCAACGAACTGGGCGGTGACATCTCTGTGCGCCCCGGCCCCGAGGGCGGTGCCTGCTTCGTGATCCGATTTCCGGTCAAGGCCAGACGCAATGGAACGAACCATACTGCTGGTGGATGATGAGCCCGATATCCGCGAGGTTCTGGATATCTATCTGACCGAACTGGGTTATGCCGTGCATACGGCCGAGAACGGTGAGAAAGCGCTGGCCGCCTTTCATCGGACCGTGCCTTCCATTGTCCTTAGCGATATCAAGATGCCCGGCATGGACGGCATTGAACTCCTGCGCCGCATTAAAAGCGAAAATCCTGAAACCGAGGTCATCATGATCACCGGCCATGGCGACATGGATCTGGCGATCGACAGCCTCAAGCTCGAAGCCACGGATTTCATCACCAAGCCCGTCAATGACGAGATTCTTGAGTTTGCCCTGCAGCGTGCCGAGGAACGCATCGAAATGCGCCACCGTCTGCGCGCATATACCGAGAATCTGGAGCAGTTGGTCGAAGAGAAGACGTCGCAACTGCTGGAGAGCGAAAAAATGGCGGCCGTGGGCCGCGTGGCCGCGGAGCTATCCCACACGATCAAGAACATTGCCGGTGCCCTCAAGGGCGGGATCTATGTGCTGGGCCGCGGGATCGAGGACGACAACCGCGAATACCTCCAACGCGGCTGGGATATGGTGCGCGGCAATGTCGACAAGATCAAGAACCTGTCGCTGGATCTTCTCAATTTCGGCAAGGGCGAGGATCTTCAGCTGACGGTTGCGGATCCGCTGGTACCGCTGGTGGAGGTATTGACCCTCCTGCAGCCCAAGGCTGCGGAAAGGGACATTACCCTGCGGACCGAGCTGGCCGAAGGGTTACCGTCCTGCTGCTTCGATCCTGAATCCATTTATCTCTGCCTGCTCAATCTTGTCCAGAACGCCCTGGAGGCTTTCGACGAGGAAGCTGCCCGATCGGTCGACCGGGAGGTCGTTGTCCGGGCGTTCAAGCCGCCCGGGTGGGCCGTGGCCTTCGCGGTCAGCGACAACGGACCGGGGATGGACAACGACACCCGCGAGCGGCTTTTCAAGGGATTTTTCAGCACCAAGGGGACCCGTGGCACCGGTATCGGGTTGACCATGACCAAACGTATCGTGGAGCGCCACGGGGGCACCATCGAGGTGCTCTCCAGCCGCGGCACCGGTACCCGTTTTACGATCTGCCTGCCGGACAATCCCCAATGACATCCTATTTCATCCGTCGTTTCCTGCTCGTCATACCGACCTTTATTGGCATTACCCTGATGGTGTTCGCCATCACCCGTTTCGTGCCCGGCGGGCCGATCGAGCGCATGATCGCCGAGGCCCAGCGCCTGCAGGTCGAGGGTGGGGGCAGTGCCGCCGTTGGAACCGGCGTCCAGCGCCAGCCCCTTTCGGACGAACAGATCGCGTTTTTAAAGGAATACTACGGCTTCGACAAGCCGCTTCTGAACAGCTACGTGAGCTGGCTGGGCAAAGTGTTGCAGGGCGATCTCGGCACCTCCACGCGCTACCACGATCCGGTCTGGGAAATGATCCGCACCCGCATTCCGATCTCCCTCTATTTCGGCCTGATCACCATGTTTCTGACCTACGGCGTGTGCATCCCCCTGGGGATTGTCAAAGCCATCCGACATAAAACCCATTTCGACAACGTCTCATCGGTCGTCGTGTTCATCGGCTATGCCATCCCGGGCTGGGTAATCGGTCTATACCTCTTGGTATGGCTGGCCGGCTGGTGGGACGTGTTTCCCTTGGGCAACCTCGTCAGTGATAATTTCGACCAACTCGGTCTGCTGGAGAAAATTCTCGATATTGCCTGGCACTCGGTGCTGCCCCTCATCGCCTATCTGATCAGCGCCTTCGCCGGCATGACCTTTCTGATGAAGAACACTCTGATGGATAACCTGGCCGCGGATTATGTCCGTACCGCCATCGCCAAAGGGCTTCCGTTTCGACGCGCCGTGTTCGGTCATGCCATCCGCAACAGCCTGATTCCCATCGCTACGACTTTTGGCAATAACATCTCCAGGATCTTGGCGGGTTCGTTTCTGATCGAAAAGGTCTTCAACATCGACGGCATGGGGCTGCTAGGCTATGAATCCGTGGTGGAGCGCGACTACCCAGTCGTACTCGGCGTGCTCGTAATCTCCGCGCTTCTTTTTCTGATTGGCAATATCTTGTCGGATATGTGTGTGGCGGCGGTGGATCCGCGGGTAAAATTTGATTAGCGAGTCCGCCCGCCTTTCGACGGCTGCGTTGTCCATGCCCCGTGTCGGATTATGAGGAAAGGACCAATGACCAAACGGGTTTATCAAACCCTCCATTCGGTGGCTACTCGATGCCTGCCTTTGGGCGGGAGCAAATTGACGCTGTAATTAAGGAATTGAAGGGCCGATGCGCTTTAGAATCAACCCTTTGACCGTCAAAAAAATCAGGCGGTTTCAGTCCATCCGCAGGGGGTATTTTTCCCTGATTCTTTTTGTGGTCATGATCGCGCTTTCACTGGGGGCCGAACTGCTCGTAAATAGTCGGGCGCTGGTCGTTTCCTTTGAAGGACGCCTATACTTTCCCACTTACGGTCATCCGCTCCCGGGAACGGTCTTCGGCCTGGACTACCAGCACGAGACCAACTACCGTGAACTGGCGGCACAATTCACCACCGCGGCGGAAGGCAACTGGGTCCTCATGCCGCCTGTGCCCTATAATCCCTTCGAGAACGATTTCCGGGAAAACACGCTGCCGCCCACGCCGCCCTCGACGGTTGACCGGCACTTTTTGGGTACGGATGCCTCCGGCCGCGATGTCCTGGCACGTCTGGTCTATGGGTTCCGGGTGGCCATCTTATTCTCACTGGCCCTTCTCGTGGCCACATTCGGCACGGGAATCGGCATCGGTTGTGCCATGGGGTATTTCGGAGGAGCCTTCGATCTCTTTTTTCAGCGCCTGATCGAGATCTGGTCCTCCGTACCAAGCTTGTACGTCATCATTATTATCGCCTCGGTGGTGATCCCCAATTTCTGGATTCTGCTGGCCATCCTTTGGGTGTTTGGCTGGATCGGCATCACCTGGACCATGCGCACGGTGACCTACAAGGAACGCGCCCGTGACTATGTGCTCGCGGCCCGTGCCCTGGGCGCCTCACATGGGCGCATCATCGCACGGCATATTCTGCCGAACACCGTGAGTGTAATTGTCTCCTACATACCTTTCGAGGTGGCTGGTGGTATCGTGGCCCTGACATCGCTTGACTTTTTAGGGTTTGGCCTGCCGCCGCCGGAGCCGAGCTGGGGAGAGCTGCTCCAACAAGGTTGGGCCAATTTCAGTGCCTGGTGGCTGTCGGGGTCTGTTGTGGCGGCCATGGTGCTGACACTGGTGCTGGTGACGTTTATCGGTGAGGCGGTACGGGAGGCCCTGGATCCCAAGATGCACACGACCTACGAATGACCGTGCGTGTCCGTTCAGGCGGGGCATCTTTTGGCCCCAGGCGGCGTTCTCGCCGTGCGGCAATCCTCGACGTAGCGTCAGCCACGCCTGCGGTTGCCCCAAGGCTGCGGCCTTGCCTGGAACCAAAATCTATCCATCCTGATCGGGCACGGGAGCATATTGTCGGAGAA
>JASJCV010000050.1 GCA_030065275.1 Desulfobacterales bacterium | reverse complement strand
GAAGAGACCGAAATGCCAGGCCAGCCGGAAAAACTGACGGAAAGACACCCGCTTGAGCCGCACACCGGTGGCGATCGCCACGGCAAAGGCATCCATGGCCAATGCGACAGCGATGGCGACGATATTTAAAAAGCCCATGGCGCGATGTCCCGTAATCGGACGGATTGCCGGTTTGACAGAAGAAAAAAGCCCTCCATACTAAGGTTATGGGGGAAAATTGTCAAAGACGCACCGCCGCGTCGCGTTTGACAGCGGAGTAGGTTGGCACCATAATGCATGCCGTTTCGGTCTCCGGGGCCAGGACAATCCTCCCCGCGTGACCGCCCGCAGGAAGGAAGGATGTATGGGAAAAGGACCGCTGCCCCTGCCGGCCCACTACCGGCCCGAGGAGGCCGGACGGATCTGGCGTGTGGCCTACCAGGAGCGCGCCGCCGAGGCCGAGGCCTGGCGCGAGCGCCATCGGATCACCCCGGCCGCCACCGATGCCTTTCGAATCGGGCTGCTGCTTGTGGATGTGCAGAACACCTTCTGCATCCCGGAGTTCGAGCTGTTCGTGAGGGGGCGATCGGGCAACGGGGCCGTGGACGACAACCGTCGCCTGAGCGCCTTCATCTATCGCAACCTTGATCGCATCACCGCCATCGCGCCCACGATGGACACGCACCAGGCGGTCCAGATCTTTCACGGCATCTTTCTGGTCGATGATCAGGGCCGGCATCCGGAGCCCTATACCCTGGTATCGGCCGCCGATATCGAATCCGGCCGCTGGCGCTTCAATCGATCCCTGGCGGCCGGCCTCGGCATCCGGGATGAAGACGGCCAGGCCTTTCTGCGCCACTACACCCGTTCGCTGGCGCAAGCAGGCAAATACAGCCTGACGGTCTGGCCATACCACGCCATGCTCGGCGGCATCGGCCACGCCCTGGTTCCCGCGGTCGAGGAGGCGGTTTTCTTCCACAGCATCTGCCGATTCGCCCAACCCGATTTTCAGGTCAAGGGCGACAATCCTCTGACCGAAAACTACTCCGTCCTGCAGCCGGAAGTTCTCACCGGTCCGGACGGCCGAGCGGTGGCCGCCGGCAATCACGCTTTTCTTCAGAACATCCTGGATTTCGATGCCCTGGTCGTGGCCGGGCAGGCCCAGAGCCACTGCGTGGCCTGGACCGTCGAGGATCTTCTGGCCACCATTCAAGCCACCGACCCCGACCGGGCCCGCCGGGTCTATCTGCTGGAAGACTGCACGTCACCGGTGGTCATCCCCGGCGCCATCGATTACACCGACGCGGCCGAGGCCGCCTTCGCGCGGTTTGCCCGGGCCGGCATGCACCGGGTGCGCTCGTCCGATCCCATCGCCGACTGGCCAGGCATTCCCGAACGCTAGCCGGCTGCCAGGTGATCGACCCTGCGGGTGGAGAAAAGGGGCGGTTTTCCACCGCCCCATCCACCTTGGATCATGAACGCGCCCCAAAAAGAGAAGGCGATCTGTATGGAAGCGCACCCGACCGCCGGCCCCCTGTTCACCGATCTGTACGAACTCACCATGGCCGCCGGCTACCACCGTCACCGTCTCCACGATCAGCGGGCCACCTTTTCGGTGTTTGTCCGCAATCCGGGGCTAAAACGCAACTACTTCGTGGCTGCCGGTCTTGAGGGCGTGCTGGCCGAGCTCGAGCGCTATCACTTCAGCGCCGAAGATATCGCTTATCTTCGCGGACTCGACCTTTTCCCCCCGTCATTTCTGGAATACCTCGGCCGGATGCGGTTCAGCGGCGACATCTGGGCCCTGCCCGAAGGGACGATCTTCTTCCCGGAAGAACCGCTCATGGAGATCACGGCCCCGCTGATCGAGGCCCAGCTCATCGAAACCTTTGTGCTCAACACGCTCGGATTGGGGGCCTTGATCGCCACCAAGGCATCCCGCTGCGTCCATGCCGCCCAGGGTCGGCCCCTGGTGGATTTCGCCCTGCGCCGCACCCAGGGGCAGGATGCCGGCGACCAGGTGGCCCGCAACACTTTCCTGGCCGGTTTTGCCGCCACCAGCAATGTTCGCGCCGGAAAACGTTTCGGCCTGCCCCTTACCGGCACCATGGCCCATGCCTTCATCTCGGTCTACCCGACTGAAACCGATGCCTTCCGGGCCTTTGCCGACACCTTCCCGCAGAATTCGGTTTTTCTGATCGACACCTACGATACCCTGGAAGGCGCCCGGAACGCCGCCGTCGTGGCGCGCGAAATGAAGGCCCGGGGACAGACCCTGCAGGGCGTGCGCCTGGACAGCGGCGACATGGTCGCGCTAAGCCGTGCCGTGCGCGCCATTCTTGACGACGAAGGCTTGGTGAACGCCAAAATATACGCCAGCAGCGGGTTCGACGAGTTCGGCATCGATTCGGTGGTCAAGGCCGACGCCCCCATCGATGCCTTCGGGGTCGGCACCAAGGTGGGGGTCTCGGCCGACGCCCCCTATCTGGACATTGTCTACAAGCTGGTGCGGCGGGGGGGGCGTGACGTCCGCAAGCTGAGTCCCGGCAAAGTGACCCTGGCCGGCAAAAAACAACTCTTCCGCCTCCGGGACGACCGGGGCCGTTTCAGGGAGGATATCATCACCTGTCGTGACGAAGAAGTCGACAGGGCCGTAAAACTGCTGGTGCCGGTCATGGCCGGCGGTCGGCGCCTGGCGTCCGCTCCGCCGCTGACCGCGTTGCGCGGCCGATTTGAAGAGGAGTTCGCCGATCTGGGCGATCGTTACAAAGACATCCACAACCATGCCGCCTACCCGGTCCGCATCAGCCCGCAGCTAAAAGCCCTCCAGAAATAAATCGGCACCGTTTGATGGTAAACCGGCACCTCGCGCCGCCGCCGTGGGCCATCACCCGTTCGACGGTCTCATTGCAGGGAGGCTTGCAATGAAAAAGTGAGGGGGTCGAAATAGGGGCGGTGTCCATCCAGAAACAATCGATTTTGGTTCAGGTCAAGGCCGCAGCGATTTTTTTAGCGATGGCGAAGCCGTCGTTGTGGAAGCAACGCGTGGTCAGACGAAGTCGAGGATTTGAAAAACGCGAGAAGGCAGGCCTGGGCCGAAAGATGCCGTTTATGGCTGGGCATTAGATGCCGAGATAGGCCTTGCGGACATCTTCGTTGGTCAGGAGGTTTTGGGCCTTATCGCTCATGATGATCCGGCCATTTTCCATGACATAGCCGCGGTGGGCGACTTTGAGGGCCAGGTTGGCGTTCTGCTCCACCAGGAAGATGGTGGTTTTGTTTTCGGTGTTGATCTGCCGGATGATTTCAAAAATGCGCTTGACCACCAGCGGCGCCAGCCCCAGGGACGGCTCGTCCAGAAGCAGCATCCGCGGCCGCGCCATCAGCGCCCGTGAGATGGCCAGCATCTGCTGTTCGCCGCCGCTCAGGGTGCCCCCGGCCTGGTGGCGACGCTCGGCCAGGATCGGGAACAGCTCGAAGATGTACTCCATGTCCTCCTTGACGCCGTCGCGGTCGTTGCGCAAAAACGCGCCCATGTCGAGATTCTCGGCCACGGAGAGATAGGGGAAGATCCGCCGTCCCTCGGGCACCTGGGAAATACCCAGAGCCACGATTTCATTCGGGCTGAGGTTGTCGATGGTCCGCCCCTCGAATTTGATCGCACCACTGCGCGGCGGAACCGCCCCGCAGATGGACATCAGGGTGGTGGTCTTGCCCGCCCCATTGGCGCCGATGAGCGTTACGATCTCGCCCTTGGCGATTTCCATGCTGACACCCTTCAAGGCCTGGATATTGCCGTAAAACGTCTGGATGTCCGTCAATTCAAGCATCGATATCTTCTCCCAGATAGGCCTTGATGACCGCCGGGTCGTTCTTGATGGCCTCGGGGGCGCCTTCCGCGATGCGTTTGCCGTAGTCGACCACGTAGATACGATCCGAAAGGCTCATCACGAGCTTCATGTCGTGTTCGATCAGCAGAATCGACACTTTTTCCTGCTCCCGGATCCGCACGATCAACTCGTCGAGCTCCTTGGTCTCCTGGGCGTTCATGCCGGCCGCCGGCTCATCCAGCAGGAGGATGAACGGCTCGGTGGCCAACGCCCGCGCAATTTCCAGGCGGCGCTGGGCGCCGTAGGGCAGATTTTTGGCGAACTCATTGACGTAGCCGGTCAGCCCGATCTTCTCCAGCATGCGGTAGCTGTCTTCGACAATCTGTTTTTCTTCCCGGCGGTTGGCGGGCGGACGGAAGATGGCCCCCGGAATTCCGGAATGCAGCCGGCAGTGACGCCCGATCATGACGTTTTCGAGCACGGTCATGTTCGGGAACAGCCGGATGTTCTGGAAGGTGCGGGCCATCCCGTTCTCGGTGACCTTGTTGGGTTTGAGCCCGTTCAGGCGGACGGGGCCTCCCTCCCCGGGAGCCGCGAGCAGCATATCGCCGCCCGTTGGGGTGTAAATCCCGGTGATGCAGTTGAAAAAGGTGGTCTTGCCCGCCCCGTTGGGGCCGATCAAGGCGACGATTTCGCCTGCGCGCACCTCGAGATCGATATGGTCGATGGCCCGCAGGCCGCCGAAATCCATGGTCAGCTGACTGACGCTTAGAACCGGTTTCATTGGCTTTTGTTTTCCGTCTTGTTGCCCAGGCCTTCGAATTTGTAGGTTCGCCGGACATCGCTGATGATGCCGCCCGGCCGGAAAACCATCATCAGCACAAGGATGACGCCGAAGATCAGCATGCGGTACTCGGAGAATGCCCGCAGGTACTCCGGCAGGAGAATGAGAATCATCGCCCCGATGATGACGCCGACGATCGATCCCATTCCCCCCAGTACCACGACGCAGAGAATGATGATCGATTCCCAGATAGTGAAACTGGTTGGGTTGATGAAGGTGGTTTTGGCCGCGAAAACCACTCCGCCCATGCCGGCCCAGGTGGCCCCTAATGCGAACGCCGAGAGTTTGGTGCGGGTCTTGTCGATGCCCATGGCCTGACAGGCGACCTCGTCTTCGCGCAGGGCGATCCAGGCGCGTCCGATGCGCGAATCCTGCAGCCGGCGGACCACGAAAATGGTCATCAGGGCGAGTGCGATCATCAGAAAATAGATGAAGGTCGTCGATTGCTGCAGGTTCAGGTCGATCCCGAACAAGCCCGGCTTGGGGATGTTGGCAATGCCGCTGGGGCCGAACGAGAATTCGTTCCAGTTCTCCAGCACCAGGCGGATGATCTCGCCGAAACCAAGGGTGACGATGGCCAGGTAGTCGCCGCGCAGACGCAGGACCGGAAAGCCCAACAGGATGCCGAACAGGAAGGCCAGGGCGGCGCCGATGGGCAGCGCCATCCAGAAGCTGACCCCGAAGTGGACGTTGAGCAACGCGTAGCTGTAGGCCCCCACCGCGTAGAAGGCCACATAACCCAGGTCGAGCAGCCCGGCCAGCCCGACGACGATATTGAGTCCCAGCCCCACCACCACGTAAATCAGCGCCGTGATCATGATATTGGTCTGGTAAAGGGAGAACACAAAGGGAAAGGCCACCACCATGACCGCCGTGGCGATCAGGCCGGGAAGATAGAAGCGTGGGTTGCTCAACAGTCGCTGTACCAGCGTCTGCTTGTCTTCACCGCCGACTTCGGCCTTTCTTTTGCCGGCCTCTTTGCGCCGGATCAGATAGCGCCAGAGAAAAGACAGGCCAAAGGCCCCGAGGCCAACGGCCGCCATTCGCCACCAGTGCCATTCGATGGTCTTCTCAATCGTGTTCACCTTGATCACCATGATTGGAAAGGTGAGAAACATGAACCAGATTGCGGCGAGAAAGGACTTCTTGATTTCTTGGAATGTCATCATAGGCAAATGTTTAACCTCGGGCCGTCGCCGGGCATTACCTGCCCGTGCGGCCGTGCGTCATACCATCAGACTTTGTCGGTCTGCGAGCGTCCGAGAATGCCGGCGGGCCGGAAGATCAGAATCAGCACCAGGAAGACGAAGGCGAAAACGTCTTCATAGTCGCTGGAAATATAGCCCGTGAAAAAACTTTCAGTCCAGCCGAGCACCAGGCTCCCCAGCACGGCGCCGGGCATGCTGCCGATCCCCCCCAGCACGGCGGCCACAAAAGCTTTGATGCCGGCGATAAAGCCCACGTAGTAATTCACCTGGCCGATATGCGAAGCAACCAGCACGCCGCCCAGAGCGGCGATGGATGAACCGATGACAAAGGTAAACGAAATGACCCGATTGACGTCCACGCCCACCAGCATGGCCATGTCCCGGTCCTGGGCCACCGCCCGCATGGCCTTGCCCATGCGGGTAAACTTGATCAGCACCGTCAACCCCACCATGACCAGTGCAGCGGCGATATAGATGACAATCTCCGTCGATCGAACGATGTGCTCGATGGGTTTGACGATGCCGAATTCGGGAATCAGGTTGGGGAAGGGCAGGAAATTGGAAGTCTGGGCCAGGAGGACATAGTTCTGCAGGAAGAGCGACATGCCGATGGCGCTGATCAGGGCCGACAGGCGCTGGGAGCCCCGCAGCGGTTTGTAGGCGATTTTTTCAATGGTGTAACCGTAGGCGGCCGAATAGACCATGGCCACCAGGGCGGCGATGATGATAATGGCCACCGTGTTCCAGCCCAAAAGGGTCAGCACGCTGATCACGATCAGGCCGGTGAACGCCCCGATCATGTAGATTTCGCCGTGGGCGAAATTGATCAGTTCAATGATGCCGTAAACCATCGTGTATCCCAGGGCGATGAGCGCGTAAATGCTGCCGCGGGTCAATCCCCCCAGGAAAAGCTCCAGAAAATAATCCATCGGCTTGGTTTCCTATCGTCGGTTCGGCCCTCCCGTTATCCTGGGCCGGATGCCGACAGCCGCTTCGCGCGTGTGCGGAGGCGATGCGCCTTTCACAGGTAGTGAGATATGCCTTAATAGATTGCCCGGCCCTAAACACATCAGGGGCCGGCACCCGAAGGTCCGACCCCTGAAATTGGCACAGGCCTTGACTACATTTCGATGGTCGCGAAGTCGCCGCCCTGAACCTGATAGACAGCAAATCCGACGCCGATGGCGTCCCCGCGTTCGTCGAACTTGATGATGCCCAGCGGAGTGGCCACCCATTCGTTCTGCAGGGTCTGCTTCAGGACGTCGAAGTCCGTCGATCCGGATTTTTCGATGGCGTTCAGAAGCGCCTGCGTTGCGGCGTAGGCATTCAGGTAGAAAGCCCCCGGATCTTCGCCGAATTCCTTTTTATGCGCCTCGATGGCCTCCATGGCGATCGGGTTCTTGGAGGTGTCCACCGGGCCGGTGGCATAAACGCCTTCGGCAAATTCGCCGGCCACCTTGATGAAGGTCACGTCCTTGACGCCGTCATCGGAGATGAAGATGGTGTCCATGCCTTTTTTGCGCATCTGCGTGACAATCTTGGAGGCCTCGGGATGGTAGCCGCCGAAGATCACGGCCTCGGCTTCGGAGCGCTTGACTTTCTGAACGACGGCGGAGTAGTCCACCGCTCCGGGCGTGATGCCTTCATACAGCACCACTTCGGCGCGGCTGTCGGCCTCGAGGAAACCCTTGGCGAATTCAGCCAGGCCCTTGCCGTAATCACCCTTGTCGTGCAGGACGGCCAGCTTGGTGAGACCAAGCTTGTCCAGGGCGAAATCAACCTGCAGGCGGGCCTGGGCATCGTCGGAGGCGATCGTGCGGAAGAAGTTGGGATAGTCGCCGCTCTGGGTCAGGGCCGGGTTGGTGGCCGAGGGGCTCATGGCGATGATGCCGGACTCCTTGTAGATCCCCAGCGCCGATTTGGTGGCACCCGAGCAGATGTGTCCGACCACGACGTGGGCTTTGTCGGTCACCAGCTTGGTGGCCGTGTTCGTGGCGACTTCGGGTTTGCAGACGTCGTCCTCGACCAGCACCTCGATCTGGCGGCCGCCGACGCCGTTCATGGCATTGCGCTGTTTGACGACCAGCTGGGCCGCGCGCACGCTGGGAATGCCGTAGGAGGCCAAGTCACCGCTGTGGGCGCCGGCCACACCCAGTTTGACGGGTTCAACCGGCTCGGGGGCGGGTGCTGCCGGAGCTGGGGCTTCAGCCTTTTTTTCTTCCTGCTGGGGGCAGCCGTAGATCATCAAACCGGCGAGCGCCAGGGCAACCACGAGCACGATGAATCTTCCAATCGGCTTTTTCATTATCCTCTCCTCCTTGAAAAAGTAACGAAAATCAGCGTTTACCTGTGATCAAACCTCACTCTTATAATCGCGGGGTAAGCTCCCGTCAAGATGGAATTTGGGAAAGACGGCGACCACCGCCGCCTTTCGCCCCCCAGTGGCGCCACATGGGTTCGGTTGTTGCAAGCGGCCGGGATCATGTCGAATCTTTGTCTTCATAAACATTGCAAATGCAGCACAGAAAAGTCGCCGGCGTCGTATCGCTGAGGTTGCGCATGCCGTGTGGCTCCATACTCGGTACGTAGACAAAATCGCCGGGCCCGACTTCCACGCTCTGGACCACGCTTTCGGATGCCGTGTCGAATTGCCAGCATTCAAAGCGCCCGCTGAGAATGTACATGGTCTGATGGTAAAAATGGTTGTGAATCGGGATCTGACCGCCCGGCTGAATGCTAAAATAGCGCAGACCATACTCGGGGTAGCCGGTGCCGTCGTCGCCGCAACGCGACAGCCAGCGAACGCTGGTGCCGACCACGTCGCGCGGGGTGCCCTTGAAGGGGAATTTATCGATGACCTTCTCTTCGCAGTCCTTGTAGTTTTTGACTTCCATGCCGGTCTCTCCACTTTTTCTGTCGGTTATACGCGGCCTTCCGACAAATGTCCATCAGTACGCCTTCCGGCCGGAAGTCGATACCCGGCGCCCCGGCCGGGCTGATTGCGGCTTGACCGCCCGGAGGGAATCCAGTAATGCAACCCGGAAGACCTCGCCATCAAACGTTTGCTTGTCTGTACATCGCCATTTTCCATGGGAGGCATAACGTTGCACCCTATCGGCCTGATCGTGAAAACCGTCCCCGAGGCCCAGCAAACCGCCGATCGTCTGGAACGCTGGCTTAAAAGCCGTGACGTCGCTTTCATGCGCATCGACCCCGACGAGATCGGAAACGACAAACACACCTGCGCCCAGCGCTCATCGCCCTCGCGTTCTCTGGCCTGCGTCTTCGTGCTGGGCGGCGACGGCACCTTCCTGAGTGCCGTGCGCTGGATCGGAGAGGCGCCGGTGCCCATCCTGGGGGTCAAATTCGGGGAGGTCGGCTTCCTGGCGGAAATCGCGGCGGAAGACCTGTTTGCCGCGGCGGAATCCGTTTTGCAACGGAATTTCGATATCCAGCTTCGCATGCGCCTGGCCGTCACCGTCAACCGCGAGGGCGCCGAACGCTGCCACGAGAGTGTTCTCAACGACGTGGTGATCAACACCGGCACACTGGCCCGCCTGGCCCTCATCCCCACCTACATCAACGACCATTATCTGACCACTTTCCGGGCTGACGGCCTGATCGTGTCTTCGCCCACCGGATCCACGGCTTATTCCATGGCGGCCGGCGGTCCGGTGGTTCACCCGCAGGTGCCCGGTATCGTCATCACCCCCATCTGTCCGTTCACGCTCACGAATCGCCCGCTGGTGGTTCCGGATGGCACCCGCATCCTGATCAAGCCCGAGGAACGCGCCACGAATCTGATCCTGACCCTCGACGGCCAGGCCGGGGTCGACGTCCAGCACGGCGATACCATCCTGATCGAAAAAAGCCCGCATCCGGTTCATATGATCCGGATTCCCGGCAGCGAATATTTCGACGTGCTCAAGGCCAAGCTCAGCTGGAGCGGCGGCCGCGCCTGATAAAATCACCTTGCTCGGCTTCGCCACATCGGCGGTAGGCGCTGGGGAGCATGTCGTATTCTCGATTTTGATCTTCTTAAAGAGATGGAAAAAGAAGAAGTCGCTGCCTGAACCAAAAAAGCCACCGCACTCAAAAGCGTGGAAGATTATTGACGCTACCTAAAGAGAAGCTGGCAAAAACGAATCGCCTGTTTTGTCCTAAAAAGTAAATGTCGGCTGGAAAGTCATCGAATAGCGCCTGCCTGAGGCCTTTACTTCGGCTGATGCTCCAATGACGAATGGTGAACGACAATGCGAAGTGAACCCGCATCGTCCTTAACAAACCCCCACGTCTTGTCTACCGATGTAATTGTTCCGTCTTTGTCGGTGAAGTGGACCTTTCCCATCGTAGTTGCACTATCGCCAGTAATGAAAATGGCGGCGTTGTCTATTTCGCATTTTTCCCAACCTTTGAGTGCAAAGCCTGTGTCTTTCGGGAAGGATGAATCCCCCCCGACAAAATAGGATAATGCTCCTGCACGTGTTGTGCGAAATGTCTGCGGATTCACAGTGAGTGTGGGCTTAAAGAGAACGGTACCGATCTGATAACCGTAGGCACTATCGATAACCTGTTCAGCCAAAGCTCTGGCTGCTGCCTGCCCGTTTTTCGCGTATGTAGAACTAATGTCAACGAGTGCCTGACACCACCCCTGTTGAGAAGCTAGAACTTCTTGTTCAGAGATAGCCTGATTGATAACGACGGGTCCTTGCGCGATTGCGTAGTTTGAGGCAAGTGTGATTGCCACAATTGCTATATAGTGAATCATTTTCATATCTCAACGCCTTTCATGGTCGGAAAAAATGGAAGCAAAAGTTTACAGGCGCGATTTGCGCCCTCTGCCGATGAGGTCTAATAATCAATTTTAGGGTCCCAAATCCGAGCGCGCCAACCGGTAGTCTGACATTAGATCAACGTCGGTCAGGATGAGGGACCACAGAATTTGTTGATGCAACCCCATAAGTTTACCTATCGGTCTGCTTTTACAGCGCTTTTGCACATGATATGTTGAATTGTATCTAACCGCCGGATTTTGATATTTTAGATGGGTCCAAACGACTACAAGGCTGATCAATACAACGGTTAGGCATTTGAAAAATCTAAGTGTAGAAAATTCAAAGACCCCTGATGTTAAGATCGATGTTCTAGATCACACCGATACCCAAACGCGCTAAAATCAAACCAAATTTGATGATATCAAATGATTTCCGGCGGCGAGTTTTCGAATTCCCAGTGCTGAGTTAACTTAAGCCCTGCCCAGTAGGCAGGTTTTTGTTCCAGGCAATACACAAGATCATTGGGTACCGCCAGCGCAGCCTGTCTACGTCGAAGATGAACAATGGGTGAGCCGCCTGGGGCGAAAAGATGTCCGCTGGGCAGGGCCACCCTCTTAGTACCTGTAATGATCGGGCTTAAACGGCCCCTCCACCGCCACGCCGATATATCCCGCCTGCTCGGGGCTGAGCTTCGTCAGCTTTACGCCCAGTCGATCGAGATGCAGGCGGGCCACCTCTTCGTCGAGCTTTTTGGGCAGGGTGTAGACATCTTTTTCGTGCGGCTTGCTGGCCAGCTCGATCTGTGCCAGGCATTGGTTGGTAAAGCTGTTGCTCATCACGAAGCTGGGATGTCCGGTGGCGCAGCCCAGGTTCACCAGGCGCCCTTCGGCCAGCACAACCACCGTGCGGCCGGATGTCAGGGTCCACTTGTCCACCTGAGGCTTGATGTTTTCCCGGGTACAGGCGGGCGTGGTCTCCAGATAGGTCATGTCGATCTCGTTGTCGAAATGACCGATGTTGCAGATGATGGCTTCGTTTTTCATCTGCTCCATGTGGTCGCCGGTAATCACGTGATAGTTGCCGGTGGCGGTGACAAAGATATCGCCAATGGCGGCGGCGTCTTCCATGGTCACCACCTCGAAGCCCTCCATGGCGGCCTGCAGCGCGCAGATGGGATCGATCTCGGTCACCAGCACCCGGGCCCCGTAGCCCCGCATCGAGCGGGCGCAGCCCTTGCCCACATCACCGTAGCCGCAGATCACCACGACCTTGCCGGCCATCATGACGTCGGTGGCCCGTTTGATGCCGTCAGCCAGGGATTCGCGGCAGCCGTAAAGGTTGTCGAACTTGGACTTGGTGACCGAATCGTTGACGTTGATCGCCGGGAAGAGCAGTTCGCCGTCGCGGGCCAGCTGATAGAGGCGATGCACACCGGTGGTGGTTTCCTCGGACACTCCACGAACCTTGGCGGCCACCCGCTGCCAGCGCCCGGGGTCCTCCGCATGGCCTGTTTTGAGGCGTTCCATCAGGATTTTCATATCCGGGTTGTCATAGCTAATGTTCAGCAGCGCCGGGTCCTTTTCGACCTTGACCCCCTGGTGGATGAACATGGTGGCGTCCCCGCCGTCGTCGACGATCAAGTCCGGCCCCGAGCCATCCGGCCAGGTCAGGGCCATTTCAGTGCACCACCAGTATTCCTCCAGGGTCTCCTCCTTCCAGGCAAAGACCGCAGCCGTGCCGTTCTTGGCGATGGCTGCCGCGGCGTGGTCCTGGGTGGAAAAAATGTTACAGCTGGCCCAGCGCACGTCGGCTCCCAGAGCCGCGAGCGTTTCGATCAGCATGGCCGTCTGGATGGTCATGTGCAGGCTGCCGGTCACTTTGAGGCCCTTGAGCGGTTTATCCTGGCCGTATTTGGCCCTGACGGCCATCAGGCCCGGCATTTCGTTTTCGGCCAGTTTCATTTCCTTGTTGCCGAAATCGGCAAGCGCCATGTCGGCCACCTTGTACGGCAGGCTCAGGTCAAGCGCGTCATTGTCGAGCTGTTGCTTTTGCATGGATACGATGGACATCGAGACTCCTTGATTGCCTCGGGGTGATTACCCGCCCCGATCATAGATTCTTTATCGGCGGCACCGTCGGAAAGATTGCGCACGAGCCGTGGCCGCCGCCATGCGCCTGTGTGTATATCGGCGATGGCGCTTTGAAAGTTTAAGATAAACCCGCCGCCCCGGTTTGCAATGCGCCCCGGCATCGGCCCCGCCGGTTGCGGCCGGCAAACGCCAAAATCGCGACCATGGGCTGAACGCTGACCGGTCAGCTCCGTACGGGGGCTAGATCCCGGCCAACTGGCGCATCTCTTCGGCTTTGTTGGTTTTCTCCCAGGTGAAGCTTTCCTCGCTGCGGCCGAAGTGGCCGTAGGCCGCTGTGGGCAGATAAATCGGGCGCAGTAAATCGAGATATTCGATGATCGCCGCCGGCCGCAGATCGAAGACTTCGCGGATAATTTCCTTCACGCGCTTTTTGGGGATGACGCCGGTGCCCATTAGGTCCACCATGACCGAAACCGGTTGGGCCACCCCGATGGCATAGGCAATCTGGATTTCGCATTTTTTGGCCAGACCGGCGGCCACCACGTTTTTGGCGATGTGCCGCCCCATGTACGAGGCACTGCGGTCGACCTTGGACGGATCCTTGCCAGAAAAGCAGCCGCCGCCGTGGCTGCCCTGGCCCCCGTAGGTGTCGACGATGATCTTGCGTCCGGTGAGACCGCAGTCGCCCATGGGGCCGCCCACCACGAACTTGCCGGTGGGATTGATGTAGTATTTGGTGTCGCCATCGATCATCTCGACCGGTATGACCTTTTTGATCACCTCCTCGATGACCGCCTCGCGAATCTGCTCGTGGGTCACATCCGGTTTGTGCTGGGTGGAGACCACCACCGTGTCCACCCGGAGCGGGGTGCCGTTTTCGTACTCGATGGTCACCTGGGACTTGCCGTCCGGCCGCAGGAAATCGAGGGCACCGTTTTTACGCACAACGGACAGGCGTCGCGTGAGCTTGTGGGCGTACATCACCGGCATGGGCATCAGTTCGGGGGTTTCGTCCGAGGCGAACCCGAACATGAGGCCCTGATCCCCCGCCCCCTGATCCTTGTAGAGCCCCTCACCCACATTGACGCCCTGGGCGATATCCGGCGACTGCTGGTCGATGCTTGTGATGACCGAGCAGGTCTGGCAGTCGAACCCCATCTGGGAGGAACAATAGCCGATATCCCGGATGGTCTGCCGAACGATCTGGGGGATATCCACGTAACAGCTGGTGGTGATCTCGCCGGCCACGAAGGCGATGCCGGTGGTCACCATCGTTTCGCAGGCCACCCGGCATGATTTGTCCTGTCCGATAATGGCGTCCAGGATCGCATCGGAAATCTGGTCCGCGACTTTATCCGGGTGCCCTTCGGTGACCGATTCGGACGTGAAAAAAAACTGTTCCTTGCTCATTTAATTCATCTCCTTGGCGTGGCCTGGACGGCCCGCAATTGGTAATGGCCGATCCTTCACATTATCGCCCCAAAGCCATATTGTCGATGAGGCGGGTCGCACCGACCTTGACGGCCAGGGCCATGCGGGCCGGACGATCGACGCTGGCCATGTCTTCCAGTGTATCGGGGTCGGCGATGGCGATATAATCGATGGTGTTGACGGCAAAGGAAGCGATATGCCGTTCGGCGGCGGCGATGATCGCATCCGCGCGGCGCTCGCCTGCGCGGACCATGGCCTGCGACTGGCGCAGGGCATCGTGGAGGCTTAGGGCGGCTGGCCGCTCCTCGGGGCGCAGATAGGCGTTGCGCGAACTCATGGCCAGGCCGTCCGCTTCCCTGACGGTGGGGCCGCCGACGATCTCGATGCCGAAATTGAGGTCCTTGACCATCCGCCGGATGACGGCCAACTGCTGAAAATCCTTTTCACCGAAAACGGCGATATCGGGCCCCACGATGTTGAACAGCTTGGCAACCACGGTGGCCACGCCACGAAAAAAAATGGGTCGCGACTGGCCGCACAAACCCCGGGGCAGCTCCTCGAGGCTGACGTAAGTCTGGAAGCCTTGCGCATACATCATCGTGTCATCGGGGGTGAATACAATGTCGACACCCACCGACCGGGCCATGGCCAGATCCCGCTGCATGTCCCGCGGATAGGCCTCGAAATCCTCGCCCGGAGCAAACTGGGTGGGATTGACGAAAATGCTGGCCACGAGGGTATCGGCCCGCTCGCGCCCTATTCGCATCAGCGAGAGATGGCCCTCGTGCAGAAACCCCATGGTGGGGACGAAGGCGATGGTGCGGCCGGCACGTTTGAGCTGGCCCGCGCGTGACTGCATTTCCCCGGCTGTAGAAATAATTTCGATAAGTTACCCCTCCCTACGACTCAAGGCTAAGGGTCTCTTATGGCAGCATGGCGCGAAAGTCAACTCTGGCCCGCGACCGCCTCATTGGCTTTGGCGTGGGCCGGGCGCCTGGTGGCGAGCGGGTCCATTCGGCGGTGGAAAGCGTATCCGCCTGTCCCGGCCGCCACCGATCGGGATGCAATCAACTGTCGGGAAAGTGACCGCCGTGCAGGGCGGGGCAGAGTGGTGCGGGCCTGTTGCCCAATAATGCGATGCGATCGGCTGCCCGTGCGCACACTCTTGGCCACCGATGCCCGCGGCGCGACAAGCCCTCGAGGGGGACCGTTAGATGAGATTTTCAATATCCGGGTGATTGCGCAGAACGGTCACGAACTGACTGGTCCGGTGATCCAGGCGGTTTTTGACCACCTCCAGAAGCTGCTGCATGAAGAGAAAGCCGATCTCAGGCTCCTCGGAAAGCAGGGCCTTTAGTTTGCCGGCGCGAAGCGAAAAGACCTGGCAGGGTTCGGCACAGACCGTACGGGTGCTGTAGCTCGCCCGGTCATTCAGCATGGCCGACCAGCCGAACGAATAGCCGGGTTTGATGGCCCCGATGGCAAACGATATCTTTTCGGAGATCTTTTTCTCGAGCAGGATCTTGCCGTATTTGAGGATATAAAACCGGTCGGCCGGGTCGCCCTCCCGGAACACGATATCGTCCTCCTCGAAATGGAGCACATCGATAATCGTCGTGAATTTTTCCAGCATGTCATCGGTCAGATGCGTCAGGTCGACACTGTCCTTGAGGTCTTCAATCGGAACCATCGGTTGCTCCTCTAATGTTCAGCAGGGTCCTGCCGGCTATTAATCACCTTTCTCGCCGTCAAAAAATCATCAGCGCAGCAAAAAAAGCAATACCACAAACAGTCCCGAGACGGCGGCACTGATGCCCAGAGGCGCCAAGCCGGCGTCAAAGGCGTGCTGAATCCTGCGCCGGAAATTGTCGACCGCATCGCCATTGCGTCCCTGGAGACGATAGATCGGCGTCAGCAGCCAACTGCTGGCACGCGCCGGAGCGTTGGCGGCAAAACGGTTGACGGCGCCGGTCAGCCCCTGGGCCAGCATCCGGTCGCAGGCCCGGTTCAAATTGTTGAATAGGGCATCCACCACCCGGTACGCGGCCCGTCCCCCCTTGCGGTAGAACCAGTCCGTGTCCAGCGATATGGTCTCGGTCCGTTTCAGGAGGGGCAGAAAGAGAAAGAAGACCAGCGCGGAGAGCATCAGCAGCTGCAGCTGGGATACCACGTGCGACAGGGTGTAGGCCTGGTAGTGAACTTCCCCGAAAGGCAGCACGTCATACAAGGGTTGCGGATAGACGCCCAGGAAAATGCACAGAAACGCCATGAAGCCCATGGCCGCCAGCATGGTCCGGTTGGTTTCGCCGGGCCGCAGGCCGTTGTCCTTGGCAAAGAAGACAAAATAGGGGAATTTGATCCCCGCGTGCAGAAAGACGCCCGCCGATGCGATCTCCAGCACCAGCCAGACCCAGACCAGGTGCTGCGCCACGCTTTGTTCGATGATGAGCGTCTTGCTGGTGAAACCGCTTGTGCCGGGAAAGGACGAAATCGCAAGGGCACCAATGGTGCCGAAGATGAGGGTCCAGGGCATGGTCTTGTAAAGCCCGCCCAGATCGGTGCAGCGGCTCTTGCCAGTCATGTAGAGCACGGCCCCGGCCGACATCCACAGCAACGATTTATAGATGATGTGGCAGAAGGCATGGGCCGCAGCCCCGTTGAGGGCCATGGCCGTCCCGATGCCCACCCCCGTGACCATGAAACCGACCTGGTTGATGATGCTGTAGGCCAGAATGCGCCGCATGTCGTTTTCCAGCAGAGCGTAGACGATCCCGTAAAGGGTCATCAGGCAGCCGATCACGATCAGAATTTCCCATCCCGGATAGCCGCGGATCAAGGTGTAGACCGCCGTCTTGGTGGTGTAGGCGCTGAGAATGACACCGCCGGTCACCGTGGCTTCCGGATAGGCGTCCGCCAGCCAGGCGTGCAGGGGCGGGGCCGCGGCATTGACCAGGAACCCGATCAGGATCAGCCAGGTGCCCAGGTTGCGCTCGGTCATGGCCTCGAAGGCGGTCGTGCCGGTCTGGGAGATAAAAAACAGAATGCCGGCCAGCAGACAAAGGCCCCCCACGAGATGGACGAGCACGTAACGGAAGCCGGCACCCAGGGACTTTTGGGACTTGCGCGCCAGGATCAGCATGGTGCTGGCCACGGCCATGATTTCCCAGAAGAGGTAGAGGCTGATCAGATCGCCGGCAAACACCACGCCCAGGGCGCTGCCAATGTAAAACAGGGCCGCCACGTGCTGGGTGGCATCCCGCAGGTAAAAAGCGTAAATGAAGGCGGCAAAGGCATTGAGAGTGAAAATATAGCCGAAGACCTTGCTGAGCTTATCGACCCTGAGAAAGGTCAGCTCATAGCCCAAAAAAGAAACCTGCCAACTCGCCCCGGCTTGGAGATTGGCGATCAGGAGAAAGGCGGCGGCCGGAATTAGAATGACGAACCAGTTTCGCGCTGGTCCCCTGAAAACAGGCACCAGCAGCGCGCCCAGAATGAACAAAACCACGGGAGGGAAATCAGTCATCGTAATAATCCTCACGGGCTTTGAGAAGGAGGGCCACCAACTTGGAGAACAGGATCAGCGCCGCACAGGACACGAATCCCAGAACTGCGCTGAATCCAAAAAAGGCGTCAAATCCGAAATGGGGGTGCCGGTGGGCGAACAATTCCCCCACCACCGTGAGCCCGCAAACAATATACAGCAGAATCCATAGCTTGCGGATCACTTCCGGTCGATCGAAATAGTCGAACTCTTTTTTGGGTTGCATCCTTGCCAATCTCCGTCACCCGAGGGCCAGCCGGGCGAGATTTAAAAATACATCGGGGTAAAAAAACAACGCGACAGAGCCCACCGCCGTGATTACCGGCGGCACCATGCACCACGCGGGTGCCTCCGCCATCCCCGGCGACGCTTCCG
>JASJCV010000049.1 GCA_030065275.1 Desulfobacterales bacterium | reverse complement strand
CGCTCCATCGCCTTCAACGGAGACGAACTCACCCTGAAGTTCGTCTACGTCGAACGCCGCGTAACACCGCTGGATGTCTTTCTGCAGACCGCCGGCGCCGAAGCCGCCGCCGCCGCCGTCATCGATTTCGGCCAGGCCATCCGGGACATGGCGGCCAGCAACATCTTTCCGGGAGACATGCTGATCAAGAACTTCGGGGTCACCGAACTGGGCCGCGTCATTTTCTACGACTATGACGAGGTCTGCCCGCTGACCGCCTGCCGCTTCCGTCGCCAGCCCCGGGCGCAGGCCTACGCGGACGAACTCTCCGCCGCGCCGTGGTACCTGGTGGACGAAAACGATGTGTTCCCGGAAGAGTTCCAGTCCTTCCTGGGCCTCAGGCCCGCGCTCCGGGAGATCTTTCTCGAACACCACGCCGATATCTTCACGCCCGAATTCTGGCAGGGCCACCAACGCCGCATCGAATCGGGCAATCTCGCCCACGTCTTTCCCTACCGGCGCTTCTCGGAGGATTGAGCACCACGGCACCCTTGCGAAGGGCCCCGGGGACAAGCGTGCAAAGGGGGTCACGCCCTTGCAGTGTTCTTGTGCGCTTCAACGCCAATTCGACGGCCCAAAACAATCGTTCGCGGCGGCGAGCCCGTGAGTCCGGGGGCGGTAATTCACCTCGGGCCCGACCGGCCGGCCGGCGCCACAACCCGCAGGCGTGTGGAAGCCGGGAGATGTTCGATGGGCGCCACTGTTTAGCATTCATTAAAAAAGCTGTCTTGCCAACCTCCGCACCCGTAGTTAGTTTGATGAGCGACTGACCCGTATCCGGACCGCCCGTACCGACGTCCTTCGTTCGATTTGAAACGATGGGACGGATATTTGCTCGCGATAGTTTGGATACCGAATCACCCCGACCGCATCGAATGATAAAATTTAGCTGGTAATCACCAACTGCCCCCAAAAGAGGAGGTTCGGCTCATGGACGCATCCTTGAACGTTGAAGGCATTGACGTGCGGGCCCCCGTACCGGATGCCTTTACCCGCATCTTGACCCCCGAAGCCCTGACTTTCGCGGCCACCCTGGCCCGGGAATTCGAAGACCGCCGCCTGGACCTGCTGAACCGCCGCGTGGCCGTCCAGGAGGCCATCAATGCCGGCCAGCTTCCGGACTTTCTCGAAGAGACCCGCGAAATCCGCGAGGCGGAATGGCAAATCGCACCCGTGCCCCAGGATCTTCAGGACCGCCGCGTGGAAATTACCGGCCCCGTGGATCGCAAAATGGTGATCAACGCCCTCAACTCGGGGGCCAAGACATACATGGCCGATTTCGAGGATTCCCACGCCCCCACCTGGGAGGCCACCATCCAGGGCCAGCAGAACCTCGTCGACGCCGTCAGCGGATCGATCACCTTCGACAGCCCGGAAGGCAAGCACTACGAGCTTCGCGACGATCCGGCCGTGCTGATCGTGCGCCCGCGGGGTTGGCATCTGCCCGAAAAGCACGTCATCGTGGACGGGCGTCCCATATCCGGCAGCCTGTTCGACTTCGCCCTCTATTTCTTTCACAATGCGCGCGCGCTGATGAAAAACGGAACGGGTCCCTATTTCTACCTGCCCAAACTGGAGAGCCATCTGGAGGCGCGCCTGTGGAACGACGTCTTCAAGCGTGCCCAGGACCTGCTGGGCGTCCCCCAGGGCACCATCAAGGCCACCGTGCTGATCGAGACGATCCTGGCGGCCTTCGAAACCGAAGAAATTCTCTACGAGCTCAAAGACCACATGGCCGGACTCAACTGCGGCCGCTGGGATTACATTTTCAGCTTCATCAAAAAATTCAAGCAGCGCCCCGAGTACATCTTCCCGGACCGGGCCCAGGTTACGATGACACGCCACTGCATGCATGCCTACTCGCTCCAGGTCATCAAGACCTGCCACCGGCGGGGCGCCCATGCCATGGGGGGGATGGCCGCCCAGATCCCGATCAAATCGGATGCGGCCGCCAACGAGGCCGCCCTGGCGCGCGTGAGGGAGGACAAGATCCGCGAAGCCACCGACGGCCACGACGGCACCTGGGTGGCGCATCCCGGTCTGGTGGCGCTGGCCCTGGATGAGTTCGACCGGGCCATGCCCGAGGCCAACCAGATTCATCGCCTGCGCGACGATGTCACCGTCCAGACCGCCGACCTGCTCAAATGCCCCGGCGGCACCATTACCGAAGCCGGCCTGCGCAGCAATATCAGCGTCGGCGTGCAGTACATGGCCAACTGGCTCAGCGGCAACGGCTGCGTGCCCCTCTACAACCTCATGGAGGATGCCGCCACGGCTGAGATCTCCCGCACCCAGGTCTGGCAGTGGGTGCACCATCCCCGGGGGATCATGGAAGACGGCCGCAAGGTCGACGTCGATCTTTTCAAACGCGTGATGCAGGAGGAGATGAACGCGATCCGCTCGGGGTTGGGGGAGGAAGCCTACGCGACCGGGCGCTTCGAACTGGCCGCCTCGCTCTTCGACGATATCATCACGCGCGAAGAATTGGACGACTTTCTCACATTGCGGGCCTATGAACACCTGGATGAATAGTGTTCCGTCACTGTGAAGCCTGCTATCGTTGACGACTACGCTTGAACACGCCTACCAAGGAGGAGAATTGTTATGGCCCAAACCATCGAAGAAGCCGGGGTTGAAATCTCCGAGCGATTGACCTGCCACATGGTCATGCCGGATGAAATCGACGAGGTCACCCAGGAATGGGAAAACGATCCGCGCTGGAAGGGCATCAAACGGCCCTACAGCGCCGAGGAGATGCTCAAGCTGCGCGGGACCCTGCGCCTGGACTACACTTTCGCCACCATCGGCGCCAAACGCCTGTGGCACCTGCTCAACACCGAAGACTACGTGGCCGCCCTGGGGGCGCTCACCGGCAACCAGGCCGTCCAGCAGGTGGAGGCCGGCCTCAAGGCCATCTATCTAAGCGGCTGGCAGGTGGCGGCCGACGCCAACCTGGCCGGGGAAATGTATCCCGACCAGAGTCTCTACCCGTCCAACAGCGTGCCGGCGGTGGTGCGCCGCATCAACAACGCCCTGCGCCGCGCCGACCAGATCCAGGTGCTGGACTGCCGCGCCCCGGGGCCCTACTGGTTCGCCCCCATCGTGGCCGACGCCGAGGCCGGCTTCGGCGGCCCCTTGAACGCCTACGAACTGATGAAGCAGATGATCGAGGCCGGGGCCTCGGGCGTGCACTTCGAGGACCAGCTGGCCTCGGCGAAAAAATGCGGCCATTTGGGCGGCAAGGTGCTCGTACCGACCGGTGAATTCATTGCCAAGCTGGTGGCGGCCCGTCTGGCGGCCGATGTCTGCGGGGTCCCCACCATCCTCGTGGCCCGCACCGATGCCGATGCGGCCACGCTCCTGACCAGCAACATCGACGCCCGCGATCAGCCCTTCATCCTGGACGCTGAGCGCACCAGCGAAGGCTTCTACCAGGTCAGAAACGGCATCGAGCCGGCGATCGCGCGGGCCCTGGCCTATGCGCCCTACGCGGACATGGTCTGGTGCGAAACCTCCAAACCCGACATGGAGCAGGCCAAACGCTTCGCCGAGGCGGTCCACGCCGAATTTCCCGGCAAACTTCTGGCCTACAACTGTTCGCCCTCCTTCAACTGGAAGGCCAATCTGGACGATGCCGCCATCGCCAAGTTCCAGCGCGAACTGGGTGCCATGGGGTATAAATTCCAGTTCGTCACCCTGGCGGGTTTTCACGCCCTGAACCTGGGCATGTTCAACCTGGCGCGCGCCTACCGCGAGAAGGGCATGCTGGCCTATTCGCAGTTTCAGCAGGAAGAATTCGACCAGGAGAAAAAAGGCGGTTACTCGGCCATCACCCACCAGCGCTTCGTGGGCGCCGGCTATTTCGACCGCCTGATGAACGCCGTCACATCGGGGCAGACCTCGGTCGCCGCCCTGGCAGGCTCCACCGAGGAAGACCAGTTCTAAACCGAATGCGCGCCAGGGAGGAGCCTCTCCGTTCGTGCGCCAAATTGCCATCGAAGCCGGCGGCCCTTGCCCGTCGGCTTCGCTCTTTCCATTCCCGGCCCGACCTGATAACCAGGTAAATTTCGTCGCCTCGCCTGAGCCCGCGAATGCATCCGAGGCGATTGGCCCCTACCTTATCAAGCCGGGATACGATCATGACCTTGGACTTCGAGACCCCGCCGGACCGGCGCGACACCGCCAGCCAAAAATGGGATAAATACGCCCAGCGCGACGTCATCCCGCTCTGGGTGGCCGATATGGACTTCACCAGTCCCGAACCGGTCCTTCAAGCCTTGCACCAACGGATCGCACACGGCGTGATGGGATATACCCTGCCGCCGGCCTCGCTGGTGGCCGCCGTTCAGGAATATCTGCAAGGACGCTATGACTGGGCCATCGAAGCCGACTGGCTGGTTTGGCTGCCGGGCCTCGTTACGGGCTTGAACGTGGCCTGCCGGGCGGTGGGATCGCCGGGGGACGAGGTGATCACGGCCACACCGGTCTACCCGCCTTTTTTGACCGCCCCGGTCCACGCCGGGCGCAAACGCGTCGAGGTGCCCATGGCCGCCGGCCGCGACCGCTGGCAGTGGGATTTGGACCGTCTGGACGCGGCCGCCGGTTCGCGTGCGCGGCTTCTGCTGCTGTGCAGCCCGCACAATCCCGTGGGCCGGGTTTTCTCGAAGACGGAACTCGAACGCCTGGTGGAATGGTGCACCCGCCGCGACGTGATCATCTGCTCGGACGAAATCCACTGCGATCTCGTGCTGGACCGCGAGCGCTCCCACATCCCCACGGCCACCCTGAATGACGCCGCCCGGGACCGGACCATCACGCTGATGGCCCCCAGCAAGACTTTCAATATCCCGGGGCTGGGCTGCGCCTTCGCGGTGATTGCCGCCCCCGACCTGCGCCGACGCTTCCGGCGCGCCATGGCCGGCATCGTGCCCTCCGTCAATCTCATGGGGTATGTCGCCGCCGAAGCGGCCTACCGTGATGGCTGGGCGTGGCATGCCGCTCTGCTCGACGTGCTGCGCGTCAATCGCGACCGGGTGCACGCCGCGGTGAGCGCCATGCCCGGGCTTGCCACCTGGCCGGTGGAAGCCACTTACCTGACCTGGATCGATGTCCGGACGAGCGGCATCGAAAGACCGGCAGCCTTTTTTGAAGATGGCGGCGTGGGGCTTTCCGACGGCGCCGAATTCGGGCTTCCCGGATTCGTTCGCCTGAACTTCGGCTGCGCGCCGGGTCTGCTTGAAAAAGCCCTGGCGCGCATGGCGGCGGCGATAGATGCCAACTCAACGTCCCAGGGTTAATTGGCATAGATGATGAACGACCGCGTTGAATCGCACGCGGTTTCACGGCTCGTCTTCCTCATCCTCGCCGGCCCGATAGAGGCGTTTGCGTTGGCGGAAACGCCAGTAGGCGCCCACGGTGGCGAGCGCCGCCGCAAAGAAGAGCAAACCGTAGACCTGGCCGGCCAGGCCCGCCAGCCAGGAACCGGGACCGCGCAGGCTCTCCCGCCATTCCGCCTCGACGTCGGCGAGCCGTATGTCGAGGCTCACTTCGAAGGCCTCCCTGGGGGACGCACCGGCTGACAGGGATTGCAGCAGCAGACGCAGCGCATCGTCACCGAACCGGCGCACCAGATAGTTGACGAAGCTGCGGCTCTGCTCGTAAGCCAGCTGAAGCCCCTGGCCGTCCTCCGGAAACGTTTCCGCCAGGTCATCCAGATCGAACAGGCGGCCCGCAGCAGCCGCCTGGGGCAGCAGCGCGCGCTGTGTCGTGGGGAGATATTCGGAAAGGCCATCGCTGGCCCACTGGGCGGTGCCCTCGTCCAGCCAGCGCGGCAGCCGGCGGCGGGCAATGGCCTGGTGCAGGGCCAGGTGGGCGTATTCGTGTTTGAGGGTGGTGTAGATGTCCCCCGCAGGCCGGTCCAGACGTGACATGTCCAGCACCACCAGCTGCTTGCGCGGTACGGCAAAGGCCGTAAACCATGGCCGGCCGCCCAGCTGGTAGAAGGCTTCGCGGTTGGGGGCCGGCACCACGGTCGGTCGGATGGTGAAGCTCAGGCCCAGCTGGCGTTGCAGATCGGCGATGATGGCCGGGGTCATGGCGGCGATACGCTCGGCCCGATGCTTCGATTCCGGGGCGTGAACAATCCGCACGTGGGGTGTTTGCAAGACCGCGTCGGCCCGGAGCGGCGCGGCGGCGGCGAGCCAGAGCACCGGTAGCAGTGCCAACAGACGGAAGCGCGTGCCGGACGCGCGGGCGGCATGGTCCGGCCTGGGGCCGGCGACGCGTTTACTTGCCGCCCCGGTTTGGATATAGTGCCCCACAGGCGGCCTGCCGCCGCGGGGCGGACGGGCGATGCCCGACCCGAGCACAGGAGGATGAAAATTGGAACCCAGCGAACTGGTCAACATCCTGACGGGCGTTATTGCGGTCTCGATCGTGATCCTCGCGATACGCATCTTTCGGGGGGATATCGGTGACAACAAAGGCGGCCTGGTTTTTGCGATCGTGATTCTGGGCGTGGTCGTTTATTTCATCCACTCGGAAACCGGCATGCGCGTGATCGAGCATGTCATCGGCAGCATGTCCCCGCCATCGCCCGAATAATCGAGGCTTGGATTGGGGTTCCGGGCAAGGCTGCAGCCGATTGGCCCCCGCAGGCCTGGCCCGAGCACGTCGAGGACGGGCAAGAGACGCGAACGCCCCCCGGGGCCCCAAGAGGCCCCTTCATGAACCTCACAGTGCCCCTGCCGAAGGGGTAGATTGGGGTTCCGGGCAAGGCCGCAGCCGATTGGCCCCCGCAGGCGTGGCCCGAGCCACGTCGTGGACGGGCAAGAGACGCGAACGCCGCCCGGGGCCCCAAGATGCCCCTTCGGTATGATTGGTAGATCCCATCGCGTAAAACCAGATTGGCTCCACGACTCTCAAAAAATAATCGCTCTGAAAGGGTAGATTTCGACTCCGGGCAAGGCCGCAGCGATTGGACGGCCGCAGGCGTAGCCCGGCTACGTCGAGGACCGGACAGAGCGAGAACGCCGCCCGGGGGCGAAAGATGCCCTTTCAGAGCGATCATTAGCGGATGATGTCCGACCGCCCCTCAAACCGCGCCCCCTCATGGATCTGGATCGCCCTGGCACGGCAGTTGCCGATCAAGACCCCTTCAGTCTGGACATTGACCGTTTCATCGGCCTGGACATCACCCTTGACATAGCCCTGAATAACGATCCGCTGCGCGGAGATCGTCGCTTCAACGCGGCCTTGAGGTGTGACGAGCACCTCGCCGGTGCTGCGGATCGATCCTTTGACCGTCCCTTCGATGACCAGGTCGTCACCGTCGATCAAATCCCCTTCGACGGTGATGCCGCGTCCGATCAGGGAGGTGGGCCGCTTATCCGGCTGATTTTCCATGGCGCTTCCTTATCGAACCCAAAATGGTCAGGCTTTCATGCACACGTCGCCGTTGAGGCAGGCCCCTTCGGCCATGACGATGCGGGCGGCCGCCGCCTTGCCCTCGAAACTTGATGTCGGCCCCAGTTGAAGCTGCCGGGAGACATCGAGGTGGCCTTCGACCTTTCCTCCGATTTCAAGGACTTCGGCTTTGATCTCGCCCTGCATGGAGGCGTTGGCGCTGATAAGCACACGGCCCTCGACATCGAGTTCCCCCTCCATGCGCCCCTGGACTTCGACCGGTCCCTGCCCGTGCATGCGGCCCTTGAGGGTATAGTTTTCAGCAATAACGGTCGTGCCGGTCGAACCGGAGGGTCCGGCCGCAGGGGTTTTCATCTCGGCCGCCGGCGCCGGGTGCTTTTTTTTCTTCCAGAACATGTTCGATTTCTCCTCGCTCGATGGATCCGACCGCCTGACCCCGGGGCCATGGCGTGCGGCCGCATCCAGATCAAACCAAAAAGCGTCCGCGGGGACGCCTTCGCGCGGCGGCGGCTTGAGTTTCCGCCGGGCTTGTTTTAGGTTAATGCTTCAATCGCTGATCAGATGGCCGGCGTCGTGCGGTGCGGCCTGATACATTATCGGCCGATTGAAACAAGATCTAAAGATCCCGCAGCCAGCTGCGCTCAACACTCTCATCAGGAGGACCCATGGACAGCGAAAAAGCCGTCGACATTCTCAAACAGGCACTTTTGATCGAAAAAAAGGGCAATGCATTCTATCGCCAGGTGGCCGGTTCGGCGCAACACCCGGAGGTCAAACAGTTTTTCGAAACCATGGCCGCCGAAGAAGTGCGGCATATCGAGATCCTTTCCGATCAGTTTAAAGCCTACCACGAAAATCGCCGGTTCGCATCCCTGAATTACGAGACCGATGCCGGCAAGAGCGCGGTGGCCGATGTCCTGACGCAGGACCTGGTGGCCGCCATGCAGGCGGCGGACTTCGAGGCGGCGGCCGTTTCCGCCGCCGTGGCCATGGAAAAAAACGCCATCAAGCTCTACGGCGCAAGGGCCGCCGAAGCAACGGACCCCGAGGAAAAAGCCCTTTACGAATGGCTTGCGCGGTGGGAAAAATCGCACTTGACCTTTTTGGCCGAGCTGGAAAGCGAGCTCACGCAGAAAGTGTGGTTCGACCAGAATTTCTGGCCGTTTTAGTCTCCGCCAAGCCGGATGGCTGCAGCGGCCTCCGCCGCGATCAGCGGGCCACGATCCGTTGGCGGCCATCCAGGCTTAGATGCAATTCATGCGTGGTCGCCCCCGGCAGTTCGTCCGGCCGGTGCGAGACGTAAATCATCTGTGCGGGTTGGGTACGAACGATCATGTCGAGCATCTCCAGGATCCGCATCCGGTTGCGCGAATCGAGTCCCTGGCAGGGTTCGTCCAGAACCAGCAGGGAAGGTTCCTTGACCATGGCCCGGGCGATGAGCACCATGCGACGTTCTCCGTTGGACATGCGTTGAAAGTCCTTTTCCAAAAGGCGGCTGATGGATAGCCGCCGTGCCCAGCGGCGCACGGCTTCGACCTGCGCTGTACTGGCCTGACGGTAGAGGCCCACCGAGTCAAAAAAACCCGAGAGCATCACGGCCCGCCCATCGAGTGACTTGCGGTAGCGGATCTGCAGGGCGTTGGAAACCAACCCGATTGGCCGTTTGATGTCCCAGACGGTCTCCCCGCGGCCGCGCCGACGCCCGAAGAGGTGGATGTCGTTGGCGTAGGCCTGGGGATGATCCCCGCAAATCAGCTGCAGCAGCGTGCTCTTGCCGGCCCCGTTGGGGCCGCAGACAGCCCAGTGTTCTCCGGGCCGCACGCACCAGTTCAGGCGATCGATCACCCGGCGACCTTCGTAGACCACGGTCACCGACCGCATGCGGACCAGTTCGGCAGGCCTCCTTTGCGCCCGTAGAGTTTCCGCCGCGTTGCCCGCCGCCATGGGCGCTACCACCACACCGTGCCTGCTGTTGCGGTCAGGCGCCGACGGGCGCCAGACCCCCTGCTCGGCCACGCGGCCGCCCTGCAGCAACATATAATGGGTGATGCCCGTCAGAATTTCATCGGAATGATGGGTAATCAGAACCATTTGCAGTCCGCGGGCCATCAGGGTTGCAAGCATATCGGCCAGACGGCGGCGGGCGCGGGTATCCAATCCGTCGAAAGGCTCGTCGATCACGAGCAGACGGGGACCGGCCAGCAGTGCCCGCGCGATCATGACCTGGCGCATTTCACCGCTGGAAAGGGTGCGGATTTCCCGTTCCCGCCAGGCCGAAAGCCCTGTCTGGTCCATCCAGCGGTCCAGATCCCCGGGATCGGCAGTGAAATCCCGGCGGTCCGTATTCAATATATCCGCCACGCGAACACCACGCATTCCCTTGTGCGCAAAACTGCGGGCTTCGTCCTGACCATCGTCCCAGGCGGCCAGGCGCTCATGGGCCTCGAAGGATACGCAGCGCACGTGAGCGGGCGCGAGACGGTTGCGATCGAACCAGCGGCGTCCGGCCACCACCGGGGTCTCCCCAGTGAGGGTGCCGACCAGGGTGGTCTTGCCCTCGCCGTTGCCTCCCAGAATGACCCAGTTCTGGCCCGCACGGAGTGTCCAACTCGTATTCGGCAGAAGGCGGCGGGCACCCGCACGCAGAGTGGCCCGCTCCAGTCGAAAAAGGACGGATTCCGGGGCATTGTCCCCAACAGGTGCAGAATGGCCTGGATCAGGTGTCATGATAACGGTCGGGGTGGACGTCCAGGGGCGAATCAGCCCATGGCCTCCAGACGCCGGCACAGTTGCGCCACTTCGGGCAGTTCGATTCGGATGGGGCGGCCCTCGAGACCGGCTGAGAAAAGATCGTCCCGCATCGGTATTTCTCCGATAATCGCGGCCGGATCGATAAAACTGCCCAGACCGGCCCGCATGCGCCCATCCGCCTTGTTGAGGACAAAAGCGAACGGCGTCCCCGAACCTTCGGCCAGGGCGATCAGTTTTTTGGCCAGCTTGAAAGACTCGAAGGTGGGATCGATGACCCCCACGATGATGTCGGCATGCTGGTCGACCCCGCGGCCGAAATGCTCGACGCCGGCGGCCGTGTCCACCACGACACGGTCCTCGGCATCAACCTGCAGATTGGCCAGAAGCGGCCTCAGGATGCCGCCCATCGGGCAGGCGCACCCTTCGCCGAAATGCTGGATCTTCCCGACCTTGAGGAGGCTTACGCCGTCCACCGCGGGGGTGCAGGCGTCCGGGATCGCTTCGAAACGAAAGGGCTGATCGTAGAACAGACGGCAGGCCTCTCCCAGCTGGCCGCTGGTCTGGGGGCGCAGTGAACGCCGTCCTCCGAGCGTTTCCAGCAGGGTGGCCGCCGGCGCGGTTCCGGCCAGGCGGTGCAGCCCCATATTGGATTCATCCGCATCCACCAGCATGACCCGGCGTCCCAGGCGGGCGAAGGCGCGGCTCAACAGCACGGCCACCGTGCTCTTGCCGCAGCCCCCCTTGCCGCAGACAATCAGTTTCATCGCGTGCGCTCCTTGATTTGATGGTAACGGTTTCCGGCTGCAATCGCTGGCGCTTCGCACACCGGGCGATCGTTTGGATGACGGTTTGCACCCGCCCGCGGGTCCGGGGCCCCGGCCATGATAAGCGGCGCGGCTTGAATTGTAAACGCCGCCGTTGGTCCCCTTGCCCCAAGCGCGTCAATTGGCATTCCGCTCGGGCTGTGCTAAAGTCAGCCCGATCAGGCGCTGGTGGGCATCGCGCCGCTGCCCCCTGGAATCAAAGTGTCGAACCTAATTACCTGCCGGTATGCCATGAATTTCTGCCCGAACTGTGGTGCCAAAGTCAATTATCAGATTCCCGAGGGAGACGACCGCCCCCGGCACGTGTGCCCGGCCTGCGGGGAAATCCATTACCAGAACCCCAAGCTGGTGGTGGGCGTCATTCCCGAATGGCAGGGCCGTATCTTGCTGTGCCGACGGGCCATCGCTCCGCGCGAGGGCCTGTGGACCCTCCCTGCCGGCTATCTGGAAAATGGCGAGACCGCTGCTGACGGCGCCCGGCGCGAGACCTGGGAGGAAGCCCGTGCACGCGTCGACGATCTGGTACCCTACGCGCTTTTCGACCTGACGTTCGTCAACCAGCTTTACCTGATCTTCCGCGGCACGATGCTCTCGGAAGACTGCCGGCCCGGTGACGAAAGCCTGGCGGTCGGTTTTTTCACCGAAGCCGAGATCCCCTGGGAGGCGATCGCCTTCAAGGTCATCGAGGAGACGCTGCGGCGTTATTTCAGGGACACGTCCGGGCCGGGTTTTTCTTTTCAGACCGGCCGGATTCATCCCCCGGTCCGGAAGGAATGAGCCCTATGGCACCGCCTGCCGCCGTTATCGTCACCGGTGCTTCCCGGGGCATCGGGGCCGCCACCGTGGAGCGGCTCCTGCGCGCGGGGGCCCATGTGGCCGCCGTGGCCCGAACGCCGATCGCCGACCGACCGCAGGCGGGCGGACCCGATCCTGTACCCGGCCGCCTGCACCCTATCGTCGCCGACGTGGCCACACCGTCGGCCTGTGCCCGGATCGTCGAGGAAACCATCGACGTTTTCGGGCGCCTGAACGGCCTGGTGAACAACGCCGGCATACTCGAACCGCTGGCCCGCATCGCCGATTCCGACCCCGACCGGTGGCGACACAACCTGGACGTCAACCTGCTGGGGCCTTTTTACCTCTGCCGCTGGGCCATCCCCCACCTGCGCCGGACCGGCGGGCGCATCGTCAATGTCAGTTCAGGGGCGGCGGTCAAGGCAATCCAGGGATGGAGCGCCTACTGCGTCGCCAAAGCCGCACTGACCCATTTCACCCGTCAGCTGGCGGTCGAAGAGCCTGCGATAACATCGGTGGCGCTGCGTCCGGGCGTGGTGGATACAGCCATGCAGAATCTGATTCGCCGCAATGGTGGGCAGGCCATGACTGCGGATCAAAGCACCTATTTCCAAGAGCTCAAAGCCAAGGGCAAATTGTTGCCAGCGGACGAACCCGCCCGTGCGGTCGCCTGGCTGGCACTGTCCGCGCCCACGGCGCTGAGCGGTCAATTCATCGACTACGATGACCCGCGCCTGTTCACGCCCGATGCGGAGGTCTTCGGCCCGTAGCGGCCGACATACCAGTCGATCAACTGCCGGGCGATGCTGATCTTACCGGGCACCGCAGGCAGATCGGCGGCCGTGAACCAGCCGGCCTCCAGAATTTCCTTGTTGTCCACGGCAATCGTTCCGCCGGTGTGCGCCGCCGTGAAAGCGACCATCAAGGACCCGCTGAAAGGCCAGGGCTGGCTGCCGAAATAGCGAATATCGCCGACCTCGATGCCCACCTCTTCACGGACTTCCCGCTGGACGCATTCCTCCAGGGTCTCCCCGGGCTCCACATAGCCGGCGACGACACTGAACATGTTGCCGGCATAACGCCTGGCGCGCGCCAGCAGAAGCCGCCTGTTCGAGACGACCGCCACGATCACCGCCGGTGCCACCTGGGGGAAAAGGACCTGTCCGCAGACCGTGCACCCCAGCGCTCGCTGCCCTGTGCGCAGGGCCGTGGCCGCCCCGCAGCGTCCGCAGAAGCGCTGCCCGTCCATCCAGCGGAAAAGCTGCAGACCATACCCGGCCGCGGCCAAATCCGCGTCGGCAATCCGGCCGAAGAGGCGGCGCAGGCCTTCAAAATATAAACCCTCCGGCGGCGTGAATTCAGCGGGCAGCCGACAGGCCGCGCAAAGCGCGCCGTCCACCCGACCCAGGGCCAGAACGTCATCGGAATCGCAGCCGGAAGGATCCAGATCGCTGGCGTCCACAGGCACGGGCTGGCCATCGCGGGTTTTCACCAAGAGCCGATCCTGCCGTAAAAACAACAGCCGCCCCGGTCGCCTGCCGGGCTTGAAAATAAAGTCGGGGCCGGGGGTAAAGCCGGAAGCCAAATAGTCCATTTAGTCCTTTCGCCGATGGGCGGTCGCAGGCCAAAGCAGTTGACCGCTGTTGGATATTCGGTTAAGGGGCATATCGATTTCAACCGATCCAACCATGGAGATACGCATGTCAGACCAGCCCGCTGTTTCGGCATCGGAGATTCAAACCGCGATTCACAACCTGGAAACCGCCCACCGCCGTGTCACCGAACTGGTGGACCGCTTCGAAAAAAAGTCCGACGAAGACGCCCTGGCCAGGGAGATATTCAACGATATCGACCGCGCCCTGGCCAAGCTGCGTTTCCTGTTCACGACCCTGGAAACCGCGGGAGAACAGCTGCGCACCGACCTGGAGTGCGTCTGGGGCGAATGCCCGCGACCCCGCGCATGAGCGCCGGACCGCCGCCCTGCCGGGCTTTCCGCGGACCGGAGGCGTCGCTGTCCGCATTGACACCTTTCCCATTCTTGGCTATAGACGGTAAACACGCCTTTCAAAGGGAACGGCATCAGAGTCTTTCTTAATTTTTTCAGTCGCTTAAATATCATTCACCCCATAGCTGACCATAGGATGGGCCGGTTTCCGCCTTGACCGGCGGAATCTGTCTGTCGACGGCGGTTGCGTCGGGGGTGCCCCCGGCGCGCGCATCCCGACCAGGAGCATCACGATGATTCAAGACGTCGAGCAACGCCTCTCACGACTGGAGGCCGGGCTTAAAAAAGCAGAAGCGGTCACCGCGAAAAGACAATTTCATACCTATCTCAAGGCCAAGATGAAACGCTTTGTCGACGAACTGAGCTTCAAGGAATGGATGATCGTCATCGTCGCCGTATACTTGGCCACCTGTATCGGCGTTCTCATTAGCAAAGGCCTCAACTGAGCGATTCCGGGCCGCGACGATCAAACGATGATTACCCGCCGGCGAATCCAACCCGGCCGGTGCCGGCGGGTTGCGTCACACCGGAACCAAAACGCAGGTCAAGGCCCCCTTCAGGTGGCCGGTGAAGACGCACGGGAACCTGGATTGGCCCCGATAACGGCCATCTGCGCCCGCGTAAAGGCGTGGGACCGGTTGCAGTAATTGCAACGCAGTTCGACCGGGAAGGGTCCGTTCTGCTGTAAATCCGCCAGATCATCGGCCGGCAGCAGCGCCAGCAGGCGCTCAAAGCGTTTGCGGCTGCAGGGGCAGAAAAAATCCACCCGCCGACTGTCCCTGATCACCGGCTGCAGGGCGGCGAATTCGTCCGCGATCAGCGTCTGCGGCTCCCGCCCCTCCGCCAAAGCTTTACCCAAAGGGGGCAGGGTTTGGATGATGCGCTCCATGTCGCCCACCACGCCCTCGCCGCAGCCGGGCATCCGCTGCAGAAAAAGACCGCCCGCGCCGATCACATGACCCTGCCGGTCGAATTGCACGCTCAGATTAAAGGCGCTGTGCACCTGCTCGGAAGATAGGAAGTAATACGTCAAATCTTCGGCCAGGTTGCCGTGCTTTAAATCGACCGTACCACTGAAGGGCTGCTTCGCATCCGGCAACTCCCGTGTGACACGAAGCAGCCCCGCACCGAAGAACGGGGCCAGATTGAAGTCCTCCAAAGGCCGATCGACTGGAATGGGAACGCGCTTGAGGTAGCCCCGCACCTCCAGGCGCGCATTGGTTTCGACCACCAGCCCCTTGATGGGGCCGGCGCAGTCGATCTGCAGGGTCACGCGTTCATCCCCCTTGATCGAAGCCGCCATCAGCAGGGCCCCGAGGTAGGCATGACCGAGCACCAGGGTTTCCAGAATGCCAAGCTGATGCTGCCGACGCATCTTCTGGATCAGAAAAGTCCCGCTGACCAATGCCCCCCGGGCTTGTCCCCCTTTAAGTACGAAACGGTAGAGGCGATCGCGCGAAGCCGCCTTGAGTCTGTCCTTGATTTCTCTTGTTCTTGTCGGTCTGGTTTCCATGGTCCGTTCCATCGGCGTTCGGCTTTCGTCGGACACGCCTTCCTTGGAGTAGATAGGATATAGAAATCCGCACCGACACTGTCAACTCATCTCCACCGCCCCGGTGCCTTGGCGGCCCATAAAACCAAGGGTTTTTCAATTGACACGCTAGGTTATTTTTTTTAGGATCACCATATGTTACGCGATAATTACACGAATCGACATTCAGGCATACGCAAGCGTCAAGCCCTGCGTCGCCCACACGTGAAGCGCCGCTCCTGCAGGCCTCTGACAGCACCAACAGCGCAATTTTCGATCGCATCAGGTGAAAGGACGGCCAGATGATGAAAGTTAAAACGATCACCTGCCCCAACTGCGGCCATGCCAACAACTTTCTGGCTGAAGAATGTACGCAGTGCGGCATTCACTTTTCGCGGTATTACGAAGAACTAGAGAAGGCCGAGGCTCTGCGGCGCCATATTGAAGAACAGGAAAAAGCCGAAGCCCTGCGCCGCGAGCAGGAGGAAAAGGAACGGCAGGAAGCCGAGGCGCGCCGGAAGGAAGAGGAAGAAAAAGCCGAAGCCCTGCGCCGCGAGGAGGAAGAGCGGGAGCGCCGGGAAGCCGAAGCCCGCGAGCGTGAAGCGGAAGAACGCCGCCAGGCCGAGGAAGAAGCGCGACGCCTTGAAGAGGAGCGTCAGATCGAAGCCCAGAAGCGTGCGGACATTCTGAAGCGCCAGAAAGAGGAGCTCGAGAAGGCCGAAGCCCTGAAGCGCCAGAAGGAGGAAGAGCAAAAAGCCGAGGCCGCGAGGCGCGAGGAAGAGGAACGGGAGCGCCGGGAAGCCGAAGCCCGCGAACGCGAGGCGGAAGAACGCCGCCAGGCCGAAGAAGAAGAAAAGGCCGAGGCTCTGCGCCGCGAGCAGGAGGATCAGGAACGCCGGGAAGCCGAAGAACGCGAGCGTGAAGCGGAAGAGCGCCGACGGCAAGAGGAAGATCAAGCGCTGGTGATCGCTGCCGACGCACCGGGCGATGCGGCCGACGAAAACCAGCCGCAGGACGAAACGGAAGACATCGAAATCGAGGAACGCGACGACGCTGCCATCGAAGCCCAGGCGGGCGCCTTCGATTTCATCGAATATCCCCCCGAGGGCCCGGTGGTAGACGATCAAGCCGAAATCGCCGACCCATCGGCCTCCCCGCCGAACGACTACCGGCCGGCGGCTTCCCTTCAGGCCCGTCTCGAATTCTATGAGGGGCGGATGATCGGCCTGACCTACGGCAACCCGGCGGAGATTCAAAACGTCAAACTGATGGCCGTGAGCAGCGATCATATCCAGGTGTTTTACCCCATTCCGCGTCACGTCGTCAGTTTCGCCTACGGCACCATCGTTTCGATAACGGAAAACGCAGAGGGCCTCAGTGCCGTCGGCCCCGATATCAGTCCGGTATTTCCGGTGGTGATCGAGCTGCCCCGGCCCTACTTTCACAATCACTAGCGCGGACCGCGGCCCTGACGGTCGGCGGAACGATGACGGCCGCCGCCACGGGCCGGCATCCGACGGTCACCTTCTCCGACGGCCGCCATCAAGGTGGGCCCGTATCGTTGAAAACGGCTGAAACAACCCGATCCGCCTTCACGGATGATTCCATGCATACAACCATCGACCATCGACGCCGATGCGGCCTTATCTTGTTTCTGGGCTTGAGCCTCTGCCTGCTAGCGGGCGCGCCCGCTTTGGCAGCGGGTCCGCCGCCGCTAAGAATCGCCCTGCTGCCCATCATCGACAGCCTGCCGTTTTACGTGGCTGAAGAGCAAAAGTTCTTCGAAGCCGCCGGCGTGCAGGTGAAAGCGGTCAACGTCGCCAGCGCCGCCGCCCGTGATCAGCTGATGCAATCCGGGCAGATCGACGGCATGCTCAACGAAATCATCAGCAGCGCCAATTTCAATCGCGACCGGCCCCAGGTCGTGGTTGTCGCGGTCGTGCGGGCCGCCCGCCCCGGGTATCCGCTTTTCCGCCTGCTGGCCGCACCGGGCAGCCCCCATCGAGACATCACGGATCTCGCGGGTGTGCCGATCGGCATTTCCCGTCACACCGTGATCGAGTACGTCACCGACCGACTCTTGCAAAACGCGGGCCTGCCGCCGGAGCGTATTCGCAAACAGTCGGTGCCCGCCATCCCCGAACGTTACCAACTGCTGGTCCAGGGGCACCTGGCCGCCGCCATGCTGCCCGACCCCCTGGCCATGAGCGCCATCGAAGCCGGGGCGGTCCTGGTGGCCGACGATGACGCCGTTGCCGACTACAGCCTCAGCATTCTGACCTTCGCCCTCACGGCCATGGAGGCCAAACACGACCAGATTCAGGGCTTCATCACGGCTTGGCAGCTTGCCGCCGCGGCCATCAACGCCGAACCGCGCGCCTTTCGCTCCCTGATGCTCGCTAAAATCCGCATTCCGCCCAACGTGCGTGACAGCTTCCGCATTCCGCCGTTTGCGCACGGCCGCGTGCCCTCGGCCGATCAGTGGCAGGATGCCATGAACTGGATGCAGGCACGCGAGCTTTTGGCCGCACCGCTGCCCTACAGCCGCTCGGTTACCGACCGCTTCATCCGGTCGGTCGCTGCGGACCGGCCCTGACGCGTTTTGGGCCCTGCGATGATTGAACTCCGCGCCATCACCTTTGCCTACCGCGGCCAGCCCCCCCTCTTCGAAGATTTCAGTCTGCGGATGACGCGCGGTGAGACCCTGGCCGTCATCGGGCC
>JASJCV010000048.1 GCA_030065275.1 Desulfobacterales bacterium | reverse complement strand
CCTGCTCGCGGTGGGCCTCCAGGTTGGACCGCTGTTTGGGCTTGGTGATGTCTTCCAGGTGGGCGTAGACGCCGTCGATGCTCGCGTAGGCGCGTATCAGGCTCATGGCGGTTTTGGGCCCGATGCCGGGCACGCCGGGGACATTGTCGGCCGTATCCCCGGAAAGCCCCATGACGTCGACCATCTGGGCCGGTTCGAGGTCGTTGTCGCGCCTGAAGTCCGCCCGGGTGATGGCACGGTCCTTCATGGGGTCCCAGATGGAGATCCGGTCGCTCAGCAGCTGGACGAAGTCCTTGTCGCCCGTCACCAGGACCACGTCAAAGCCCTCGGCCTCGGCCCGGCGGGCCACCGTGCCGATCAGGTCGTCGGCCTCGAAACCCGCCATTTCCAGCACCGGAATCCGAAACGCGGCGGTGACCTCCTTGATGTGGGGAATCTGGGCGGCCATGTCGTCGGGCATAGGCGGGCGGTTGGCCTTGTAGTCCGGAAAGCGCTCGTGCCGGAAGGTGGGGCCCAGGGCGTCGAAGAACATGCCGGCGAAGGCGGGCTGGCGGTCCTCGAAGAGCTTGAGGAGCATGCGCGTGAAGCCGAAGATGGCGTTGGTGGGAAACCCCTTGGAATTCGTCAGGCTGCGGATGGCGTGGTAGGCGCGGTAGATATAGGCCGTGCCGTCGATGAGGTAGATCTGCTTGGCGGTTGCCATGTCGTGCTCCCGATACAGCGGCCGGCGCCGTCTGTGTTGACTGCGGCCATCAAGGGCAACAAAAGCCGGGGATCGTCACCCGGCCCCGTTGCGGTTACCGGGCCGAAGGCATATCATTCCCGAAAACAAACAACAAGCGGGGTCGTTCTTCACGAATCGGCCCCGCAGGAGAATCATAGAAGCGATGTCATCTGCGAACCCAGCCCGGCGACGGCGGCGAAGGCGCATTCCCCGGGCCACATCCTGTCACTGCTGCCGCCAGGAGGCCCCGTTCTGCTGGCAGTGCCGCGAATGCGATTTTGCCATCTGCCAGGGCTGCATGGACGAGAACGTCTGGGGGCTTTCCTGTAACGGGATCACATGGGTATGCCCGGATTGCGGGGCCCAGAACGGTTTCGGCAATCAGTGATGACGGTCTCGTAAAAAGTCCGATATCGGTGTTACGCTTCAGCCCTCGTCATTGCGGCGTACCGGAAGTACGCCTCATTTCCCGGGCCTCGACGCCGTATCTCGAACTTTTAACGAGACCGTCTGAAACATGACTTTTTTCGAGTCCATCAATAGTTCAACCAGAAGGGCTTGTTTCGGCCGGGAGGGTCAGGGGCGTACCAACGCAAATACTTCCTCAAGGCTTTCGATGTGGTGATCGGCCGCCAGGCCGGGGTCGCCATAAGCCACGAAGGGAATGCCGGCGGCCGCGGCGGCCTGGGCGTCCACCACCGAATCGCCGATATAAAGCGCCTCGGCGGGCGTCAGCTGGAAATGATCCAGGACGCGGTTGAGGATGTCCGGGGCCGGCTTGGGCGTCGGCACGTCCCGCGAGGTCACCACCAGGTCGAAAAAGTCGTTCAGGCCGTGAACGTCCATGACCTCGCCCATCGTGTCCGCCCGGTTCGTGCCCACCGCGGTATTGATACCGGGGCGCAGCGATGCGATCAAAGGCTTGAGGTGCGGCTCGATCTCCATCAGCTGGATGAACTGGCTGTAGCCCATGTTCAAACGGTAGTCCTGGGCCGCCTCGGCCATTCCCGTGTCTTCGAAGAGGTATCGCATGGCTTCGTCCCCGGTGTGCATGTGGCAGTACTTGAACTGCTCGGGGGTCAGGAGGGGACGGCCGAAATGCGCCAGGATCTGGTTGTAGTAGGCTTCGTTGGCGCGGTTGGTGTTGAACATCACGCCGTCGCAATCGAAGATCACGGCCTTGAGGGTGGGTCCGGTCATTGTGCTTTCGGGGGTCCTGTCGTCTTGGCGGCGGGTTTGACGGCGATGCTGCCGCGGACCTGAATCGGAATCCGGGGTCTGAGGTCGCTGTCCGTCATAAGGTACAATGTGTCGTAATAGCGACCCTTTTCGGTCCGGATGTTTTCCACGTCCACGAGGTAGGCTTTGCCCCGGGGGGTTTCCTTGGCTTTCCAGGCGATTTTGATATTGTCGCCGTGCTTGGTTTCGACCCCGGTGATGGCAAAGGGGTTGTTGCGGGCCGGCACGACGGTCACCCGGCGGCGCAGGGGTTCACCCACGTAGCCGCGGATGATGACATGTTCGGGTTTTATCTCGGCGAACGGGTCCACGCGACCGCTCATCGTGAGGGTCAGCTGAGGCCGGTAGGGGTCGTTGGAATGGACCACGGCCTTCTTTTTCATCTGGTGTCCGCCGAAACCGCTGGTGTCGATCTTGATGATGATTTTGCCCTCGCCGCCGGCGGGGATCTGTCTCGGAAACGAGACAGCGGTGCAGCCTCAGCCGGTGAGGACCTTCTCGATGGCCAGATCCCCGCTGCCGCGGTTTTCAAGCAAATATGCGTGCGACACCTCGGTGCCGTCCAGCACGCGGCCGAAATCAAATAGCGGCTTGGTGACGACCACTTCCGGGGTTGCGGTCTGCGGCGTTTCCGGGGCGGCCGGGGCCTTGCTGCCGGTGACCACCAGAGAGCCGCTGCCGGCCAGCAGAAATTCTTTCGAACCGACAGGGTCGTGACCAGTGGCCTGAATCCCATCTCCGCTGTTGCCGGCGACGGGCAGGCCCAGCAAGCCGACGACGCCAAGGGTCAGCATGAATGTTTTCAGTCTCGCCTTCATTTTTCCAGGGACTCCTATTGCAGGTACGCTTATTATTGGATGGCGTCCCGTCCGCTGCCGTCCATCCCTCGACATGGCCATGCCCGGCGGGTCGTCATGTTTGGGTTGCCTGTAAACTATTATTTACATCATAAACAGCGGATCGACGTCAACGGATACTTTGACTCCCTGCCGCTCGAAACGCTGGTGGCCGTCGTAGAGCAGTTGGCGGACAAATCGGTTCAATCCACTGGCGCTCGGCCCCCGGATCAGCATCTGCCAGCGGTAGCGCCCGGCCACCCGATGCAGGGCCGCCTCCACCGGGCCCAGCAGGCTGACGCGGCCGCCCGGAGGAGGCTGCCGCTCCAGTTCCGCCTGGGCGGCCCGGCCCAATCGCCGGGCGGCATCAGCGGTCCGGTCCGCTTCCCGTCCGGTGATCAGGAGCTGGATCATGCGGTTGTAGGGCGGGTAGCCCAGCGCGCGGCGGCCTTGGATTTCGTCCGCATAGAAACGGGCGTAGTTCTGCCCGCGCGCGGCACTGATGATGAAGTGCTCGGGGGTGTAGGTCTGCAGAATGACCCGCCCGGGGCGCTCGCCCCGCCCGGCCCGGCCGGCCACCTGGGCCAGGAGCTGAAACGTGCGCTCGCCGGCGCGAAAATCGGGGAAATTGAGGGTGCTGTCGGCGCAGATCACGCCCACCAGGGTGATGTTGGGATAGTCGTGCCCTTTGGCCACCATCTGGGTGCCGATCAGGATGTCGATTTCGCCCGCCTGGAGTTTTTTGAGCACCGCCAGGAGCCCGTTCTTGCGGCGGGTGGTGTCCCGGTCCAGGCGGGCCACGCGGGCCTCCGGGAAAAAACGCTGCAGGAATTCCTCCAGTTTTTCGGTGCCCAGCCCGTAGTGCCAGATCTTGTCGGACCCGCATTCCGGGCAGGTGGCCCGGGCCGCGCGGGTGTAGCCGCAGTAGTGGCAGCGATAGGCGTTGGCGCGCTGGTGATAGGTCAGGCTGATGGTGCAGTGACGGCACTTCAGGGTGGCGCTGCATTCCGAACAGATGGGATAGCTGGCATAGCCGCGCCGGTTTAAAAAAATCAGGGACTGCTCCCCGCGCGCGAGGGTTTCCCCGATGGCGTCGATGAGGGCTTGGCTCAGGTATTTGCGCACCCCGCGCTCGTTTTGAATCTGGCGCAGATCCAGGATGTCGACCGCCGGCAGGGTTTTCTCCTGAACCCGGCGGCTCAGGCGGATGCGCTGAAACTTGCCCTGCTGGTGATTGAAATAGCTTTGCACCGACGGCGTGGCCGAACCCAGGATGACCGGGCAGGCGTTCATGCGGGCGCGCACGGTGGCCAGGTCGCGCGCATTGTAGCGCAGACCGGTCTCCTGCTTGTAGGCGCCGTCATGCTCTTCGTCCACCACGATGAGGCCGATGCTCTCGAGGGGGGCGAAGATGGCCGAACGGGCCCCGATGACGATGGGGGCCTCTTGGTTGAGGATGCGCAGCCACTGGTCGAGCCGCTCACCGCTGGACAGCCCGCTGTGCAGCACCGCCACCCGCTCGCCGAAGCGGGCCCGAAACCGGCGCTCGGTCTGCGAGATCAGGGCGATTTCGGGCACCAGCACCAGAACGCGCTGCCCGCGCTCGAGGGTCTTGGCCGCGGCGCGCAGATAGATCTCGGTTTTGCCGCTGCCGGTGACCCCGTCCAGGAGAATGGCGCTAAAGCCCTGCCGGCGGGCCGCATCCATGGTTTCTAACGCGGCCCGTTGCTCGGTCGTCAGCTCCGGGGGGCGGTCCGGCAGGATGGGCTCGCCGAACGGATCGCGGTAGACGTTCGTCTCGACGAGCGCGACCATCCCCCGGCGGGCCATGGTGCGCACGATGGCCGCGGCACCCGGGATCGTTTTCTGGATCGTCCGCAGGGGCAGTTCCGCCTCGCGTTCCAGGAGGTCCAGGATCTTGCGGCGCTGGGGCGTGATCCGCACGCCGACCGGGAGGGCGTCGACCCGCCGGACCAGCCAGGCTTTCTTGGGGCGCGTGCGCCCGCCGCGCAGGGTCTTGCGGCGGGCAACCCAGCCGCATTTGACCATGGCCTGCAACAGGGCCCCGGGCACCGGGCGGTCCAGGTGGTTCTGCAGGTCTTTGAGGCGGCAGGCCCCCTGGCGCAGGCAATCCAGGATGTCGCGCTCCAGCGGGGAGAGTCGCTCGTCGTCGGGCAGGGGACAGGCCTCGGCGTTGACCGCCAGAAGATTGTATTCATAAAGGTTCAGGCCGCTGGGCAGGGCGCCGCGAATGACTTCCCCCAGCGGATGGAGGTAGTAGCCGGCCACCCAGCGAAAGAAGGGGATCAAATCTTCGGGAAACAGGGCCTGCGCATCCAGCAGATCCAGCACGTCCTTGACGGTGTCGGGTTTCGTTCCCGCGGCCGGCCCCAGAATATAACCGGTGACGCGCCGCCGCCCGAAGGGCACGAGCACCCGGTGACCGGGGGCCGCCCGGGGCCTGAGCGCCTCCGGCAGCCGGTAGGTGTAGGTGCCGAACACGGGCAGGGCCGCCGCCACCTCGATATATGTCCCCAGTTCTTGCGTCATTTGAGTCCGGCCGGAAACATCAGGAATCATAAGTGATTTGAAGCCTTTTTCCTTGACACTTCCGAGGTCATTTTTTACTCTGATGAATAAATAGCACGGAAACGGCTCATCCGGGACGCACCTTTGGCCGAAACGCAATATAGAAGTGTCCCGCAGGGGTTGCAAGCCTGTTTCCAGGCGGCCGCCGGCCGCTGCCGCCGCCGCTTCCGCGGGCAAAAATGCATCGCCGTGGCGTGTGATCATCATGGCGGTGTTCAAATCTTGTTGATGAGGAGGTCCCTGATGCCGAAACGCATGTGCAAATTCATTGTCGGACTGCTGGTCGCGGCGCTTTGCCTGTCACCGGTTTCCGCCCTGGCGGTGGACGATACCGAAATCTACGTCTTCAAGCGCGAGCCCAAGGGCGACGCCATGGCGGGGGATATCGCCATTATCCGACCGATCTCGATTGGTTGCCTCATTGTGAGCACCGGGGCCTGGCTGGTCGCCTATCCATTTGCCGCCTTGGGGGGCAACGGGGAGGCCGCCACGCAAAAAATGGTGAAAGATCCATTCAACTACACCTTTCGACGGCCGTTGGGCGATTTTTAGACGATTGGGCGCCGCGGCGATGCCATCCGCCTGCGGCGCCGCTTTAATATTCAGCTTCCGTAGCACCATCTCATCCCTGCGGGCAACCTTAGCGCCGCCTGCGGGGTGAAGTGTATCCGGAGGTCAGGGATTAGGCCAAGGGGAGCATTCCGCTCCTGTTGGCCTTTTTGCGGATTCGGCCGATCCACGCGGGCGGCCCGGCCGGGCGCGGGCCCGTCAACCGGCCGTCGCCAATCATAAAGGAGGGGAAAATTGCCGCTACACGTTGTCGATCATCCGCTGATCAAGCACAAACTGGGTCTCATGCGGGAGAATGACGTCACGGTCAAGGACTTTCGCGATATCGCGTCCGAACTGGCCAGCCTGCTGACCTTTGAAGCCACCAAGGATCTGGAGACCGAACCCCGCACGATCCAGGGCTGGGCCGGGGACGTGACCGTCGAGCGGATCAAGGGCAAGAAAATCACGGTGGTGCCCATTTTGCGGGCCGGGCTGGGGATGATGGACGGCGTGCTCAGCCTGATCCCGTCCGCCAAGGTGAGCGTCGTGGGGCTCTACCGCAACGAGGAGACCCTCGAGCCGGTGCGCTACTACGTCAAAATGACGAGCAATATCGAGGAGCGGATTGCCCTGATCCTCGATCCCATGCTGGCCACCGGCGGCACGCTGATCGCCACCATCGACATGCTCAAGGAATCGGGGTGCAAGAGCATTCGCGGCATTTTCCTCGTGGCCGCGCCCGAAGGCCTGGCCAAGGTCGAAGCCAGCCACCCGGACGTGGACATCTACGTTGCGGCCGTGGACGAACGTTTGAATGACATCGGATACATTCTGCCGGGTCTCGGGGACGCCGGCGACAAAATTTTCGGCACCAAATAGCGCCTGCCGGCGCCGGATACAACCAGACGGACCCCTTACAAGGAGGATGCATGCCCCGGAATCATGCCGCTACGGATTACGTTTTTTCAATCAAAGACAGCCTTGTCGGCGCCCAAATGCTTTTTGTGGCCTTCGGCGCGCTCGTACTGGTCCCCCTGCTCACCGGGCTGAACCCGAATGTGGCCCTGTTTACCGCTGGCGCCGGAACGCTCGTGTTCCAGCTCGTCACGCGGGGCAAGGTGCCGGTATTCCTGGCCTCCTCATTTGCCTTCATCGCACCCATCATCTACGGGGTCCAGACGTGGGGCATCCCGGCGACGCTCTCGGGCCTTGCGGCGGCCGGCGTCCTCTACATCGTTCTGAGCTTTATCATCCGCTGGGGCGGCACCCAGATCCTGCACCGGATTCTGCCGCCGGTGGTCACAGGGCCGGTGATCATGGTCATCGGGCTGATCCTTGCGCCGGTGGCCGTCAACATGGCCCTCGGCAAGACCGGTGACGGCGCGGCCTGGCTGGTGCCGGAAAGATCCGCCATGATCGTGGCCGCGATCGCGCTCGTCACCACCATCGTGACGTCCCTGCTGGGCCGGGGCTGGTTCAGGTTGATTCCCATTCTGACCGGTATCGCCGTCGGCTATCTTGCAGCCTTCGTCATGGACCTGGCCGGCCTATCCGCCACCATCCAGGCCGGCTTCGATCCCGGGCAGCTGAAGAACTGGACCGGTCCGCAGCTTGTGACCTTCAAGGCCGTGGCCGAGGCCCCCTGGTTTGCCGTTCCGAGTTTCGTCCTGCCGGAATGGAACTGGGAAGCCGTCATTTTTATCGTGCCGGTGGCCATCGCACCCGCGATCGAACATTTCGGTGACGTCCTGGCCATCTCCGGGATCACGGGCAAGAACTACGTCGACGATCCGGGGATCAAGAACACCATGCTGGGCGACGGACTGGCAACGTCGCTGGCCTCCTTTCTGGGCGGACCGCCCAATACGACCTACTCGGAAGTCTCCGGGGCCGTCGCCCTGACCAAGGTCTTCAATCCCGGGATCATGACCTGGGCGGCCGTCACCGCGATCGTGCTGGCCTTCGTGGGCAAGCTGGGGGCGTTGCTCCAGACCATTCCGGTGCCGGTCATGGGCGGCATCATGATTCTGCTTTTCGGCGCCATCATGGTGGTGGGCATGAACACCCTGGTGCGTGCGGGCGATGATCTGATGGAACCGCGCAACCTGGCCCTGGTGGCCATCATCGTCATTTTCGGGGTCGGCGGCATGTCCCTCCCGCTGGGGGGCGAAGCCCGCCTGGGCGGCATCGGACTGGCGGGCATCACGGGTGTGGTCCTCAACCTGATTCTGCCCCGCTCCAAATAAGGGGAAACAGCCGCGATATCCGGTCGTAGCACTTCGCGTTAGACGCATGGCGCGCACCAGACAAGCGATGGTTTGAATGACGGAATACTGCCAGTATCACCCCGGCCAGAAAGCCCAGTGGTTTTGCGAGCGGTGTCAGATCCACCTCTGCCGGGGCTGCGCCATCGAGCGCGATCGCGGCGGCCTGCATGCCGGCGAGAAATTGCATCTGTGCGCCAAGTGCAATCTCCCGGTCATCTGGCTGGGCGCCGGCAGCCTGGTGGAGCCGTTCTGGCGGCGGCTGCACCACATCTTTCTGTATCCCTTCGGTCTCTATCCCCTGATCCTGATGGCGGCGCTGGCGCTTGCCAATATCGTCTTCATGCAGATGGGTCTGCTCGGCCTGCTCGGCGCGGTCCTGGTCTGGGGGGTGCGGGTCAAATACTCCTATGAGGCCCTGAAATACTCCGCTCGCGGCGATCTGCGGCCGCCGCCGATCAACGCCCAGACCATCAGCTCGGACTTCAACCAGGTGTTCAAGCAGTTCGCCGTCTTCTTCTTTATCGGGTTGGCGTTCTTTTTCGTCAGCACCAAACTGGGCGGGGTGTTCGGGGTTCTGTTTCTGATTTTTATCCTCGTCTTCCTGCCGTCCATCTTTATTCTCCTGGTGGCCACCAACAGCGTGGTCTCCGCCCTCAACCCCATGCTGTTTGTCCAGCTGGCCATCCGGATCGGGTGGGGCTACTTGCTGATGTATTTTTTCCTGATTCTGCTCTACATCGCCCCGGGCACGTTCAATTACTACATCCTGCAATACATGCCGCCCGTTCTGCACACATTTCTGGTCAGCATGGGGCTGACCTACTACTCCGTGGTTTTCTATCACCTGATGGGCTATGTCCTCCTGCAATACAGCGATGCCATCGGCTATGAGGTGAGCTTCGACGATTTTCACGAGCATCGCGCCAGCGGGCCGGCCGCTCCGCCGAGCCCGGTCGACCAGCTGATGGCGCAGATCGATCCGATGGTCAAGGAGGGCCGGCTCGAAGAGGCGGTGCAGGCCGTGCGGGAGGCGATCAACGCCGGGCGCGTGAACGGCGAAGAGATGCGGGCCCATTTCTACAAGCTGCTGAAGGCTGCCGGCCATACGTCGGATATGATCGCCGAAGGCCAGATGCTGCTGGAGCAGTACGTCAAGGCTGCTCAAAAAACCGAGGCCTGCCAGGTTTATCTGGACTGTACGACCGCCGCCGGCAAGGTTACGGTGGCGCCGGCGCTCCTGATGAAGCTGGCCAGTTGGCTCAACGAGAGCGGCAAGCACCAGGAATCCGTCGGCGCCTACAACCGCCTGATCAAGGCCGACCCCGCCAGCCCGCTGGTGCCCAAGGCCTATTTCCAGGCCGCGCAGGTGCTGCATCGCGGCCTCCAGCAGACCCCCAAGGCGCAGAAAATCATCCAGGCGCTGATCAAAAAATACCCGGATCACGATATCGTGCCTTATGCCCAGGACGCCCTGCGCCAGATGAAAAAGCCTGCCGTCTGAAGTAAAAATTCCCCCCGCGAGCAAAAGCATACATCTTCTTAGGACATAGCCCGCGTGCCGCCTCCCTATGCGGCCAACCCGAATATTTTATGAAATATAGGATAATCCAAAGCCGCTGTTTCCGATGGCGGTGCCCGCAAAAATCTTCGGATTTAACCTACAGCTTTTTTTGAGGTATGTTCATTTTCTTCCACGTGGAAGAAAACGAACCAAAAGAAGACGCCCTCGCCCCGCTCACCCTGCGCGTCACCAAACCAGCCAGTGAAGCGGCGCCTCATGCCGCCATGCGGCGTTGCCCAATTCGCTCGGGTGCTCACAATCTGACGATTGCTGCGCGTCTCGCTTCTTTGGGCGCCTTGCATGACAGCATGATGCTGGCTTCAATGACCGGTTTTAATCGAACGGGTCTCGCGGAAACTCGCTGCGCTCAAACAGTCCGCGAGCCTTCTCCGTTCGATCCGCTGATGCTCGGCGCGGTGCAAAGGGGAAAAAGGAAACCCAACAGATTCGTCAGGCACCTTCCGGAGAATGGCTTGATGCCCTTTCGCCCGTCAGGCAGTGGCACACTGGGCGGCGGGTTCACGTATTGGCGGATTTGGCGCTGCGGGCCTCGGGGGACTCGGGGTAGCGTTTTAGCAGCAGCCGGCGGCACTGGTCGGCCTGGCGCGTCTGGCCCTTTTTGCGGAAGGCCAGCCCCAGTTTGTAAAGGGCCGTCGGCAGCCCCTCCATGAGCGGCTGCTTCTTGATCATGGCGCTGACGAGGCGGCCGGCCTGGTCCGGGTGGCCCTTGTCGGCCAGCACCCCCGCAAGGGGTGGGTAGAGCGCCAGCGGCAGGCGCGGTGCCCCGGCCAGCTGAAGATATTCGCTGTAAAGCCCGGGCACCTGATCCCAGGCCGCGGGGCGGTGAACGAGGTCGTCCAAATAGCGCGCCGCCGCTTCCTGGAAGCCGGGGCCGGCCGGCTGCTGCTTGGCGATATTGTAGAGCTGCGCGATGGCGGTCCGGTGTGTGGGGTCCTTGGCCAGGACTTCCTCGAACAGGGTGCGCGCCCGATCGAATTCCAGCGCCCCCATCTGCTGCATGGCGCGATCGACCAGGGGGGTGATTTCATCCCGCGGCGCTTCCTGGAAGGCGGCGGCGTCGCCCAGCCCGTCAAAGCGCTTGAAGCACCAGGCCAGGAGCGCACCGCCGATGATGCCGCCGGCGTGGGCCATGAAAGCCACCGAACTGGTCTCGCCCATCGTCAGCTCGGACCAGATTTCCTTGCCCAGCCAGAAGGGCAGGAGCGCCAGGGCCGGAATCCGCACCACGTTGAAATAGAATCCGAAATAGCAGAAAAAGCTGACCCGGCGCCGGCCGTACAGCACGGGCAGCGCCCCCATGAGCCCGGCAATGGCCCCGGAGGCCCCGATCAGCGGGACCTGCGACTGCAGGTTGAAGAGCGCAAAGAGCAGGCTGCCGCAAACACCGCTGGCCAGATAAAGCCCCAAAAAACGCGAGCGTCCCATCCCGGGCTCGAGCATGCAGCCGAAGAGCCACAGAAACAGCATGTTGCCCAGCAGGTGGCCGAGCCCCCCGTGCAGGAACATGGCGGTCAGGAGCGTTGCCGGCCGCCAGGCGGCGGACCGGAATCCCCAGGTCCAGGCACTGCGGCGGTTCAGCTTGGCGTTGTATTCCCGGCGCATCCGCTGCCACTCGGCGTGGTCGGGATCGCCCGGCCGGATGACGTTCTCGCGCTCGAGCCGGTGCTGAAAATCCGCATCGCGCAGCATGCGCTCCAGATAGGCGTTGAGGACCGCTTCATCCTCTTCTTCCTCGGCCTGCCGGATGAGATCGGGGTCATCGCCCTGGTCCCGCAGGTAGTGCTCCAGTTCGATGCGCACCAGGCCGGAGTCGAAGTAATACTGCCAGGCCTCCTGCAGGTAGACGCGGTCATTGGACTGGAAGCCGAAAAAGACGGCCACGTTGATCAGGATCAGCGCAATCGTGACGATCGGCGGGTGGCGCCAGCTCAACTGGCCGGTAATCGGAACGATCATCGCTTAGGGCCGCTCTTCGATGGGGACGTAGTTGGTCTCGCGGGGGCCGGTATAAATCTGCCGCGGCCGGCACAGGCGCCAGTTGGGGTCGTCCATGCTTTCCTTCCACTGGGCGATCCAGCCGGGCAGGCGGCCGATGGCGAACATCACCGTGAACATGTTGGTGGGGATGCCCATGGCCCGAAGAATGATGCCGCTGTAAAAGTCCACGTTGGGATAGAGGTTGTGGTCGATGAAATAGGCGTCCTTGAGGGCCACGGCTTCCAATTCCTTGGCCAGATCCAGCAGGGGGTCCGATATCTTCAGCTTGGCCAGGACGCGGTCGCACATGGCTTTGATAATCTTGGCGCGTGGATCGTAGGCTTTGTAGACCCGGTGGCCGAAGCCCATCAGCCGGAAGGGGTCGTTGCGGTCCTTGGCCCGGTCGACATAGTGCTGAAATCCGCGCCCGCTGGCGTCGATGTCCTGAAGCATTTCGACCACGGACTGATTGGCGCCGCCATGCAGCGGGCCCCAGAGGGCGGCGATGCCGGCGGAGATGGCTGCGTAGAGATTGACGCGGCCGGAGCCCACCATGCGCACGGCCGAGGTGGAGCAGTTCTGCTCGTGATCGGCGTGCAGAATCCAGAAGATGTTCAGGGCCTCGGCCAGAACGTCGTCGACTTCGTAGGGCCGCACCGGGGAGTCGAACATCATGTTGAGAAAGTTGGCGCAGTAGGACAGGTCCGGCCGGGGGTAGACCACGGTGTGCCCGCGGGACATTTTGTAGGACATGGCGGCCATGGTACGCACCTTGCTGAGCAGGCGCGTGACGGTCATGTCGATTTCTTCCTCGAGCGTCTGCAGTTCGGGATAGAAGCTGCGCAGGGCGTTGACCATCGAAGACAGAATGCCCATGGGATGCGAAAGACGCGGGAAGTTGGAGTAGAAGATCTTCAGGTCTTCGTGGACCAGCGAAGCGTCGTTGAGCAGGATCGAAAAGCGATTGAGCTCCTTCTGGTTGGGAAGTTCACCGTGAATCAGAAGATAGGCGGTCTCTACGAAACTGGAGTGCTCGGCCAGCTGTTCGACCGGGATGCCGCGATAGCGCAGAATCCCTTCCTCGCCGTTCATGAAGGTGATGGTGCTGGTACAACTGCCCGTGTTGCCGTAGCCGATGTCGAGAGTGATCAATCCCGTATCCGCGCGCAGGCGTGAAATGTCGACGGCGCGCTCGCCCTCGCTGCCCTCGATGATGGGGAGTTCATAGGTTTGTCCGGCGTAAGTCAGTTTGGCTGTTTCCGACATGGCAATAGTATTCCCTTTCCGAGCGCGATTGCGGAACACGGCGCTGGCGGGCGGGCCGGCAGAGCGCAATGTTGCGATATTAGCGGTTTGACGCCGAGAGGATCGGTCGATATCAGGCGGGGCGGTCGCCGAGGTTAATCGGTTTTTGCAATAATATTGGCCAAAAGGCCGCGGCAGGTCAATCTTTTTTTTAGACGGCCGCGCGCTGGCGGTCCGCGGCCCCTCGTTTACAGCCGCGCGCGGCCTGTGCTAAGACAAGACATCCTGGCACCCCGCGGGTCCTCCGCGCGCCCGGGGCCTGGATCAGCGATGGAGACGATCACATGGGATTCAAGGAAAATCTTCTCAAGAAAATGGAAATCGACCGCATGGCGGCCCAGATTACGGCTTCGCTGGGAACGCCGGACAGCGGCCGGCGCATCGACAAGGCCCTGGCCCGCACCTTTCTGGCGGAAGCCGGGTACGAAAAGCTGACCGCGCGCGATCTGGAACTCTACCGCCTGCCGCCCCAAAACGCGCAGGCGCGCATTCTCGTGCTGGACAACGATCTGCCGATCTACGCCACCACGCCGGAAGACGTCACCCTGCGCAAGAGCCCGATCGTCAAGGAGATGCTCAACATCCGCAATGTTTTCAAGATTCTGAACGACAGCGACGTGCTGCTGAGCAAAAAGGGCGATTCGGTTCAGACCGTACGCGAAGAGATCTTGGCCGGGCTGGATCTGGCATTCGCGCCGGCCGACATCGAAGCGATCTACAACGACGGGCGGGCCTCGATCGAAAGCAAATACGCCGAAGGCATCGAAGAGACCCTGCAGATTTTTGCCGAGCTCCTGGGCTGGAGCGCTCCGCCGACGGTGCTGCGCCAGGACCACAGCCTGATCATCGGCCGCCCCTCGGATCCTCCCGGCGCCGCTTTCGGTCCGATCGTGGTGTTCAACCGCATGCATCTCACCCTCAAGCTGATTCGCGCGGCGGTGGCCTTGAAGGACGATGAAGCCCTGACGGACTATCGCCAGGTGGTTTCCGGGGCGTCCCCCGCCGATGCGACGGGCCACGACGCTCTGGCCTTTCTGCGCGACCAGGTGCTGTCCACCGTCAGCCCTTAGGCGGATGAAAATCGTTTGCGCTTGACCCTGCGGCGCTAGAATCCTTCCTAGATATTTGCATTAAAGGTAACTGAACGGCGCGTTTGCGTCGGATTTCGCCCTGTCGGGCCGGGGCGCATGCCAGTTGCAGTCGCTTTTCGGTGGGCAGGGGATACGGCGTCCGGTACGCCGGGGGGATTTAGCCCGATCATTTCATGAAATTTTTTCTACACAATAAATTTTATGCAACTATTCAGGGGTATCAAAGCTATTCGGGGTGTGATTTTCAAGTGACACTTTGTACCCTTGGTCGATTTCTAAAATCATCGCTAAAATTTCACCCTGCGGGCGCGCCCGAGATGCTCATTGGCCGCGTTATCAGGGCCTTGCGGTACAGGCGTACAGCGGCACCCCTGCTGCCTTGCCAATGAACATCTCGAACGCGTGATATATTCGGGTTAGGCGCCCATCGGGTGTTTGTAGTAGATGACACCGGTGGCGTCCGGACCGGTGTTCAATCCGATCGACGGGCTGACAAAGGCGTCGAAAACGTTTTTGCACGCAAATTCGTTTTCGAACACGCTCCGCAGCCGCTGGATGATCGAGGCTTCGGCCGCCGTCTGCATGATGGCCAGCGTGATCGGCCGCCCGGCGATGTCCCGGCGGATCATGTCGATCATCTCCAGGATCATGTGCTTTTTCTCGCCAAAGAGCTTGGTCTTGACCATGATCTGACCGTTTTCGAACGAAAGCACCGGTTTGACCTTCATGGCCGCGCCGACCAGCGACTTCATCCCGCTGATTTTCTTTCCCTTGCGCAGATGTTTGAGGTTGGTGACCCCGAAAAACGTCGACATGTTGCGGCGCATCAGTTCGACCTGCCGGAGGATGGCGTCGAAATCGGCCCCCTGCTGCGCCAGTTGCGCGGCGGCCATGACCGGGATGCCGACGCCCATGCTGCACTGCTGTGAATCCACGATGGCCACGCGGCAATTGTGGCTGGCCCTGAAGTCGTTGTGGACATCCACGGCGTTTTGGTAGGTGGCGCTGACTTCGCTGGAGCAGTGGATGCAGATCAGGTCGTCGTATTCGTAGGTCAGCTTCTTGTAGACGAGGGCATAGTCCGCGTAGCTTACGGGTTCGGAATGCATCTGGCCGTAGCGATCGAAATGGCGATAGAAATCCTGAACCTGGAGGTCGATGCCGTCGCGGTAGCGCTTGTCGTCGATGATGATACTGACCGGAATGACGGTGATGTTAAGTTTTTGCTGGTAGTACTGGGGGACATCTGCCGTGCTGTCGGTGACGATGCCGATTTTGCGTCCCATGCTGCTCCCTTCCCGATCCGTCTCTGAATGTGGTTAATCCGGTGGCGGCCCCGTCAGCTTATGAATACGTATTCAATCAGAATGCCATCAATCCGGATTGTTTTCAACCCTGGTCGGACGAGATACGCGGGGTTGGCGTCCGCTGGGCGGATACCGTTGTCAATCAGCTGCAGGGGAAGGGCGGACAGAAAGACGCCACCCGGCGGTCCGCACGGCCGCCGGGTCCGCCGCCGAGGGTTAATTAAATCACACCGGAAAGATATCAGGATTTCATGCGCATCCGCACGGCATTGGCATGGGCGTCGAGCCCTTCGATTTCGGCCAGACGGAGGATGTCGGCCGCTTCTTTCCTGAGCGCCTCGGGGGTATAGCGGATGAGGCTCGTCTTTTTGATGAAATTGTCGACGGACAGGGCCGAGGAGAACCGGGCGGTGCCGACCGTGGGCAGCACGTGGTTGGGGCCGGCGATGTAGTCGCCCACCGGTTCGGGGGTGTGCGCCCCCAAAAAGACGGCCCCGGCGTTGCGGATCTGTCCGACCAGATCCATCGGCGTGCGGGTGAGCAGTTCGAGATGCTCCGGGGCGATGCGGTTGGCCAGGGTGATGGCCGTATCCAGGTCGTCCACCTGGATGATGGCGCCGAAGCGCTTAAGGGAGGCCGCGGCGATCTCACGGCGTGTGAGCGCTACCAGCTGCTTTTCGAGTGCCGCGGCTGTCTCGCGTGCCAGGGACGCACTGTCCGTCAGCAGGACGGCCGATGACAGGACGTCGTGTTCCGCCTGGGAGAGCATGTCCGCGGCCGCATATTCGGGGTCGGCCGTCTGGTCGGCCACGATCAGGATTTCGCTGGGGCCGGCCAGCATGTCGATGCCCACCGTGCCGGCCACCAGTTTTTTGGCCAGGGTGACGTAGAGGTTCCCCGGTCCCACGATGACGTCGACCGGGTCGATGGTGGCTGTCCCGTGGGCCAGCGCGGCGATGGCCCAGGCGCTGCCGACGCGGTAGACGGTGTCGATGCCCACGGCCTGGGCGGCGGCCAGCAGGTGCGGATTGACCGCGCCGTCCCGGGTGGGGGGGGTGGTCATGACCAGACGGGGCACGCCCGCAATGCGGGCCGGAAGGGCGCCCATCAGCACCGAGGACACCAGCGGAGTCGATCCGCCCTGCCCGCCGGGCACGTAAATGCCGGCCGAATCCACCGGTCGGAAGAGCTGGCCCAGGAGAACGCCTTCCCGGGGCGTATCGATCCAGGATTTGCGAAACTGCTGGCGGTGGAAGCTCTCGATCTGACGGATGGCCCGGTTGAGGGCCCGCTTGAAGCGGCGGTCGACCTGGCGCACGGCCTGCTTGATCTCGGCCGGCGGTACCGCAATCTGGGCGGTTTTGAACCCGGGGGCGTCGAATCGCCGGGTGTATTCGACCAGCGCCGGGTCGCCGTCTTTCTGGACGCGGGCAATGATCCACGCCACCTCGCGGGTGTCTTTCTGGCGGAAGGACAGGCTGCGCCGGGCAATGGCGTTCAGTTGGCGCTCGGCGGCGCTCGAAGGGTAGCGGTGAATCTTCATCATCAGCATCTCCTGCACGGGACGGGCAACCCCCGTTTCCAAACGGGGCCCGGACGGACGCCCGTTCGGCGGCGCCCGCCGCCGGCCTCATGGCGCGGCGGTTTCAGCAAGCCGGCCGTTTCCGGGAATGTACGGATAATCACGGGCGGGGTTGCTTGTCAATGAATAGTCGGCCGCGCCTGCGGGAGGGGATTGACAAGGGTGCGTCGATTTGATGAATTACGGCGTTCCTTGGGCACACCGCCCCGCCAACCAAACCGCAGCCTACGATTGGAGGTCGTCTGTCATGCATGCCCGTATCCATAATTTCAATCCCGGTCCGGCCGTCCTGCCCCTTCCCGTCCTGGAGGAAATTCAGGCGTCGTTTCTCAACTTCAACGGATCGGGCATGTCGATCACCGAGGTGAGCCATCGGTCCAAGTGGTTCGATGAAGTCATCGAGGACGCCATCGCCCGCACCCGGCGGCTGATGGGGCTCGACGAGCGCTTCCAGGTGCTTTTTCTGCAGGGCGGCGCCAGCATGCAGTTCGCCATGGCGCCCATGAATTTTGCCGCCGCGGACCAGACCGTGGACTACGTCAATACGGGCACCTGGTCGACCAAGGCCATTAAGGAGGCCCGGCTTCAGGGCAAAAAGGTCAACGTGGCCGCCTCGTCCGAGGACCGAAATTTCGCTTATATTCCCCGCGCGCTCGATCTGACTCCCGATGCGGCCTATGTCCACATCACCTCCAACAACACCATCAAGGGGACCCAGTGGGCGGCCTTCCCGGAAACGGCCGGCGTCCCGCTCGCGGCCGACATGTCTTCGGACATCATGAGCCGCCCCTTCGATGCGGCGCCCTTCGGTCTGATCTACGCCGGGGCCCAGAAGAACATCGGCCCCTCGGGCGTCTGCATGGTCATCGTCCGGGAAGACATGCTGGAGCGGATTCCCGCGGGGCTGCCCACCATGCTGAGCTACGCCACCTACGCGCAGAAGAACTCCATGTACAACACGCCGCCCTGCTTTGCGATCTATGCGGTCCAGCTGGTGCTCAAGTGGCTGGAGGAGACGGTCGGCGGGCTGGAGAAAATGGATGCGCTCAATCGCCGTAAGGCGGGGCTGATCTACGACCTGCTGGACGCCAGCGCGTTCTACCGGCCGACCGCCGATGCCGACAG
>JASJCV010000047.1 GCA_030065275.1 Desulfobacterales bacterium | reverse complement strand
TGAATCAAACGACTGTCGGTTGGTTTGGTCGGGCGGTATACGACTTTGCGGCCGTCGTAGTGGCGGGTCTCTTCCATGCGCTGCGGGTAGATCCCGAAAAGCGATTCCTTCAGAGACCGGTGCCGCCCAATCAACCCGCCGGTCTTGGCCTGGTCGAAAAGGGATTCGCGGTGATCCGGATGGGCCAGGCTGATCATGGCCATGGCGCGTTCTTCCATGTTTTTGCCCAACAGGTTGACGGCGCCATATTCGCTGACCACGTGGGTGACGTATCCCCTGGGGATGACCACCGAACCGTTGTCCAGGGCGGTGACGATACGGCTCGTGCGGCCGTCCTCGCTGAGGGCGGGAGCCAGAATGATCAAGCGCCCATTAAGGGCCATGTGAGCGCCCATGGCGAAATCCAGCATGCCGGTCACGCCCGAGAAATGGTTCTGGGGCAGGGCGTCGGCCAGGACCTGACCGGTAAGGTCGATGGTGCCGGCCGCGCAAATGGAGGTCATCCGGTGGTGGCGGGCGATCACCGCCGGGTTGTTGACGAAATCCGAAGGCCGGAATTCCACGGCTGGATTGTCGTTCAGGGCCGCATAAAGCGTCGGCGTGCCAATGGCGCTTCCAGCCACGCTTTTGCCTCGGTTGACAGTCTTGTAACGGTTGGTGACGACACCCCCGAACGCCAGGTCGAGAAGGTCCCCGGTGAGAATCTCGGTGTGGACGCCGAGATCGTTTTTGTCCGCCAGGGCGCGGGCCACGGCCTGCGAAGTCGAACCCAGGCCGAGGTGAAGGGTGGCACCGTCTTCCACCAGACCGGCGGCCAGACGGGCCAGATCCTCGGCGTCCCGGTAGACATCCAGGGGATAGGCGCTGTGCAGGGCCTCATCCTCCTCGACAACGGCGTCCACCTGGTCCACGTGAATAATACCCTGTCCGGGGATACGGGGCATGCGTGGATTGACCTGGGCCACGACCTTGACGGCCGACTGGGCGGCGGCGAGAGTGACGTCGACGGATATCCCCAGGTTCATCCAGCCGTAGGCATCCGGCGGTGTGACCTGAATGAGCGCCAGATCCAGCGGCAGGTGGCCTTCGATGAAGATGCGTGGTACGGCCGAGAGCGGCATGGGGGCGATGAAACGCTGGTTGGCCTGAAGACTGCGGGTCTGGCCGGAGCCCAGATAGATGGAGCGCACGTTGAAGAGCCGGTCCTGGCTTTCCTCGGCCATCATGGCCACCAGGGAACTCTCGAGGCTGAGCAGGCGCACGATTTCAAGGTCGGACAAACCGGCGGCACGATCGAGAAGGGCGTTGACCAGGTGCTGGGGTTCACCGCAGCCAGAGCCGATGAACACGCGCTGACCGGGACGCAGGCCTTGCATGGCGTCGACGGCCGATGTTTTCATCCGGGCGTACCGTGCGCTGTGGTTCTTGTCCGGCATTGCTTGCTTTCGATCCTCCAATAACCATGGGGCTACAGATTGGTTGGGCGGCAACCGGCCGATTGATCATGCCTGACGTTTGACGTTGCTTGATCCCGACGCCCGCGCGCGTTCCCGTCGGCGTTCGAATCACTGGCGCTATACATGACTGCCGCGGTACCGTCGGCCACGTCTCCGCTGGTGCTGGCCCGCGCTGACCAGGGTTGGGTTCAAAATGCCGCTGTAACGCAATCGCGGTGGTCGCTGTTTTATGCTCGGGGCGGCGATCGATCAAAGCCATCAAGCGATGCCGGCTATGTCCATGTGGGGCCTGGACAACAGCGGCATGACGGGGCCCCGGCTCCGCCGGGTCCACCGACAGCCGTATGTACCGTCACATAAGCGTGTGTACCGTCACATGAGAAGGATAGACTAAGCCTTTCGATGGTGGCAGACAACCCATATTTCGGGTTAAACCTTGACATTCAGGTTATTATCGGGTGTTTTAACACTACCTTTCCAGCAGCAGTGATGCTTTTGACGCCAGCAGTTACAACGGTTCGGGAGTCGCGTATGGGGTTGTGCAAAGTCCGTGTTCGTTCGGTTGGAGCCCTGATTGTGTTGATCACCCTGCTCTTGCTGCCGGCCCTTCCGGGCCGCGCCTCGGAAGACACCAACTGGGAAATCGGCGGGCAGGGCGGCTTCAGTTTCAACGACGGTGATGAATCCTTCACCCAGTACGAAGCCCTCGCTAATTACAAACTGCCCTGGCGCTGGAATTTGGATGAAATCAGCCTCGGCATGCGCGTGACCAGCACGGCCGGTGTCCTTGACGGTGGTGGCCAAACCGGAGCCATTGGCAGCCTGGGACTGGCCTTTGTGCTCGGCGACGGTCATGATTTTAATGTCCGCGTCGGTTCGGCGGCAACCCTGATGTCCGAAGATGAATACGGCGACGAAGATCTCGGGACCCTCTTTTCGTTCACCAGCCATCTTTGCCTGAGCTATCGATTCTGGGACGAATTGAGTGCTCGTGTTCGTGTTCAGCATATGTCCAATGCCAGTCTGTCCGACGAGAATCCCGGCGTTAACATGTTTCTGTTTGGCCTGCATTATGCCTTTTAGGCCGGCCGGGCGAGATACCAGCTAGTTTCCATTTCCGTTGCCCGCAACCTGGATCGATGATGGAACCCCTGCCGGAGAAGCCTGAATTTCAGTGCCAGCGCGTGTCGGGCCGCCGCGTGCAAATCCGGTTTAGCGGTGCCTGGACGATAGGCGCCGCAATTCCCGATTTTCAAGACCTCCCAACGGCTATCGGCGATTCGGACCAGACGGAGCGTGTTGCTTTCGACACCACCCGGCTAACAGGCTGGGACAGCCAGTTCCTGGCCTTTCTTTTAAAAATATACCATCACTCCCAGACCGCGAATATTCAGCTCGAAGACGAAGGGCTGCCCGACGGTGTCCGGCGCATGCTGCACCTGGCCATGGCCGTGCCTGAACGACAGGGGGCCCGGCGCGGGGCGGCACGCGAAAGCCCGCTGGTGCGCGCCGGTCGAATGGCCGAAAGCAGTTGGCAGGCCGTTGTCAGCGGGCTGGTTTTTACAGGCGAAGTCTCCGCAAGTTTCATCCGAACGATTACCGGCCGGACACGCTTTCCCTGGCGCGACTTCGGGGTCCTGCTGCAGAACTGCGGCTCGCAGGCGCTTCCCATCATCTCCCTGATCAGCGTTCTGGTGGGACTGATTCTGGCCTTCGTGGGGGCCGTGCAGCTCGAGATGTTCGGGGCCCAGATCTTCGTGGCCAACCTGGTGGGACTGGCCATGGCCCGGGAAATGGGCGCCATGATGGCGGCCATCATCATGGCCGGGCGCACGGGGGCCGCCTTTGCAGCCCAGCTCGGCACCATGCAGGTCAACGAGGAAATCGACGCCCTGGTGACCATGGGCATATCGCCTACGGACTATCTCGTGCTCCCGCGCATGCTGGCCCTCGTGCTGATGTTGCCGCTGTTGTGCATTTACGCCAATCTGATGGGCATTCTGGGCGGCGTTATCGTGGGCACCGGTCTGCTCGACCTGCCCCTGAAACAATATCTCGTCCAGACCCAGGCCGCCGTGGGGTTGGGTGATTTTCTGGTGGGCGTGGTGAAGAGCGCCATTTTCGGCGTTATCGTGGCCATGGCCGGGTGCATGCGGGGCATGCAGTGCGGCCGCAGCGCAATGGCCGTGGGCGCGGCGGCCACCTCGGCGGTGGTGACCGCCATCGTGTATATTATCGTGGCCGATGCCGTGATCACGGTGATTTGCGATATCATCGGCGTCTGAGAGGTATGGATGCCGAAGCCCGAGCGGAACAGAGGCCTAACGGGCCTTCGACATTAAGCGCTTGAAACCGAAATTCGGATAGGGGCGAATGAATGACTGAAGTCCAGGCCCACATCGTCGTGGAAGATCTCACCATGGCCTACGGTGATTTCGTGATCCAGCGGGATCTGGATTTCACCATCGACCGCGGGGACATCTTCATCATCATGGGGGGCAGCGGCTGCGGGAAAAGCACCCTGTTGCGTCACTTCATCGGGCTCAAATCGCCCGCCAAGGGCCGCGTCCTGTACGAGAACGTCAGTTTCTGGGAGGCCGATCTTCATACGCAAGAAAGCCTCATGCGCCGCATGGGCGTCCTCTATCAGAGCGGCGCCCTGTGGAGTTCGATGACCCTGGCCGAAAACGTGGCCCTGGCCCTGAAGGAATACACGTCTTTGAGGCCCAAGGATATTCAGGAAATTGTATCCCTGAAACTGGCCCTGGTGGGGCTGGCCGGTTTCGAGGATTTCTACCCTTCCGAAATCAGCGGCGGCATGCGCAAACGGGCGGGGCTGGCGCGGGCCATGGCCCTGGACCCCGAAATCCTGTTCTTCGATGAACCCTCGGCGGGGCTGGATCCCATCAGTGCCAAGCTGCTGGACGACCTGATTCTCGAAATCCGGGAGAGCCTGGGGGCCACCATCGTGGTGGTCACCCACGAACTGGCCAGTATTTTCGACATCGGCAACAATTCCGTTTTCCTGGACCCGGAAACCAAGACCATGATCGCAACCGGGGATCCCAAACGTCTGCTGGCGGAATCCGAAGATCCGCGGGTGGTGCGGTTTCTGACCCGGGGCAAGGAAAGCCGCAACGGCCAGGCGGCCTGACCCTGCTATGCGGGCATACCTATCGGTTGGAGCGAAGCGATGAGCAAAAAGGCGAATACGGCGATGATCGGGGCCTTTGTCATCGGTGCCGTCATCCTGGCGGTGGTGGGCATTCTGGCCTTCGGCTCGGGGGCCTTTTTTAGAGATCGGGACCAGTTTGTCCTCTATTTCGACGGCGACCTCAAGGGGCTGTCGGTCGGCGCGCCGGTCCTTTTCCGGGGGGTGCCGGTGGGACAGGTACTGGACATCTGTGTCTTCTACAACAGCCGCGATGCCGAATTTGATATTCCCGTCTATATCGAGACGGACAACCGGCGTTTCCATGAGGTTGAACCACCGCCGGATGAAGATTTGTATCGGGTGGACCCGAATGAACTGGATCGGTTGATCAAGCACGGCCTGAGGGGCCAGCTGTCCCTGCAGAGCCTGGTGACCGGACAGTTGGCGGTATCCCTGGATCTGCTGCCGGGCACCCCCGTCAACCTGCGCGGCGACGGCAGCCTGCCGGAAATCCCCACCGTGCCCTCGAGCATCGAGCGGCTGGCCAATGCCTTGGAAGAACTGGACCTGAAGACCATGGTTGACAACATCAACACCGCCATGATCGAGCTCCGCGATGTGATTGAAGAGCGGGGCCTGGAAAACCTGGTGCAGAACTTTACCCGGGCGGCCCATGAGGTTGCCATGCTGGCGGAAGAACTGCGCGGTCGTTCGGGGGTCATGGCCGACGAAATCAAAAAAACGGCGACCTCGGCGCGGGGTTTGATCCAGAACCTCGATCGCCAGGTGGATCCGGTGGCCGACGAGGCCATCCGGACCATGAACCAAATCCAGGACGCCATGGCTAAGGCTGAGAATGAGCTGGTCAAGATCGAGCGCCTCACCGCCGACTATTCGGCGGACTCGGATTTTGGCTATGATCTTTCCACGGCTTTAAACGAGATTGCGGCCACGGCGCGCTCGGTGCGGGCGCTCACCGAAATGCTGCAGCAGCAGCCGGATGTCCTCCTGCGGGGCAAGACCGGTTCAGGAGAGAAGTGATGCGGTTTACGGCAACCAAATCCATGGCGTTGATAATTGGTCTCATCCTGATCATCCCGGCGGGTTGCGTGAACCTGGGGCCGGGCACCACGGACGCCACCCGTCTGTTTGTCCTGGCCCCGATGACGGACGAGGCAGCGACGGCAGAAAGTGGTTACACCCCTCTTGCGGCCCTGGGCATCGGTCCCCTGGCCTTTCCCGAATACCTCAACCGACCCCAGATCGTGACCCGCATCGGCATGAATGAGATCCAGATGGCGGACTTCGCCAATTGGGCCGAACCCCTGCAGCGCAATTTTCAACGCGTGCTCGCCGAAAACCTGTCCCTGCTGCTCGGCACCGATGCGGTCTATACGCATCCCTGGCGCAGCACGCTGAAGCCCCTGCACCGCATCGAGATGGAAGTTACACGCTTCGACGCCGACCCCCGGGGCGATGCGGTCCTGTCCGTCCGCTGGGAGTTGCTCGATGCGCGGGGGCGGCAGGTGCTTCCCAAAACCAAGGCCGTATACCGACAGCCGGTGGCCGGCGGAGATTACCCCGCCATTGTCGCGGCCTTGAGCCTGACCCTGGCGGATTTCAGTCGCGATCTCACCAGCGCCATCGTGACCTTGAAGTCTTAGACTTTTCTTGAAAATATGGTGTTTTCCCGTTTTTCTTCTGCTGTTTAAGTTATCATTACTGATAATTTTCCATATTCCGAGTGTCGTCTTTTTTAGGTTAGGCGGTGTTCACCCCGGACGACAGGGTCTGGCCCCGATCATCCTTGCCCGTTGGGACGCCCCGCAATTCTTGGCATCAGGGCGCCTCCGTTCCCATCGGTTTTCTCCATGGCCTTTCCCATCGATCGGGTTGAATACCAGGGCGAGCATTAGGCCCAGGTCAGGTTAATCAACTATTTGCAAAAGGAGGAATGGTTATGGCGCGTTTAATTAAAACCCCTTTGCGGCATTGCTTTGCAGGGATTTTACTGGCGGGAGTTATCCTCTTGGTGGCCGCGCCGGCCCTGGCGGTGGACGAGGCCATGCTCAAACGCATGGAAGAACTCATCCAGCAGCAGCAGCGCCAGATCGAAGCCCAGGCCAAGGCCATCGAAAAATTGCAGCAACAGATGGGCACCATGAAGGAGGAGGTCATGGAGGCGGCCAAGCAGGAAATCGCCCTGGTCGCCGATCCGACACCGACCAAGGCCATGGTGAGCCACAAGGAAGACAAGGTCAAGCTCGAGCTTTACGGCCAGGTCAACCGGGCCGCCATGGTTGCCGATGACGGCGACAGCGCGGACTATTACTTCGTGGACAACGATGCCTCGTCCTCGCGCATCGGCTTTCTGGGCGATGCCAGGGTTAACGAAGACATCACCGTCGGTACGCGGATGGAGTTCGAGTACCAGTCCAACGCCAGCAACCTGGTCAACCAGAAGGATAAAAATCCGGACGGCGCCTCGTTCGACGACCGCTGGATCGACGCCCAGATTACTTCCAAACGCTTCGGCAAGCTTTACCTGGGCAAGGGCTCGACGGCCTCCGATGATACGGCGGAGTTCGACCTGTCGGGCACAGCCCTTGTCGGCTATTCGTCCGTCGAGGACATGGCCGGGGGCATCCGCTTTTACGACAAAGACACCAACACCCTCTCGACGGTGACGGTGGGCGATGCCTTCGACAACTTTGACGGGCTCGGGCGGCGGAACCGGATCCGTTATGATTCTCCCAATTTCGCGGGGTTTACGCTCGCCCTCGGCGCGCTTTCGGATGGCGGCGACGTCGCGCTCAAATACGCCGCCCGGTGGGGCCAGCATTTCAAGGCCGCAGGCGCCGTGGCCTACGCCAATCCCCAGGCGATCAGCGACACGGTCGACGATCAGTACAACGGCAGCTTTTCGATTCTGCACAGCAGCGGGATCAACCTGACGGTGGCCGGCGGCGTCCAGGATCTTGAAAACGATGCGACCAATCCGGACGGTTCGGACCGCGACGACGACCCGGTTTTCTACTACGCCAAGCTGGGCTACCGGGCCCAATTCATCGATGCCGGCGAGACGCGCTTTTCGGTGGACTATGCTCGCAACGAGGACGTCGCCCAAGATGACGACGACGCCACCTCGATGGGGGTGCAGGTCGTTCAGGACATCCCCGATTGGGGGATGGAGTACTATCTGGGATATCGCTGGCACGAACTCGACCGGGGCGAGGGAAGCACGGATTTCGATGATGTCAACGCCGTCATGAGCGGCGTGCGCATGAAATTTTAGACCGCCGGAAGCCCGAGCCGGTCCGCCTGCACCGGTTAGCCTGCACCGGTCCGACGGTTTCTTTTTGGCGCCATGCGTGCTATCCACCCTGTTCAGTGACTCCGGCACCGTCGTCCGGCCAGGCCGCAACCTATCGAAAGTGAACCCATGACCGCAGCAGCGAATCCCGAACCTGAAGAACGCATCCTGCTGGTGGATGACAATCCTCTGAACTTGCAGGTTCTCATGGAAACTTTGCAGAGCCGCCAGTCCCGGCTGCTGGTGGCCAAGAACGGGGAAACCGCACTGACCATCAGCCGCAAGACCCATCCGGACCTGATCCTTTTGGACATCATGATGCCGGGCATGGACGGCTACGAGGTCATTCGCCGTCTGAAAGCCGAAGCGAAGACCGCCGATATTCCGGTGATCTTCCTGTCAGCCCTGGATCAGACCGGCGACAAAGTAAGGGGGTTGGAGTTGGGGGCGGTGGACTACGTCACCAAGCCGTTTCAGGCCGAGGAGGTATTGGCGCGGGTGGACACCCACCTGACCATTCACCGCCTGCGTCGGGAGGTCCAACAGCAGAAAGACCAGCTGGAGCGCGAGCTGGAGACCGTCTCAAAGGTGCAGCGCAACCTGCTTCCCAAGTCGCTGCCCGCCATGGAGGGTCTTCAACTGGCGGCTCATTACGAGACCAGCCGCTACGCCGGGGGGGACTACTACGACGTGGTGAAAATCGATGCGGACAAGATCGGCGTCATGGTCGCCGACGCCGAGGGCCACAGCACTCCGGCTGCCGTCCTGATGGCCATGACCTGTGCGCTGTTCCGCTCTCAGAAACACCTGTGGGACGACCCCGGGGGCATGATTCAGACGCTGAACCGCCATCTTTGCAAAGTGGCCGAACCCAGCTTTGTCACCGGGCTCTACATGACGGTGGACATTGCGCAGCGCCGGGTGCAGGTGGCCCGCGCCGGACATCCGCCCCCGATGTTCTACCGCGCGGCGGACGGCCAAGCCACGGAGAGCCACGTTCCGGGAGTGATGGTGCTGGGCTTCGACGATTTCGGGGATGTCCCGGTGACCACGTTCGATCTGGCGCCGGGGGACCTCGTGCTGGCCTATACCGACGGCTTGACGGAGCGGTTCAGCGCGAGCGAAGCGATCTACGGTGAGGAACGCCTGCTGACGGTGCTCCAGAATCATGCGGCCGGTTCACCGGAGCGTCTGTGTGAGGCTGTCATGGAAGATTTAAGCCGTTTTGCGGGAGGGCGCCCGGCCGACGATGATCAGGCCTTCGTCGCTTTCAAGCTGGTCTGAACGATCGCGCGGCACGGCCCTACGCGCCGATGTCAGCCAGTGGAGATTAAACCATGGACGAGACCATTCAACGCGCCTGCGAGGTGCGGGAGACCCAGGACAGCATTCTGATGGTGGACGACAATGCCACCAACCTCCAGGTGTTGTCCCAGACGCTGGCGGGACGCGGCTATCGTCTGCTGGTGGCCAAAAATGGCGAAAGCGCCCTGGCGATCACCAACAAGGCCCAGCCGGATCTGATTCTGCTGGATATCATGATGCCGGGGATGGACGGATTCGAGGTCTGTCGGCAACTCAAAGCCGACCCGGAGACCCATGACATTCCGATTATTTTCCTGTCCGCTCTGGGACAGACGGAAGACAAGGTCAGAGGGCTTCAGCTCGGCGCGGTCGACTACATCACCAAGCCGTTCCAGCCCGAGGAAGTCATTGCCCGCGTCGAAACCCATCTAACCCTGCGCTGCCTCCAGCGGCGGCTGGAGGCCGCTAATTTCGAATTGCGGGACCTGAACGAAAATCTGGAGCAGAAGGTCAAGGCGCGCACCCGCGAACTCGAGGCCGAACAGGCCAAAGTCCTCAAAGCCCAGAATGCCATTATCTTCGGGATGGCCAAGCTTACCGAGAGCCGTGACGACGATACAGGCAAACACCTGGAGCGAATCGAGCGCTATGTCGAAATACTGGCGCGCGAGCTCGCCAAGACCGATCCGGCGATCAGCGAGCAGTGGATCGAACACGTCAAAGCGACTTCGGCCCTACACGATATCGGCAAGGTCGGCATCCCGGATGCGGTGCTGCAGAAGCCCGGACGTCTCACGCCCGAGGAGCGTAGGGTCATCGAACTGCATCCGGAAATCGGCGGCGACACCATCGGCAAAGTCCGGGAAAGGTTGGGGACCGCCGACCATGAACTCAAAGCCACCGAGTATCTGCGCCGGGCCATGGAGATCACTTACGGGCATCACGAAAAATGGGACGGTTCCGGGTATCCCTATGGTACCGAGGGAGAGGGGATTCCCCTGTCCGCCCGGCTGGTGGCGGTGGCCGATGTTTACGACGCCCTGGTCAGCAAGCGGGTCTATAAATCCGGCATGACCCACCAGGAGGCCGGCGATATCATCCGTGCGGGCGCGGGCCAGCACTTTGACCCGCGCGTGGTCGCGGCCTTCAATGCCACCGAAGACCGGTTCCGCCAGGTGGCTGACGCCTACAGCGACGTTCCGGACTGAGATGGACGCCCGCTTTTTTGCTTCCCGGCCTGGCTGGCTGCACGCGTGATCTAACCCCAAGCGCCGCCATCCACGGCCCTATCGGGCAGTGGTCGCCCGGCATCAATCGTCGTCCACGATTTCGCCTGTCACCTTCTTCTGAATCCGATCCAGATATTCGTCCATTTCCTCGAAATTTTTGAAGACCTGCATGGTCGGAAGGGCCTCGATGATCTGGAAGACCTTGCGGATCTGGGGCTGCAGGTGCATGAACACCATTTTGCCATCATGGGCCTTGAGGGCTTTCTGTGACTTGAGGATGACGCGGATGCCGGCACTGCTGAGGTAGTCGACCTGGGCCAGGTCCATGGCGATCAGGGCGGGTTTTTGGGCCAAGAGTGTATCGAGCTCGTCTTCCAGGACGTCATAGGTCTGGCCGTTGATTTGGCCGGTGGGGGCGACGACATAAGCCCCCAGCGCTTTTTGAACGGTGCGGACGGTTAAGGGCATTGCATCCTCCTTTGGCGGTCGCGCCCAAGGGCGTGGTTTTTTAGGGGGCAGTTTAAAGCCCGAATGCCGGATATACAAGAAAAAAACGTGGCCCGCGATGGAGACGCCATCGGGGCACCATCGGCCTCCGCGGGGACAGATTGCGGAGGAGGGCCTTCGGGTGTGGGTCAGGTCTGCGTGCGACGGCGGCAGGTCAGGTGGTCGTTGAACGGCGGGTGGTGAGATCCTGCACCAGGATGCAAATCATGGCATCCATTTTCCAGAGCTCCACGCGGTGATGGGGCATGTCGATCCGATAGCGGCGATCGGCCTGGAGCGGGCCCTCGATATGGCGGGCGGGGATGATGAACACCGATATTCTTTCGCCATTGTCGTCGTAAAAGAGATAGGCCGCCTTTTTGGGTCCGAGAGTACACTCGCGTCCTCCCAGGAAAGTCAATTGGCGCTGACTCAAATTCGGCATGGCAAAGCGGAAATCAAGGCGTTGGTAAAACCACTCCTTGGGGTCGGAGATCTCGTCGGCAGTAAAGGCCATGGTCATATCAGCCCGGTTGTGGTTGGCCAACGCATAAGTGCCGATCGCATCCAGCGTGATCAAAGGCGTGGCCCGGGGGTTCCAGATCAAGAATGCCACGAGCACGCCCAGCGCCATGGATGGTACCAGCACCTTTCGCCAGCCGGCGGTCCAAGCGGTCGCGGGGGTGGGCTCTACCACCTCGGTCAGGGCGCGGGCGCGTCGTGCCATCCCCCCCGGCACGTCGGCGGAATGAAAGCCATCGACCATCGTTCGTTCCAGCGCCTCGTCGGCGCTGTGGAGCCGGTCGCAGTCCGTGCACCGCGCGCGGTGGGTATGGGCCTGCTGCGCTTTTTTCTCGCTGCAATCGTCGCGGTCGATCAACCAGCGTTTGAATTCTTGGCAGTCCATGCGTCGTCTATCCTTTACGGCTCAATGGAATCACCTTTTCGCGACTTGAGCGATGCGCCCGCTGACGGATCAAAGCGACCTTGAGGCGCTGTTTGCCGCGCGCGAGCCGCGACATAACCGTCCCCAGTGGTATTTCCAGCATGTCGGCGATCTCCTGATATGAAAATTCCTCGAGAAAGTAGAGAATCAGCACCGATCGATAGTGTTCGGGCAACGCCTTCAAGTGCTGGTGGATATCCTCGGCCGTGGCTTTGCGCTCCAGGCGCTGCTGGGCATCTTCGTATGCGGTGAAAATCGCCAGCTGGTCCAGATAGTCGTAGTCGATGCCGTCTTCGTAGGCCAGATCCGGCCCGGTGCCCTGCCGTCCGGCCCTTTTGAGAAAGCTGTTGCGTAGAATGACGAAAAGCCAGCTTTTGAGTTTGCGGCGGTCCCTGAGCTGGTGCCGACTCCGGAATGCTGCCAGGTATGTTTCCTGGACCAGGTCTTCGGCATCGAACCGGCTCCCGGTATACTGAAAAGCAGCCCGGTAAAGCATACCCTCGTAAGGGGCGGCGTCCTGCCAAAAATCTTCTCGTGTCAGCCCCCGCCCGGGGGAGAGGATATTCGCGGCAAATCCCGGCAATTTCATGTTTTCGCGTTCCTGGAGTGGTGATGCCGGCAGCGTTAAGGCATGGTCGGCGGCCGTTTGAGGCGGACGAATCAGGACACTCGCCGGTGGGCGAATGTTCCCAATTTGCTAACATATGATTACGCACCTCCGGCTGTCTGGCAAATGCGCTCATCGTACGGTGGAATCCCCATGCCGTGCCACGACGGTTTCATCGGCAGGCCGGTGCGGCACTTCCCTGGCAAACCGGATGGTTCCGCCGCTTTCCGGCAGTTCAAAAACTTCCCAGCGCTTATCGGTCGAATCCGGTCGGGGACGGCGCACGCTGGCGGCGGGCGCAGTGGCGTCATCGTTCTTGCCGAAAGCAATCACCTCGCCCGATTCCGGCAGCTCATAGCGTGGCATGGCATAGTGCCGCAGGGCATCGTGGCGAACGGAGCCCTCGAGCGAGCGTTTGGCCGGCATGACACGGGAGGCGGTCCACGGCTCGGTCGGGGCCGGTCCGAAATAGATCCAGTGACCGTCTCCGGACTCGTAGGCCGTGCGGCCCTCGAAGGCAAAGGCGGGGGCGGACAATAGCAAACTGAGCATCATCAGCTGGATGGTCATTGGGGCGGTAAGTTTCATGGCTGGCTCTCCTTATGATCGAGCCCTTTTTAGAGGGCCGCGGGATTTACGTTGTTCCTAGCCCTGATGATCCCGCAGGCCGCACTTTTATTCCATTTTTTTCCCGCCGCCGGCCACCCCGGGGGCACCAGACCGACTGACCGGCCTAAATTACTGGAAAAATTGGGTATATACCGTACGGATCAGAAGTTGAATTCGGTGGCGGATAGCGGCTGGCGTAATGAAACCTGTCCTTGATGTCCGGTCCTGTCACTAGGGGGGTGGGGTAAGCGCAACCCACGCCCATTTGGGCGGGACGCGCGCGGAGATTGCTACTGGGGCCCGGGCTCATCCTTGTCGGCGGAATCCATTGGCGGCCGGACCGAAAAGCCGGGTGTGGCCGGCAGCACATCCCTGAAAACCGCACCATATATTTCCCACATCGTGACGAACAGGGCGGCGATGAGTGGTCCGATAATAATGCCGACCACTCCGAAAAGCGCAATGCCACCCAAGGTGCCGAACAGGATAAACAGGTCGTGCATCTCGGTGTCCTTGCCCACCAGGGAGGGCCGCACCAGATTGTCGACGCTGCCCACCACGAGGCCGCAGAAAAGCGCCAGACCAACGCCTTTGACGTAGTGTCCCATGGCAATCAGGATGACGACCGCGGGTATCCACACCAGTCCAGTGCCGATGCCCGGTATGATGGAGAGCACGCCCATGACCGTTCCCCAGAAGGCGGCCCCTTTGATGCCGACGGCAAAAAACCCCAGACCGGCCAGACCGCCCTGCAGAATGCAGATCACGATCGTGCCTTTAATGGTGGCGCGTGTGACCGAGGTAAAACGATTCAGAAGCTGGCGCTCCTCGTCGTTTTGCAACGGCAGGTAGTAGAGAATGCGGGCCAGGAGCTTGTGGCCGTCCATGAGAAAAAAGAACATGGTGTAGAGCATGATGAAGAACATGAACAGAAAATTGACAGTCCCCAACGCGCCCGAACCCAGATTGCGGATCAGATACTTGCTCAAGGAACCGACGAACTCGCCGGCTTTGCGCAGGATGGTTTCTTTGTAGACGACGATTTGATCGATATAGGGGATGCGGTCCAGATAGGCGGAAAACACGGTGGGCTCGGAAAGGAATTTTTCAACGGCCGGTTGCACGGACTGACTGACCGCAATGGCCTGGGCCGTGACGACCCCAACGAGAATGCTCAAGGGCAGCAGCACCACGAGGACGATCAGGAACAGGGTGGTCATTGAGGCCGGTACACGGCGGCCCCCGAAAAGCCATACCAGTCGCTGGTATACGGGTTGGGCCAGGGCCGAAAATATGCCAGCCATGAAAATGGCCATCAGAAACGACCGGATCATGGACAGAAAAAGGGCCGAAATCAAAGCGACCAGTAAAAGGACCACGATTTTATTGGTGCGTTCGTCTTGTGTCGACATGCGCTTCTTTCACCTCATATTGGCCGGGTATGGAGGAAGGCGGGCTTGCGGTTTAGGGGCCTGATGGAAATGCAGGGCAAGCTCGCCGCATGGGTATATTCATATTCAAGGTAGCAAAAATAGCGGCCGATTCCAAGGATCGGTCATGGCAGCGTGGGCCGGCGGTGGATTGCTTGCCGTCGCCTCAAATCTGCCGGCGCAGGGGCGCTGCTGACGGCTTCAACCGGTGGTGGCAGGGGCTGAATGACGGGATGGGTCAGTGGATCGGTTATGGCGGATACCGGCAGGTGGAGCGGTGGGGCTTCGGGCCGGGAGAATGGGTGAACCGCCTGGGGCAGGGATGGCTCCAGAACGCCGGCGGCCTGGGTTATTTGCGGTCGACGGCCGCTGGAGGAATGGGAAAATAGATACCCGCGACGATCAGCAACAGGAGAAGTCGCGCAGCGGCAGGAAAAGACGTTTCGTCTGGGATATGACCATATAGAATGATTAGCCCCAGAGCCGATTTGCATTCGCTGGCATAGTGATTATAAGTTTCGCTGAGGTCAATTGACCTGCCTACAAGGAAGATTGCCTCAAACCTCCCCCGACAGCGGAGCCCTCGGGCTTCGCTGTCTTCTTTCAAAACCCAAACACAAAATGACAGCCTGAGCCCTGCGCCGTTTTTGTCCCGGCCGGTCCTCCGAAAGTCGTTTGGGTTTTCCTGGAAATCTGAACCGCAACCGGTGACCGGAGCATTTTGTTGACCGGTTTTTAGTACCGGGGTCCGATCAGCCTAATGTAGACCGACTCGATCCGGGCGAAGACCCCACGCCAGGTGCGGGCCGCCAGCATGGCGGTGATGGGGTTAAAATCGATTTGCGGCTGCCGGACGGCAGCACCCATCTGGCGGTCAAGGGCCGCGGCCAGACGGCGCTCGAAGTCCGGGAGGTCTTCGGCATAGGGCTGGTCCAACTGGCGCAGCCGAGGCGGGGGGACCAGGGCGATGTATTCGTCGCTGATGCCGTTTGCCACCTCCCGCACCCCCGGCAGCTCGGTGGCAACCACGCGGCAGCCGCTGGCCAGCGCCTCCAGGACCACCAGGGGCAGCCCCTCGAAAAACGACGAGAGGATAAAAACGTGAGCCTCGCGAAAAATTTCGGCGAGGCGCGCCTGGGGTATCTGGCCGTGCACGCGGACACGATCCCCCAGGGCTTTGGCCAAGACCAGGCATTCGTCCCTTTCCGCGCCACGCCCCCCCCCGACCAGGTGAAGGTGCCAATCGGGCGCGGCCACCTGCGTTAGAGCCCGCAGCAACCAGGGCAGCCCCTTGGCCCGGATGAATTTGCCGGCATAGACCAGTTGCACCGGTTCGGCCGCTGGTTTGACGCCTGGAACGAACAGGTGGTCGTCAAACCCCGCCCCGGTGACCACCACCCGCTCTGGCGGCAGGCCGTAGCTCTGGATGATATCCGTTTTTTGGGCCTTGCTCAGGGCCAGGGCGGCATTCAGATGTCCGCACCCGGAAAGGACCCGGTCGCGCAGGTGCGGGCAATTGCGGAACTGGCGCAGATCGGTGCCGTGGCATGAGGTCAGCATGGGAATCTGCGGAAAAAGGCGCCGGGCCAGGGAACTCAACAGCCAGAGATGATGGCTGTGGATGATATCGGGACGGAAGACGTTCACCGCCTCCTTCAGGACGTCCGTAAAGACCGCTTCGTAGATCTCCAGTTCGGACGTGGATAGATCCCTGAAGCGCGTGTTGGGGTAGGGCATGATATCGGTCATGCCGGGAATGGGGAAAGGGATGTCCTCGCCGTCAAACACAACGAAACGGCATCGATCGGTCCCGATGCCGTCGAGTTCGGTTTGGCGCTCGGATTGGATGCCGGCGACGACATAGTTGTCGTGCCCGCGGACGGCGGCCTCGCGCACCATGGCCTGGAGATAGATGCCGCTGCCGGTGGAATCCGGCCGTTGACTCAGCAGGTGGAGGATTTTTAGCGGGGGGGACGATGTCATTTTAGAAACTCCGTCTGACCGGTGCGACATGTTTTTACACGCCGGCACCAAAAAAGAATTCCGGGAAAACAGCAACTGGCGATGGCGGTTGTCCGGGCAGCGAGCCGTTGAATCGGAGCCCTGGCGACCGCTAACGGGTGTTGACCGGCGGCTTATTGAAATTTGACGGCGTCAGCGACGCACAGCATCGAACTCCAGCAATCGCTGCGCCAGTCGATGGTCATGTGGCGATCGCATTGGGCGTTGGTAATGGCATCCGCACCCAGCCTGGCCGCCTTGACCTTCAGCACCGTAATGGCATCTCCCGACGTCCGCCTCCGGGACTGCTCCGCCGTCGTGTGGCATTCTTTGCCCTTGACCCTGGCGATCACCTCGTGGGGCTGGTCGACGTTATTGTCCAGGATCTGGATCCTTTTGAATGATTCGCGCTCGGCGGGATTCAGCGTGTCGACACCGGGGTTGCTGACGCAACCTGCCAGGAACAAACCCGTGGCAGTCAGAATAAGAGGTCGCATCGCACGCCCCTAACACAGTAGGCGGCAACGCAAGATAAAAACCAACAGGACCGCATGGCAATTCACCAGGCGGGAGCCTGAGGCCTATGGACAGCAAAAGCACCCACGGATTTTTCCAGGTGGCCGAGCAGCATACCAGAAATTGATATTGATTTAAATTATCAAGCGTTATTGCAAGGCTTGGATAGCGGCTCACGGTAAGGGCGCGTTTGATGGTCTTTGGTTTGGCGGCGGTTTTCGGGCTATGTTCTGTGGTGGTTGCGGTGGTGAGAGGATCGATTAATCCGTGCGACATGGCGCTGACAAAACGTCTAAAAAAAAAAGAGTTACCGCCTGTCGTCTTCAGCCCCTTGATTTTTGGGTATCGGGGGCGGATCGGCATCGCTGCCGTTCGTATTCCGAGGCCGATCAAAAGCATTGATTGATGAATCAAATGGCGGCCTCATTTGAATATTATCTTATAGATGATTAAGCCTTCAACTATCATAACGGCCATTGCAATCACGATTATGGCGATGAGGACCGGCCGGCTCAACAACATCTTTCTGGCAGGTCTTTCCGCCAGTTTTTGATTCAGACGCCGTACTTTCGGATCGTATTTCTTGATGTCATTCTCAGACGCAACTTTTATCAATGACTCCGATTCGTTTTTTTCCCTCTTGAGCCTATCGATTTCCAGATCAGTTTTTTTTACGTCCTTTTTTAGTTTCAATAGGTCGATAATTGAACGAATCGCATCGTCAATCATAAATACCTCCCGGCAACTTGATGCGCCCAGTGGCAGGGCATCCGTTCAAATGGAAAGACGGGCCAAGCATCCGACGCTTAATTCGGGATAGGCGGAGCAAACTGCTACAGTCGGATCGGTATTCAATGGGCACCCGCCTGGAGCATTGGCCAGACGGTGAAGAAGGCTGGCCACAAAAAAGCTTCAGGTTAACAAGTGGCCGTCGTAAGGATTGCCATGCAGGGCCTTGG
>JASJCV010000046.1 GCA_030065275.1 Desulfobacterales bacterium | reverse complement strand
AACGGCTGGAAATGTACAATCTGTCAGCCGCCATGGGGCCGCGCTGGGCGGAGATCTGCAACGAATTCACGGAAAGGATCCAGCAACTCGGTCCTTCTCCCATACGGATTGCTATTCAGGCGCGGGAAAGGAGATAACTGCCATGATCGTGGGCGAACAGAAACCTCTGGAAGAACTCTGGGAGAGCATCAAAGACCATAAAAAGGTGCTGGTGTTCGGCTGCAACACCTGTGTGGCCGTCTGCCAGCAGGGCGGCAACAAGGAAGCCGAGATCCTGGCCTCCATGCTGCGGATGAAAGCCACCCAGGAGGGGGTCGAAATCGAGATCAAGGACTCGGGCATCGAACGCCAGTGCGAGCACGAGTTCTTCGAAAAGACCGAAGAGGATGTCGGGTGGGCCGAAGCCGTCCTGAGCACGGCCTGCGGGATCGGCGTCCAGTTCATGGCCGAGAAATACCCCAAACCGGTCTACCCCGGCCTGAACACCACGTTCCTCGGGGCGGTGGAAGAACTCGGCGTCTACACCGAGCGCTGCCAGGCCTGCGGCAACTGTAAAGTGGGCAAGTTCGGCGGCATCTGCCCCGTGGCCCGCTGCGCCAAACGGGTGTTGAACGGCCCCTGCGGGGGTTCCACCAATGGTAAATGCGAAATCAGCAAAGACGTGGACTGCGCCTGGCAGCTGATCGTCGACCGCCTGAAACTGCTGGACAAGCTCGACACCTACGAAGAACTCACCCCGATCAAGGACTGGTCCACCGACCGGGCCGGCGGCCCAAGAAAACTCGTCAGGGAGGATGTGCAGCATGACAGCTAAAACGCCAAGCAAACTGGAAAAGATTCTGGCTGCGGGCCACTACGCCGTCACCTCCGAGTGCGGTCCGCCTCGCGGCAGCGATCCCGCCGGGATCGTCGAAAAAGCCGAATTGATTAAAAACCACGTGGATGCCATCAACATCACCGACAACCAGACCTCGGTCTGCCGGACCTGTTCCTTGGCGGTCTGCATCCGTCTCAAGACGATGGGGTTGGAGCCGGTGCTGCAGATGGTCACCCGCGACCGCAACCGCATCGCCCTGCAGAGCGACATCCTGGGAGCGGCCCACTGGGACATCCACAACATCCTCTGCCTGTCAGGCGACCACCAGAGCTTTGGAGACTGCTCCAAGGGCCAGAACGTGCACGATCTCGATTCGATGCAGCTGCTGCAGACCGTGCGGCAAATGTGCGACGAGGGCAAGTTCCTGGGCGGCGACGACATCAAACGCCCGCCTCAGATGTTCGCCGGTGCGGCGGCCAACCCCTTTGCCGACCCGTTCGAAATCCGCGTGCCGCGGTTGGCCAAGAAAGTGAAAGCCGGGGCCGAATTCATCCAGACCCAGTGCATCTATAACCTGGACAAGTTCGAGGAGTGGATGCAGGGGGTGCGCGACCGCGGCCTGCACGAGGAAACCGCCATCATGGCCGGGCTGACCCCGATGAAGTCCGCCGGCATGGCGCGCTACATGAAAAACCGGGTGCCGGGAATGGACGTGCCCGACGAGGTCGTCCAGCGGCTGGCGGACACGCCCAAGGACAAGCAGGCCGAGGAAGGCATTAAAATGTGCATCGAGTCCATCGAGCGGCTCAAGGAATGCGAAGGTGTGCGTGGTTTTCACATCATGGCCATCGAGTGGGAGGAAAAAGTCCCCGAAATCGTCGAAGCGGCTGGCCTTTACCCCAGGCCGGAAGTTTAGGAGGACGCATGAAAACCTTTGAGAACCTGATCGACGAAGTGCAGAAACCCGGCCTCTGCCACCACTGCGGCGGCTGCGTCACCTTCTGCACGGCCATCAACTACGGGGCGCTGGAACTCAGCGAAGAGGGCATGCCCCAGTTCGCCGACCGGGCCAAGTGCATCGAGTGCGGGCTGTGCTACAGCATCTGTCCGGAAATCGACGAGATGCAGGAGGAGACCCGCCAGGTGGCCGGATGGGAACCGCCCATGGGGCGCGTGCTGGACACTGCCGTGGCACGTTCGACCGACCCCCAGATTCGTGCCCGGGCCACGGACGGCGGCGTGGTCACCGCCCTGCTGGTGCATCTTTTCGACCGCGGCCACATCGACGGGGCCATCGTCACCAAACAGACCGGCCCGTTCGAACGCGACCCCTGGCTGGCCACCTCGCGCGACGAGATCATCGAGGCGGCCGGTTTCTACATCGACAGCTCCCACGGCATGAAGCACTTCGGCCACGACTATTCGACCTACTCGCCCTCGGTCCAGGAATTCCGTCCGATTCTGCAGAAGGGCCTGCGGCGCGTGGCCATGGTGGGCACCCCCTGCCAGATCAAGGCCCTGCGCAAGATGGAGGCGCTGAGCATCGTGCCTTCCGATTCCATCCGCTACCGCCTGGGCCTATTCTGCTCGGGTAATTTCCTGTTCAACGAAAAGGAGCGCCAGGCCCTGGAGCAGAAAGGCGGCTTCAAGTGGCAGGATGTCGACAAGGTCAACCTGCGTGACGCCCTTCTCATCACCCTCAAGACCGGGGCGCAGAAGTCGATCCCGCTGGCCGAACTGGAGTTCATGAAGCGTTTCGCATGCCACTACTGCCCGGATTACGCCGCCGAATACGCCGACATATCTTTTGGCGGCATCGGGGCCGAACAGGGGTGGACCACGGTGATCACCCGTTCGCCCGTCGGCCGGGCCATTCTGGCCGACGCCCGCGGCAAGACCGTGGAGATGTACGATTTCAGCCGCAGCCCGGACAAACCCATGAAGGTCCTGAAAACGATTCAGGAGGCCTCGAACCGCAAGAAGATCTATTCCCAGCAGATGCACGACCGGCTTCTGGCCGAGCCGTCGGCCTGAACGGAATTCTCTCGCGCTGGCAGCACTTGAGGGCCCGGTGGGACTTTGCGCCCCCGGGCTCCATGTGTCGATCCGGCGCGCTTCCCGCCGCCCCCCTGCCGCCGCGACGCCGGCCGGACCAGAAGACCCCTTGACTTCAAAATCAAACGATCTAAGGATGGCCTCCAAGGAGGATGGCGCATGATCCCCACCCAGTTGTCCGTCACTCGTGTATTGGTGCTGCTTTTCCTGCTGGCCGGCTGTGCATCGCCCGGCACCGTCGATCCGGCCGTCTCAAAGGCCCCCGAAGATCCACGGGATTATTTCGATCGACTGGCGCAGTTTATTTCCAGCGCCCAGAAATTCCAGACCACCGTGCGAATGGGTTTCGACGTGCTCCAGGACTGGGGCCAAAAAATCGAGTTCGGCGAGCGACACCGCATTACCGTCGTGCGACCCGATCGGCTGCGGGCCGATATTCTGAAAAGTCATGGCGAAGAGAGCGTGGTGCTGTTCGATGGGCGCCGGATTACGGCCTATAACCGGACCCGGAACGTATTCGCCCAGACCGAAAAGACCGCCAGCATCGACGAGATGCTGGTTTACTTTCTGAGCGATCTCCGGATGCGCCTGCCATTGGCGCTCATGTTCCGGAGCGACTTTCCGGAGGAAATCGAAAAACGGCTCGAAGCGCTCGTTTTCGTCGAGGTCTCCGTCGTTACGGATGTGCCCTGTGTGCACTTGGCCGGCCGCACCGACGAGATCGATTTTGAGATCTGGATCCCGGAGACGGGCGCGCCGCTGCCCGTGCGCCTCACCATCACTTACCGCGACGAGGCGGGGCAGCCTAAGTTTTGGGCGGATTTCGAAAACTGGAACATGGCACCCGCAGTTGCCGACGCGGACTTCTTGTTTACGCCCCCTGAAGGTGTCGAGCGCATTCCTTTCCTGGTCGAAATCGAAAAGGCCTTGGGCGAGCGGAAATCAAAGGGAGATGACTAGTGCGGATTCAACGCTCCTTACCGAGTGCCGTCGCCATCGCGGCCGTCGCCGTTTTTTTCAGTATCATCGTCGAAGAGGCGATGGCACGGGGCCCGGGAGGCGGACGCGGCGGCAGCCACCGGGTGGGACGCATGCACCATCATCGGATGGGGCCGGCCAGTCGGGGAAATTTGCACGCGCGACCGAGACACCAGCCTGGCATGCGCCGGCCCACGCGGACCGGTTCGACTGAACGTCTGCGCACGCGAGGTGCACCGCGCCCCACGCCGGCTCGCCCCCTCCCTCCGACTGCGGCAGTGCCGCCGGAAGCGCGTCCGGATGACCGTCAGGAAATACACGACCAGCTTGCGGAAAGGCGTGAAGCCCGTGAGCGCCGGCGAGAGAACATTCGCGACGCGCACCGCGACGAATATCGTGAGCGGCGCTACCGCGAAGAACTGGGGACGACCTATTCATCCGATTACTGGGACGACGACCAGTGCGAAGCCGAGGTGGTCGTTGACGGCATCACTTACTACGCGTGCGGCGGCAACTGGTATCGCCGCGCCTACTCCAACGGCGAAGTGAACTATGTGGTGGTCGAAGGGCCCCGGAGTGATTGAGCCGCCCGGCGGCGGGCGTCATATCTGTCGCCCGCGCCCGCAAAAACGGCACCCCGGATCGACGCCATGCCCGACGTTTGTCTTTACCACCCGCTCGGCCCATGTTTTCCATCACCAGGTGTTTCGGCACATGAAAGAAACCTGAAGGTGATGACATTCCTTCCTTACGACCATGCTGCCGACCACTCAATGGCGGTGTCATCGGCAGTTCCTGCGGACAGGGAACGACCTTGAAAGCGGGGCCCCTTGCGTAGAACAAATCCCTTAATGAGCATCGTGACCCTGGCACTCTCGGTCGGAGTCCTCCTGCTGGCCGGCTGCGAAGCCATGGCCCGCGCCGGTGGACCGGGAGGGTGCGGCGATGGTGGCTACGGTGGCGCACGCGGCGGCGGTATTCGCAGTGCACCGCCTGGCAACTATCGCATGCGACGGGTCTATAAAACTGGGACCGCCCCGCCAGTCCGGGCAATACCAACCCGAATTCCCAAGCAGAATCCCGGATGCGTCCCGGATCAGGCACCAACTTGACTCCCGATCAGCTATCGTCCCACTTCCACCGGAACCCGACCGCGTCTGCCGCGGAAGGCCGGCCCCCTTACCGGGATATTACCGAAAAATACGAAAGACTGCGTGAGGCGCGTCACAAAGGCTACTGGAATCAGTTGCCCACGCCAGCCCTAACTCTCGGCACCCGACCGGGCATGTTTCCTCTTCAGCAGCCCGCTGCCGCACACGGGATCTCGCGGTCCGGTACCGGTAGCCGACACCGGCACGGTAAGGGGGCCGATCAGGGGCCATTGATCTGTTGCGGCAGGGCGCCAGCCGAATGCCGCCAAGGCGTTTTTTAGGGGTCGGATGAAAGAAGGAAGGGGCCGGAGGGAGGGAGGAGCAGACCTTTTGAGGTTGCTTTCAATGCCCCGCGCGGTGCGTCGCATACCATTCGCGTAGCGCTTGCCTTCACGGGCCAGGGTGTCGCCGGCCCCTTCCTGTCATTGATCGGCCGGCGCCGACGCCGCATGAGGGAGAGCATACGGGACGCGCCGACCGACCGATTTGCATGATGGGTTAACTTCCCAATTCCGGCACCGGGGACACAGTGGGCTCGCGGCGCCCGCCGCCCTTGCTGTCACCCCCGAAGCCCGGGCTGGTGGTATAGGACGAGACCTCGAAGTCCGGGTAGGCCGTACCGCCGTGCTCGACCATATCCAAACCTTCCAGTTCCTCTTCCGGGGACACCCGTAGTCCGACGGTGATGTCGATCAGCTTGAACATCAGATAGGCTGCCGGGAAAGTCCACAGAAAACAGGCCCCGATGCCCACCAGCTGAACGCCGATAACGGACAGCGAGAATCCGCCCATGTCAAAAAGGCCTGCCCCCAAGGTGCCCCAGGCACCGCAGACCCCGTGTACCGAAATGGCACCCACCGGGTCGTCGACCTTGATCTTGTCGAAGAACATGACGGAGAAGACCACCAGGACGCCGGCCACGGCGCCGATAAGGATGGAACTCGTGGGCGACACGTTGGCGCATCCGGCAGTAATGCCCACCAGCCCGGCCAGCGCGCCGTTGAGGCTCATGCCGACCTCGGGCTTGCCGAACTTGAACCAGGAGGTGAACAGGGCGAATACGGCCCCGGCGGCGGCCGCCAGATTGGTGTTCACGAAGATCATGGCGATGCTTTTGTCGGCCGTGGTGGTGGAGCCGGGGTTGAATCCGAACCATCCCAGCCAGAGAATGAAGACCCCGAGGGCGGCCAGCGGCATGTTGTGGCCCAGGATCGGCCGCACCCGGCCGTCCTTGGTGTACTTACCGATGCGGGGCCCGAGCACCAGGGCGCCTGCCAGGGCCGCCCAGCCGCCCACCGAGTGGACCACGGTGGAACCGGCAAAGTCGATAAAACCCATGCCCTCCAGCCAGCCGCTGCCGTCGAGCAGGCTGCCCCAGGCCCAGCTGCCGAAAATGGGATAGATGAAGGCGCTCAAGAGCGCGCTGTAGCAAAGATAGCCGATAAACTTGGTGCGCTCGGCCATGGCACCGGAAACGATGGTGGCGGCCGTGGCGCAGAAGACCACCTGGAACATCCAGAAGGCCAGCACCCATTCGGTGCCTTCACCGGTAAAGCCGCTCAGGAAAAAGCCGGAGGTCCCGAACCACCCCGTGGCCGAAGCGCCGAACATCAGGCCGAAGCCGATGGCCCAGAAGGCCAGGGTACCCATGGAGAAGTCCATCAAGTTCTTCATGATGATGTTCACGGCGTTCTTGGCCCGCGTGAAACCGGATTCCACCATGGCAAAGCCGGCCTGCATGAAAAAGACCAGGGCGGCGGCCACAAGGGTCCACAGAAAGTTGGCGTGATCCTGCACCAGATCGATGGCGGCCTTGTTGGACAGGGCAGTGGGGGGTTCGTCGCCGGCCCAGCAGACAGTTGCACTCAACATTACGAATAACAGGATGGGTAACAAGCGTTTCATGGTCTGTTCCTCACATCAGATTGAAAGTTAGTGATGACACGCGGATAAATACGGTTAACCTTGCGGACCCGGCAGTTGTGGATCGCTGCGCGGGATCCTTTTCCATTTCGCCTGTGTGTATTGGCAAAGGGTGTGCCAGCTGCACCCCTTGGCGCCATATCCCTATATCCGATTGTTATTTAATCGTTTTTCAATCACCACCCCACGCAATAGCGTACCGAAGCTTTGAAAAACATAATTACAATTTTGTTCTTCAATAAAAATATCAAGACAATATTGTCGTTTTTCAAACAAAAATGACATCCGACCACCGGGCGCGTAAAAACAAGACCCTTCCGGCATGCCGATGCCGAAAGGGTCTTGTCGATCCATCCCACCGGAGGACGCCCCGGCAGGTATCATCCTTAGTTCTAAATCACGAAGCCTTCTCCCAGGACTCGATGACGACGCCTTCTTCGACGTCTTCCCAGCCGGTGATCATGGCCTTGGTGTGGGCCGTAATCGAATGACCCGTGGTGATCATGTATAAATGAACGACCAGAAAGCATAGAATGGCGAAGGCGCCGGCCATGTGAAGAACCGCCACCAGCTCCAGCGAAAGCCATTCGCTGAGCCCCCAGGCCGCCCACTCGTTGTAGCCCCAATAGAGAAAACCGGTCAGCATCTGCACCGGCAGCAAGGCGGCGGCCAGGGCCAGATAGGTCAGCCGCTGCACCGGGTTGTGCTTGGCCTCCTTGCGCTTGGGGAAGGGGTGGGACTCGCCCCGGAAGATGCCGATCACATAGTAGCGGATGACTTCGAACATCTTCTTGGTGGTCGGCACATACTGCTTCCACTCCCCGGTGGTGTGTACCCAGAAGACAAAGAAGGCGAAGGCCACCAGCCAGGTGAGGCCGACCCAGTTGTGAACGTTGACGGCCTGCTCGAATCCCAGGAGATTGAACGTGCCGTGGACCTCGAAACCGGTCACCAGCAGGATCGCGATCAGGGCGGCCTGCAGCCAATGCCAGAACCGCTCGTAGCGGGTATAGAGGTAGATGGGAACCATTTTTTTCATGATGCTCAGGACTCCTCTCGCTTGCCGTTGGTCAGGCAGCGCCCGATGCCATGGCAGAAGACGCCGAAAAGCGAACCGGCCACCGCCACCCATCCCAGCATGTCGAGCAGGCCGGTCCGGTCGCGACCGGGCATGTAAACGCCGGCCACGTTCTGCAGACGGCCGTCGTCACGGGTGTGGCATTCGTTGCAGGCCAGCGTTTTTTCCTTGGGCGCCACCATGTGGGTCGTCGGAAAGACATAGGTGGTGGCGACAAAATCGAAATCGCCCGAGTACGGCAGGCCGTTGGCGGCCTGACCCTTGGCCAGGGCGCCCTGCCAGTCCAATGTCTTCCAATAGCCTTCATTGCCGGAGAGCAGGGGCACAAGAAGCGTCTTGTGCACCTTGTCGTAAGGTTGACGACCGCGATGGACCTTGAACGGTGCGATCCGGCTGTTTTCATCCTCCGGGCCGCCCTCCGGCCAGGAAACGGCCACTTCACCACCCGGGTCGATCATGTCCGCGGCGGTCACCGACTTGATCGTGCCGTTGTACCAGAAATATTCCGGCCGAACGTTCTTGGCCCAGGTGAAACTGCCTTTGATCGAGAGGTAGTCCTTCTTGCCGAATTCATCCTTGGTGTAATAGGTCTTGCCATCCTTGAGCTTGCCGGCCGTGGACCAGTCCCAGGTCATTTTGGTGGGCAGCTCGCGGGCCATTTCCGGGATGTGGCAGGTCTGGCAGGCCACGCGGTCGGTGTGGTCGTTGGCCTTGGAGCCCTTGGCATGCGGCGTGGCACTGTGGCAGGACTCGCAGGTGATCTTGGCGGTCAGATCGTCTTCGATCAGGCTTTTGCGGTCCGTGGCGGCCGGCCGGGTGTAGACCCGTCCGGCGATATTGTGCTGGGTGGTCGTATGGCAGCGGGTACAGTCAAAGTTCTGGCCATCCACCCCCATGTGGACGTCCAGCGCCTTGGAGGGCTTGATCAGGGAGGTGTCCAGATCGCCGTGTTTGACCCCGTCACCGCCGCCGCCGATGAAGTGGCAGCCGCCGCAATTCTGCCGCTCAGGGCGCCCGATGTCCTGGGCTGCGGCCTGGAGTTCGGCCCGGATTTCTGCGGCAATCTCGAGCGACTCCTCGTCACCGGCTTCGGAAAAGGCCGCCAGGTCCTCGACCGCCTCGTCCCAGTTGACTTGCTTGCGGCTGTGGCAGTTGAGGCAGTTGATCCCGCTGTCGAGCGATGTGCCCCATCCGGGATGGCAGGAAAGACAGCTCTGATCCTCGTTCCGGTTGGCCGATATGCAGAAATTGTTCAGTGACTGGGCCGCCTTGCCGTATTTGGCTTCTTCGCCCTGCGGGGACGCCTGCCAGGTCCAGTGAATCGTCTGGTGGAACTGGGCGGCGGCCTCCGAGTGGCAGGACAGGCAGGCATCGGTGATGTCTTTGCCGGTTTTGAATTCCTGCTTCAGGGCGTCGTGTTTGCTGTGATCCGTTGTGTTCCACGGCGGCAGCGCCTTGGTGGCCTGCTGGGCCATGGTGCGCCCGGGCGCGTCAGCGGCCATGGCCGTGGCGGTCGCCAGGGCGGGAGCGGCGGCGCCCAGCACCCAGAGCGTAGCCGCAATCGCCGCCAGAAATCGTGTCATGCGCATTGTTCGGTTCATGCCCAATTCCCAAAGGTATGGCCCGCCGGCGCAGACGGCCGGTCGGCCTGATCGGCCGCCGCCCGTCTCTCCGGGCGGCGGCGCGGGTAAAGACTTATGATCTACGATTGCGGTGGAACGATCTTGTAGGAGCCGTCCTTGTTGAACGTAATCTCCGCCTCGAGATAGTAGACGTCCTTCAACTCGGGACGCAGGTCCTGGACCATGTAGAAGGACTCGCCGCTGCGGGCCCCGGTGCTGCAGACAAACACCACCGGTTTGTTGGCGGGCAGCGACGTGATCCGGGCTTCCAGATTTTCCACTGGGATGTTGACGGCACCCTTGAAACTGCCCAGGGCAAATTCGTCGGCATCGCGCACGTCCACCAGATAAATGCTGCCGGGATTGTCCTTCATGATCGCCTCGAAGGCCGCGATTTCGATGCTGCCCTCTTCCTCGCCGGCCTTGATGCTGGCGGCCTGGCCGCTTTGACCGACGTAGGCTTTCCAGGATGGATAACCGGTCGAAAACACCTTGACCTTGGTGTATCCCAGCGCAATGGCCTTCTGAGCACCCTTGTGGCTGAGCTTGCACTTCAGCCCGCCGCAGTAGAACACCAGCAGCGTGTCTTTTTCCTGGGGCAGCTCGGCGGTCATGCGATCGAATTGGGTGGTCGGAATGCTGACGGCCCCGGGAATGTGCCCTTTGTCGTATTTCTTGCGCTTGGGGCGGGAGTCGACCACCATCATGTCGGCCTGCTTGTCGATCTGTGCCTTGACCCACTCCACCGAGACCGAGGCGTAATTTCCGGGCACCGCCATCCAGCCGGGGAAACCCTCGGCAAACACCTTGACGTTTTTGTAGCCCAGGGCCTCGGCCTTGAAGGCCGCCTTGTGGCTGAGTTTGCATTTCAGCCCGCCGCAATAGAAAATCAGGAGGGCGTCCTTGTTCTCCGGCAGCAGATGCGCCAGCTTATCGAACTGGGTGTAGGGCATGCTCACGGCCATGGGAATGTGGCCCTTGACATACTTGGGTTTGTAGGGCCGTGAATCGATGATCATCACGTCTGCCGGCATCGGCACCTTGGCGTACGGCCCCACGAAGGCCGCATCCACGATCTGCGGATACTGCCAACTGGTGTCGGCCGCCGCCGCATCCTGGTTTTTCTGGTTGCTGGCGCACCCGAAGGTCATCAGGGCGACAAGTGACAATGCCAGGCCGAGGGTCAATAACTTTTTGGATTTCATGTCTCCGTCCTTCATTATTGGTTGGCACCACCGGCGGCCGCCGGCAGCCCTTGAGTTGACGTCTACTTGCATTTGAGCGGTGTCGGCGAATCCGATGCGTGGGCGTGCAGGTAGGTGAAGATGTCGGTGACGGCCGCGTCCGAAAGCTGGCCCCATTCCTCTTCGCAGCCAAAATCCTTGTAGTCGCCACTGTCAAACAGCGCCTCCCACTCGGCCTGGGTGTGGGCATCGGGGTTCAGCGGCGGCTTGGCCGTGTCCACGGCACCGCGGGCATGACAGGCCTTGTAGACCTTGCGGTAAGTGTATTTGCCCTTGCGCTTGTTACCCTGCTCCATGGCCAGGACGCTGCCCACGGTCGTCAGGACAAAGATGGCCGCCATTGCCGAAAAAATCATTTTGCGAATCATGGTTCCTCCCTCATTGACTGATAGGATTTTATTATCCACCGCCGAGGCGGTTTTGATCTCGGGGCCCGGCGCCAACGATGAGCCCGCAAACGGTGACACATTGCCACAATATTTGGCAAATCCTGTGCCAAATGCACGTCTGACCTATATGTCCATACAACATACAGTATTTATTATGCTTTTATTGTTTCTGCCCTTCCGGGTGGCCAGTCAATTGCTAATGAACTGCTAACAGTTGCTAACTTAACAGGTTAACATTTCGACCCAAGTTAACAGGGCGGCAACAATCGAGCGCCATTCCCGGATGGGTCCATGGCCGCCCACATGGACACGGGCAATGAAAAACGCGCGCAACCCCCTCGCCGACCCTGTTTTTTTACAAGGACGCCGAACACCCATCAATCGCGTTCATGCGCCCCCGCCGTCAAGAAAACGGGCCGGGCACTAAATGGGATCGAGGGCTTAGGGTTCTTCCCGGCCCGGACCACCCCATCACGATGACAGGTAGGATGACGGGCCACGGCAAGGCCCTGGGCTGGGCGACTGCCGTCACGGTTTCGAAACGACCTTGACGACCAAACGCAGCCGATGAGGCATACAGCTTAAACACAAGGGCGTTGGCGAAGAAGCGGAGATTACGGTGAGCCTGGAAGGTATCCGGCCGCAGCATGCGGCGCGATTACCGTGCGGAGGGGTATGGCGATGGCTGATTATATGCGGTTTATAAACCTCACCTAACGCCCGATGGCGGCGTTGCCGCCTTCTTGAAAGAGCCGCAGGGTCCCTGCCCCACAAACCTGTATATTTATCAATAAATACGTGCCGTTTTTCTAATTTTTAATCAGGTGGCGCCTTGCCCTTCGAACGCGATCTGAGGTTTTGAGACCGCAATGAAGTCCCGATAACGCCAAAGCGCTTGCGATTGTGGCAACCGGTGGCCTTCGTCGTTTTGATGGCCGGCGCTGGGGCGGGGCGGCCTCCGAGCCAGCCCGTCACCCCGTGCCATTGGATGCCGACCGGCCGTTCGCGCCCGAACAAAGCGATGAATCGCCGGTGTGCGGCAAGGCCTGGTCGACTATTCGAAGTAATCGTGGGCCCGCAGCGATAAAAGCACTTCCCGGTAGGCCGACTGGTTGTGTGCCAGATCATCTTCCAGGCAAGTCAGGATGATGATCGCCTCACACGAACGGGTATTGCGACAGGGAAACAGATAAGAGTCGAAATTGAAGTGGACGCGTTGCGCATCGACCTCGAAGCTGGTTTCGATCCTGTAGACCCTCTCCGGTTTGTAGGCGTATTGGTTGACGAAGTAGTTCTGCTGCGTGGTGTGGAGATTTTCGGTCCGAACTTCGTGCTTGAAAGTGACATTTTCGAGGTCCTGCTCCAAAGCAACCTTCAAGCGCAATAGGATCTTGTCCCACTGTTCGGCACGGATATCGAAATATTCATCGTAGGCAACCCGATTGGCACTGTTCATGATGGCAATCAGCCCGCCGGATTCCTCGTTATAGAGCAGGAGACTGCAATTGTCGACGTCGGCCAGTGCGTCCAGATATTTCATCGGTTCGGGGAAAGCCTCGACCGGCTCCCAGCCCCTTGGAATCGTGAGAGAGTACTCATACTGAATATTAGTGTAGGTATCCCCGACAATGATGGGTGAGGGTGTCGAATGGCAACCGCCCAACATGGCCATCACAATTAAGCCCCCGCATAAACAAGCCAGACGCACCAAGCCGGATATTGCAGACATCGGTAGGACCTTGTCGGCGGCCGTGCCGCGACCGCATGGGGTCGGGCCGGCCGCACATGAAATTTCACTGAAACGCATTTGATGAAGCCGTAAAAGATCTTTTTGCATACAGCTTCATCACCACCATTTCGGACTCTTCAGTTAAACACCTTAATTTTTAACCTAATTTGAACCTTAAAAAAAGCTGATTCGTAAAATCGAGCGTTCTTAACATAAAAAGGCCTGCCGCGATGGCAAGCCTTTTGATTTCATGTGGCGTCCCCAAGGGGATTCGAACCCCTGTCGCCGGCGTGAAAGGCCGGTGTCCTGGACCGGGCTAGACGATGGGGACGCATTGAACGGGATTCGTCATCCCTATTTTCCCCATCCTGATCACCTGACGATGAACCCGGCCGTTCATCAGGGCGCTGCATGGGCCGGGCGGTGGGGTCGATGCTGATGGTGGTGGGGGGAGGATTTGAACCTCCGAAGGCTTTGCCGGCAGATTTACAGTCTGCTCCCTTTGACCACTCGGGAACCCCACCTTGTCCACGTCCGGCTGGTTCGCGGTGTAAATCCTTCCGTGCCGGACAGTGACGCGCTCTTTAACAGCATCAATTGAAAATTTCAAGGGGTAAATGCCCATCGGCACGACTCTGACGACAATGACTCTACAGATTTTTTGGCATGCATCAATCACCTTGGGCAGGCCTTAAAAGGCCATGCCGCCTCATGATTGGAACTAGCCCCCAAATGGTATGGATGGGCCGCCGCGACCCAACGCCCGCAGGCCAAACCCAGATCGCCTGAAAGCAGCGCCTCAGGCTGTCAGGCAAGGCGCGGTGTGTAGCGGGACGCGCAGCAACCGACGGGTTGTGAGCACGCCCGCGAAACCGCGACTCACCGACACCCAAAATAACCGGACGAGAAGTGCCGCCCTGCGGCCAACACCGCCTGGCGGCCTGAGGCGCCGCTTGCTGGTGATCTGGAGGCTACATCGAGGATCGGCAGGGAGCAAGAGCGCCGCCATGGATCGAAAGATGCCCCTCCCGGCGGCCCATTAGTTAAAAAACGCCCGGCATTCATCCAACGCCCGCCTCACCTCGCGGGACAGGTCGCCGAGGACGAGCGGTTTGTGCAGCAATCCGTTGATGCCCAGGGATTGAAGGTGCTCTGGGGTAATCTGATCGCTGTAGCCCGTGCAGATGACGACGGGCAGGGTGTGACGAATGTCCCTCAATTCACGGGCCAGGCGCATGCCGGTCATATTCGGCATGGTCAGGTCGGTCACCAGGATGTCGAAGCGGTCCGGATCTGAGCGGAAGATCTCCAGCGCCTCCAGCGACCCGCTACAGGCCCTGACGTCGTAACCCAATCGTTCCAGCATGGCTTTGCCGAGCTGGGCAAGCGCGGTTTCGTCATCCACGAACAGGACCCGCTCACTGCCCCTGACGACAGGCGTTTCCATTTGGCATTCCCGATGGCCCTGGCTTTGCGCCACCGGAAACAACACCTCGAATTCGGTCCCACCGGCGATGCGGCTGCGGACTTGAATACAGCCCTTCTGACTGCGGACAATGCCGTGCACGACCGCGAGCCCCATCCCGGTGCCTTTGTCCATTTCCTTGGTCGTGAAATAGGGGTCGAAAATACGATCCAGGATGGCCGGATCGATGCCGTGGCCGTTGTCGCGAACGATCAACTGCACGTAGCCGCCGGGTTCCACGTCCGGAAATGTCGAGCACGCCTCGGCACCCAGCTGCACCGTCGTCAGCTCCACATCCAGACGGCCGCCGCCGTCTTCCATGGCGTGCGCGGCGTTGGTGCAGAGGTTCATCAGCACCTGGTGAATCTGGGTCGGGTCGGCAAGAATCAAGCCGATTTCCGTCCCGATCCGGGACTGGATATCGATGGTGCTCGGCAGCGATGCCCGCAGCAGCTTGAGCACTTCTTTGGTGATTGGAACGATGTCGATGAGTTCCTGGTCGGGATTGCTCTTGCGGCTGAAGGCCAGAATCTGTTTCACCAGATCACGGGCCCGGTTTCCGGCCTGGAGCACCTGCGCCATGTTGTTACGGGCGTTCGTGCTTTCCGGCAGATCATAGAGGGATATTTCGGTATAGCCGATAATCGCCCCCAGGATGTTATTGAAATCATGAGCGATACCGCCGGCCAGCGTGCCGATGGCCTCCATTTTCTGAGCCTGGAGAAGTTGATCCTCCATGCGGCGGCGCTCGCCAAGCTCTTTTTGCAGCCGCGTATAAAGGGTGGCGTTGTCGATGGCGATGGCAGCCAGTTCGGCGAACTGCTCGAGGATCCGCTTCTCATCGGCGTCAAATTGCGGCCCTGGTTTGCAGTGAGCGAACCCGATCACCCCGCCGACCTCCCCGCCAGAGCACAGGGGTGCCGCTAAAACACTGCAAATATCATTGGAAATCGGCTTTTCCAGTCGATGCGGCCAGGCGCGGTAGTTTTCCACGCGAAAGGCTGTACCCGTGCGATAGACCCGGCCGACCAGACCCTGGTCCGGCAAATTCTGATCACCGATCGCTTCGGCGAAAACACCCAGGCCGGCCTTCAGGACCAGGGCCTTGAGTTCCCTGTCGTAGATGTAGATAAAACCGGCCGAAGCGCTCAGCAGCATCCCGGCGCGCGCAACCAGGGCCTGTAGGAGCTCTTCCAGGTCCAGGCGGCGGAGCAGGCCCAAGGCGGTATCGTGCAGGGCGTTCATGTATTCGTTCTGGCGGTGGAGCGCGGCCTCGGCCTGGCGACGCTGATAAATCTCCTGGGAGAGCGTCGCATTGTTATCCGAGAGTTCACGGGTCTTGGACCGGATCGTGCGGCGCATCACGGCGATATGAAGAACCAGCGCCATCGTGACCAGGCTGATGCCCAGACTGACCCACCAGACCCAGGACGGCAGATGAAGCTCATGCAGCGGGCTGAACCAGCGGGCCAGGGCGTGGTAATAGGCCGAGCGTTTGTCGCGTTTCAACTCCCAGAGCTGGTCGTCCAAGGCTTCGACCAGCTGAGCCCGAAGGCCTTGCCGTGTGGCAAAATAAAGCTTGCGGGGGCTGAAGACGATGGTGCTCTTGACCACCGTAAATCGGTCCCGGTTGGAATCCCCATAGAACTGGCTGACGATGCCGGCATCGCATCGGCCGGCCGCCACCAGCATGAGGACGGTCTCGTAGTCATCTGCTTCAATAAAGCGGCACTGCAGCCCCAGGCGTTCGATGATATCCCGGAAATCCCAGTAATAGCGGTCATCCTTCATCACGGCCACTTTACGGCCCGCCAGGTCGACAACCGATTCAATGGCGGCGCCCGGCTGGATGTGTACCTGCCCCCAGGCCGTCACAAGGCTTTCGCGCCCATACCGCAGCCATGGAGCGCTCCGGTCGTTGAACGGCACGCCGCCGAGGACATCAATTTCGCCTTTTTCAAGCCATTCGATGCAATCCGCCCAGCGGCCGCTACGGAAAGCCACATCCCAGCCCGCGCGTTCGGCAATCGCGCGCAGGACCTCCACCAGGAATCCGTCCGGGCGGCCGCGATCGTCGATCGTCATCAGCGGTGGGTGCGGGTAGATGCCCACCACGATGGTTTGATCAGCCCGAACCGCCGGGGGGAGAAAGGCCGTCAAGAGTAGCAACAGGACCGTTGCGGTCAATATTTTAAATTTTCCGAGCATTGCGGGCAGACACCCTCAACCGTCTTTCAATTTCGAGGCCGCCAGGACTGGCATCTTGATGGGCGCCGGGCGGCCCTCCGCGTCTGAAAGCCCGCGGCACCGCCCCAGCCGGTCAAGCCATCCTGGCGATCAAACCATAGGGGATCATCGTCTTGAGAAACGTTATCGGGCGGGAAAGGGGATTTCTTGAAAGGAAAGGGCCAGACACGGGCCGGCGGGTGGAGGGGACCGGCCCATCGAGATCGGTTCAGGGCAGGGCGGCGGCTCGACGCTTCAGGATGTCTGGTCGGAGCGGCCGCACTCTTTGCAGCGGCCATCCGGACCGATGACGCCAATGCAGTTACCGTCGGGGCACAACCGCCGGTTGTCCCAATCGTCGTCCTCCGCAGCGGCCCCCTTGTCTTGAGGCGCCGCTTCTGTCGCAACTTCCTCATCTGCCGCGCCTTCGCCAGGCGAAGCCGACCGCAAGGTGTCCTCGTCCCGGATGGGGGCGTCGCCTCCCGGCCGGCCGCACTCCTTGCAGCGCCCGTCCGGGCCGATCACACCGATACAATGCCCGTCGGGGCACAGGCGTCGATTGGCCCACTCGGCTTCCGAAACACGCTCATCCGAAAAATCACCCTGGTTATGGTTATCGGTCATGGTTGCATTCTCCTGCCTTGAAGGACGGTTTATCCGGGGCCATCGGGCGCCGGCGGAAGGGCGGCTGATCTCGATGCCGGGTTCTAATGGAAACCTGGGCGGTGGTCAAGTTCAACGGCTGCGCCCGGATTCAAATATCCCCATTACTTTTTTCACGTTTTATGCTATACGGCTCATTTGAATTGGATTCACAGAATGCCACTGAACGGAACCATCAGCATAACATACTGATTGTTTTATATTTTTTAGTTACACCGGAAACAAGGCCCGCGGGCTGAAAGATACTACCGAACGAGAGGGGGCAGTGATGTTCAACAAAAAAATGGTGATTCTGTGTGTGGCGATCTTTCTGATTATGGGTGGCACCTTGATGGCATCCGGACCTTGGGTCGAAGGCATCGACGATGAAGGTGAACTGACGATACCGATGGGAAATCTTGCCCCCAGCGTCCCCGACGGGACCGAATCGACGCTGCCCGATTCGCTTTTCCCGCACAACCGCCACATGACTTACAGCTGCGACACCTGTCACCATAAATGGGACTACACCGAATTTGTCAACTC
>JASJCV010000045.1 GCA_030065275.1 Desulfobacterales bacterium | reverse complement strand
GGAGGATCGATGCCAAAAGGCTACACGGGCAAAATCCTGCAGGTGAACCTGACGACAGGTGACATCCACGAGGAAACCGTTCCGGATCACGTATACGAAACCTATCTCGCCGGCATGGGTCTTGGAGCCTATCAGCTTTATCGGCAGATACCGGCGGGCGCGGACCCGTTGGGTCCCGAAAATGTGCTTGGATTTGTCGCCGGATTGCTGACCGGTACGGGCAGCCTGTTTACCGGACGCTGGATGCTGGTGGGCAAATCGCCGCTGACCGGCGGGTGGGGCGATGCCAACTGTGGTGGCATGTTGGCGCCGGCCATTAAACACTGCGGCTACGACGGCATTTTTTTTTCGGGTGCCAGCGAGAAGCCGATCTATCTGCTGGTCGGCAACGGCAAGGCCACGCTACATGACGCCGCCGATCTCTGGGGGCGCGACGCCGTCGAAACCGAGGAGATCCTCACGCGGCGCCATCATCAAAAAAAGTTGCCACGGGTGGCCTGCATCGGTCCGGCCGGTGAAAACCGATCCCTGATTTCGGGTGTCTGCACCGATCGCGGTCGCATCGCGGCACGCTCCGGATTAGGGGCGGTCATGGGCGCCAAAAACCTCAAGGCCGTCGTGCTGACCGGCACCCGCCGCATCAAAGCCCACGACCGCGAGACGGTCCATGCCCTCAGCCGCCGCTGCAGCCGCTGGGCCACGCTGGAGATCCCCTTTTTCTCGGGCCGAATCATGCGCTGGCTCGGCACGCTGATGCGTGTGATGCCCACGCAGACGGCCATGGACGGCATGCTCTTCAAAATGATGCTGAGCAAATGGGGAACGTCGGCCATGAACCAGATGTCGGTCGAAATGGGGGATGCGCCCATCAAGAACTGGAAGGGGAGCAACCGGGATTTCGATCCCCGGCGCTCGCTCACCGTCAATCCGGATCTGTTTCGCGCCTGCGAGGTCGTCAAATACCACTGCTATGCCTGCCCCATCGGCTGCGGCGGCATCTGCCGCACACAAGGTCCCTATGCGGAAACCCACAAGCCCGAATACGAAACCGTGCTGGCCCTGGGCGGGTTGTGCCTGAACGCCGACCGCGACAGTATCTTCCAACTCAATGAAATCCTCAACCGTGCGGGCATGGATTCGATCTCGGCCGGCGGCACCGTGGCGTTTGCCATCGAGTGCTTTGAAAAGGGTCTGATCACGAAGGCGGACACCGGCGGGCTCGATCTCGCCTGGGGCGATGCGGCCGCGATCCGGTCACTGATTGAAATGATGATCCGGCGCGAGGGCATCGGCGACATCCTGGCCGACGGGACCAAACAGGCGGCGCGCCGCATCGGACGTGACGCCCACCACTACGCCATCCAGGCCGGCGGCCAGGAACTTCCCATGCACGACGGCCGTCTCGATCCGGGTTATGCCCTGCATTACGCCGTCGAAGCCAGCCCCGGCAAACACACCGTCGGCTCGCAGCTCTATTACGAGATGTACCGCCTCTGGAAAAAAATCGAAGCGCTGCCCAAACCCGATGCCGTCTACTCGAAAAACAGCAAATTTGTGGCCGACGAGTTGAAAGCGGTCTGCAGCGCGGCCTGCAGCAAGTACATCAACGTCATCAACGGCAGCGGGGCCTGTCTGTTCGGGGCATTTCTGGGCGCCGACCGCTGCCCGCTGTTCGACTGGCTCAACGCGGCCACAGGATGGGACAAGTCGCCCGAGGATTATCTGGCCATGGGAGCGGCTTTCCAGACCCTGAAGCAGGCCTTCAACATCAAGCACGGGATCGCACCCGGACGAAACAGGCCGTCCCAACGCTCGCTGGGTCTGCCGGTCCTGTGCGAGGGGGCCAACAAAAACCGAAGGGTGGACCTCGACAACCTGATCCGCGATTACTGGCGGCAGTTCGGCTGGGACGCGGACACCGGGCATCCGCCCGAGGAAACGCTGCGGACACTGGCCCGCGAGGCGTCGGCCCATTCCAGAGGCAATGAGTGATCCCGCGCGGCAAGGAACGGTGAAAGGGGCGCCCATGACATCCGAACGTCGACCCGTCTTCAATCACAAAGTTTGCATGGCCTGCAGGATCTGTGTGGATGTCTGTCCGGTCAGCTGCATCGCGACCGCTTCGCGGGGCACCAACAAGGATCCCCATGGCTATCCGTTTCTGGCCGAGGCCGCCGATTGCATCAGCTGCGGCCAGTGTGCCGAAGACTGTCCGGTGGAGGCGGTCGCCATGGCCGCGGCCTGATAACCCGTGTGTAAAACACCGTGATCGCATCCGATCACGTGGGGAGATAAACCCATGAACGTGACCTACCGCGAAATCAAACCCGGGAAAAAGCCCGTCAAACGGGCCTATCTGGCGGTGATGCTCTGGTTCATGGGCCGCGCGGTTCAGGCCGCATCCCGGGTGGACCGCGCCATCATGGATGAGGTCGCCGACTTGCCGGATGACTTCGTTTTCGCGTTGGGGGTCGCCGAACGTGGTCCCTGGATGGTGGTGGGACGCCGGTCCGACGGCGCTTTAAGCTATCGCGGCAGGGCAATCGGTGATGACCCGGTCGATCTCAAACTGGCCTTCAAACATCTTGAAGCCGGTTTCCTGACATTCACCTTTCGGGAGAACACGCCGGTGGCGACCGCCAGGGACCGCCTGAACGTCGACGGCGAGGTGGCCCATGCCTGCGCGGTGGTGCGGATCATAGACCGCGTCCAGGTCTACCTGCTGCCCAAGCCCCTGGCCCGTTTGGCGGTCAAGCGCTATCCGCGCTGGCCGCTGCTGCGCAAATGCGTGCACCGCACCCGCATCTACTGGCGCGCCCTGCTGGGCTACTAATTTGCGATCCATTTCCCCGTCTGGAGCGGCACCCATGCCTTTACCCGATCGAATGCAATTCAACTGTCCCGTCAAACTCATCTGCGGCCGGCGGGCGCTCGAGCATATTCCCTATGAACTGGCTACGCGCAACGCGTGCCGGCCGCTTTTGCTGAGCGATGAAAACGCCCATCGCGAGAACCGCAGCCGGGCTTTCGTGGATGCCCTGCGGGAAACCGACCATACATTGGGGTTGGTCGAAGCCCTGCCCGCGAAGGCCTCCCGGGAAATTGTCAGCGAGCTGGCCGCCATCTACCGCGACCGGGACCACGACGCTCTGGTGGTCATGGGTGCCGGCCCATTGATGGATATGGCCAAGATACTGAACCTGGTGGTTTCGACCGGCCAGGACGATCCCGGGGCAGTGACATCCGATATGGCCGGCATGGCGTCGCGCCTCAAACCCATGGTCCTGATCGCTCCGGCGGCGGCCTCCGCCTACGAGGCCAGCGGGCGCGCGTCGATCCATGGGGCCGATCTGCGTGCCGTGGGGCTGATGCCGGATCTGGTATGCATCGACGAACGCACCCTGGGGGCGCCGGGACAGGAAGCCCTGATGGCCACCGGCATCACGGCGCTGGCCCTGGGCGCCGAGACCGTCATGGCGCGGCCTAAAAACCCCTTGGGCGACATCTACGGCGTCAATGCGGTACAAATGGCTGTGGCCGCGCTGCATGCGGTTGAACGATTACCCGACGCCGTGACCCCACGCATGCATCTGGCCGGAGCGGCCGTCATGGCCGGCTGCGCCCTGGCCGACCGGGCGCCGGGGCGAATGGAACGAATTGCCAGGCGACTGGCGGCCACGGGCCGCACGAGCTATTCCGAAGCGCTGGGAATCCTTCTGCCCGCGGCCGCGGATTTCGGTGAGCGTCACTGGGACTGGTCGCCCGCCGATCTGCTGAGGGCGCTGGTGGGGTTGGACCGTGCGGCCAGCACGCCGCCCGCACAGCAAGCCATGTCGACGGCATCCGCACTGAAGACGCTCGTAAACGACCTTTTTTGTCATACGGCCGGGCGGATCCCCCGAGTGCTCGATGATGCCGGGTTTACACGCGAAGAACTCGATTCCGTCGCTGCATCGGTGGAGACGGAAGACAGGGCAATCGCACCCGGGGCCATCGCGCGTTTATTCCAGGCCGCTTGGGGCGTCGTGCCCGACCCTGCCCGTCAATGATGTCGACCACCTGAACGGAAGCGTTGATCACCATGAGCATGCCTGTCTATTTCGAATATGGATGCAGCGTTGAAATCGTTGCCGGCCACGACGTTCTCGAATCGATCCCCGATATTCTGGACCGGCTGGGGGCAAAACGCCCGCTCATTGTGACCGACAAGGGGGTTTCCGGTGCCGGTCTGGTGGATGTGCTGACCGCCGCCATCGGTGCGCGCATTGCTATCGGGAGCATCGAGGACAGCGTCCCCGTCGATTCATCGATCGAAACGGTTACCGACCTCGCGGGCGCCTATCGGCAGCAGGCCTGCGATGCCCTGATCGCTGTCGGCGGGGGGTCCGTCCTGGACACGGCCAAGGGGATCAACATCCTGGTCTCCGAGGAAAGCGACGATCTCAAGGCTTTCTGCGGCTCCGGCACACTCAATCGCCCCCTGCGCCCCCTGCTGGCCGTCCCCACCACCTCGGGCACCGGTTCGGAAACCACCCTGGCGGCCGTCATCAAGGACCAAGCGCGCCATCGCAAGCTGACGTTCGGCAGCCCGTTTCTGATCCCGAATGCGGCCGTCCTCGATTCGCGCATGACCCTGACCTTGCCACCGGCCATCACGGCGGCCACGGCCATGGACGCAATGACCCATGCCGTCGAGGCCTATACCTGTCTGGCCAAAAACCCGCTCAGCGACGTCGCCGCGTTGACCGCGATCAAACTCATCAGCGGCCATCTGCCCCGGGTGATGGACACCCCCGAGGATCCGGAAGGCCGCTTGGCCCTGGCTCTCGCCGCCACGATCGCCGGGATGGCCTTCGGCAACTCCCTGGTGGGCATGGTGCATTGCATCGGGCATGCGTTAGGGGCCGTCTGCGGCGTGCCCCATGGCAATTGCATGGCCATGCTGCTGCCCTACGGCCTCGAATACAATTTTCACCGCAACGGCCGTTTGACGGCTGACATTCTCGCCGCCCTGGCCGACGACGACACCTATGCCCGAACCCCACGCGAGGATCGTGCCGATGCCGTCATCCGTCGGATACGCGAATTGAATGCAATGCTGCATGAGGCTTGCGAGGGGCGTCACCCGCGGTTTCTGAACGAGGTTCGCAACGCCCGCGGGGAAGCGCTGGTGCCGAAAGAGGTCCTTCCGCAAATTGCCCGCGCGGCGCTGGACGACGGCATGGTCCTGTTCAATCCCGAAGATTTGGATTACGACGATTTTCTGATGATTCTCGAGCATGCCTGGGACGGCCGCCCGCTGGACCGGTCCCTCGTGCGGCGGGGCGTCTGACGCGCGCCGATGATTTTTTCCGGCGCCCCGCGACCACGATGACTTGACGGTCGTCGGGCCGGCCGGTATCCTGCGCTGGTCAGCCGCCAAAAGGACACGCCCGTCGCATGCCCGGACTCACCCTCTATACCAGCAATCGCCTCGAGACCCTGGCGGAGAAGCTTGCCGGCGTCCTGAGGCGCCCCGGCGATCCGCTCCGGGCGGACATCGTCGTGGTTCAAAGCCGCGGCATGGAGCGCTGGCTGTCACTGGCCCTGGCACGACTGAACGGCATCACGGCCAACGGCCAGTTTCCCTTTCCCAACGCATTTGCCGAAGACGTCTTCCAACGCCTGTTCGGTTTCCGGACCGACCGCAACCCGTTCGAGCGCAACGCGCTGATCTTCCGGGTTCTGCGGTTGCTTCCGGCCCTGGTCGGGGATGATCCCGCCTTTGACGACCTACGGGCCTATCTCGAAGAGGACGTCAACGGTGTCAAAGGTTTCCAGCTGGCCGCCGAGATTGCGGACCTATTGGACCAGTACCTCATCTTCCGACCCCGGATGCTTCTTGACTGGGAAAAGCGTTTTCCTTCCGATAGCAACGACCCCCTGGCCTGGCAGCCGAAATTATGGCGGCGACTCGCCGGTGAAACCGCTGAACCCCACCGGGCGTCACTCTGGAAAAAGCTGATCGACGCACAGCCCGGGGCCATCGTGCCGACCAACGGGCTTCCGGAGCACGTTTCGCTTTTCGGGGTGTCCTATCTGCCGGCTTACTACCTGCAGATCCTGCAGGCCCTCGCGGCCTCGATGACCATCGATATCTACCAACTGAGCCCCTGTCAGGAATACTGGGCCGACATCGCCTCCGATCGTGAAATGGCGCGGCTGCGCCGCGGTTTGCCCGACGACGGGGACCAGGGCGAACAAGGGGATCTTCATCTGGAAAGCGGCAACCGGCTGCTGGCATCCATGGGCGGCCATGGACGCGAGTTCCATACACTGCTCGGCGATCTCGACTGTGTGGTGGAGGATCTTTTCGAGGACGTCGTACCGGACACGCGGCTCAAGGCGGTGCAGCACGATCTCCTGCACCTGCATGATCGCGGCGCAGGCCCCACGGATGGGCACGCCGCTGATTTTTCCGTCCACGGCCAGGCGTCCGACCGTTCCATCCAGATCCATGCCTGTCACGGCCCCATGCGCGAAATCGAAGTCCTGCGCGATCAACTGCTGGCCCTGCTCGACGAACACCCGCAAATCGAAGCGCGTGATATCCTCGTCATGACACCCGATATCGAAACCTATGCTCCTTACATCCAGGCCGTATTCGGGGCGCCACGGGACGAGCGACTCTATCTGCCGTTCACGATTGCCGACCGCTGTCTGGCATCGGCCAGCCCCCTCGTGGACACTTTTTTCCGCCTGCTGGACCTGCGCGCCGCCCGGTTCGCTCGCTCCCATATTCTGGATTTGCTTGAGTTCGAACCGTTGCGTGCGCGCTTCGGCTTCGACGCCGTGGATCTTTCGGCAATCACCGAGATGGTCGACCGGGTGGGGATCCGCTGGGGGCTTGACGGTGCCGAAAAAACGCGCTGGAATCTTCCGGATGACGACGGCAATACCTGGCGCCATGGACTTGATCGTCTTGTTCTCGGGTATGCCCTTAAAAGTGAAACGGATCGGCTCTTTCAGCATCTGCTGCCGGACGACGGCATCCAGACAAGCCAGGTCGACCTCATCGGTCGATTGGTCGATTGGATCGAAACCCTGGTCAGTTTCAGCCGGAAGCTTGACGAGCGCCGTTCTCCGCAGCAGTGGCATCATCTGCTGGTCAAGGCGCTGGCAGCCTTTTTCGTCCGCGACGAACGATTCGAGTATGATTTTCAAACCCTCGAACGCTTGCTGAGCGACTGGCGGCAGGGAACGCTTGTCGGGAACCTGGAAACACCGGTCGATCTCGATGTCGTTCGGGCCTATCTGCACCGCAGGCTACCGGGCGAGCGGTATCGCGGTGGTTTTGTCGCCGGAGGGGTTACATTCGGGGCGCTGCTGCCGATGCGCAGCATACCGGCGGAAGTCGTCTGTCTCGTGGGCCTGAACCATGACCTGTTCCCGCGTCTGGACCGGCCCCGCAGTTTTGATCGGATGGCCTTGGCGCCACGGTTGGGGGACCGATCCCGCCGCAACGACGATCGTTATCTATTTCTGGAGGCGCTGCTATCCGCCCGCCGCTGTCTTTACATCAGCTATACCGGGTTCGATGCCCACGACCATTCGGTGCGCCCCCCATCGGTGCTGGTGAGTGAATTGATCGACTATCTCCAGGAGGGTTTCGACTGCCGCGAAACCGATCTGGTGGTCAAGCACCGCTTGCAGGCCTTTTCACCGGCCTATTTTCAATCGGACGGCACTGCGCTGTTCAGCTACGACCGCGGTCATGCCCGGGCGGCGCGTCATCTGACGGCAACCCGCAAAGCAAGGCCGGATGCCAAGCCGTTTCTGACCTATGCCCTCGATAAGTGCCCGGACAGCTTTTTCCGGTTGGCCCCCGAGGACCTCCTGGAATCTTTGGTTCACCCCTGCCGGTTTTTGTTGGAAAGGCGGCTCGACATTCATATTCGGACAGCGACGCAACCATTCGAGGATCGGGAGGCTTTCGAGCTGACGGGGCTGGAGCGATTCCGGGAGGGCCAGTGGCTGACCTCAAAATTTCTCGCGGATATGCCTCTGGAGGAAGCGCGCCGTCTGCTGCAGGCCCGCGGCGTCCTGCCCCAAAGCGAAACCGGGCAGGCCGTCTTCCGTCGAATGGCCGCGGAAGTCCAAACGTTCGCCGAACGCATCCGTCCCTACATCACCGAGCCGGCCCTGCCGCCCCGGCACTATCGGCTGACCCTGGAAGGATTTCGAATCGACGGCCGTTTCACGAACCTCTATCCGCAGGGACCGGTCATTTTCCGCTACAGTCGAGCCAACGGCAGGGCCCTGATGGCCGCTTGGATTGAGCACCTGGTCTTCTGTCAGTCCGCCGCAAGCGGCCAACCGTCCGACGCCACCGTGCTCATCTGCCGGGATGAAGTCCGTCGGTTTGAATACATGCGGGATAGTGCCGCCATCTTGGAGGGACTGCTGGATCATTACTTCCAGGCGGCTCACCGACCCCTGCCCGTGTTCCCGAGGGCCACCCCGGTTTTTGCAAGAAGGTTTTTCGACATGGGAAGATCCGCCGATCAGGCGCAACGGATGGCCCGCCGCGCCTGGGAAGGCAACGACATGGCTCCAGGCGATAAAGACGATCCGTACGTCGCTCTGGCTTTCAGGGGATACGACCCGTGGGGGCGGGAATTCGAAACCTTGGCCGGCGAGCTCTTCGCGCCATTGTTTGCGCATTCGGAAGCGATCGCCTGATCGAGGGAGCAAGGGCGAGGTGGATAAAGCCGTCACCGCCATAAAATGGTTGAAGTCACAGCCCGACCGTGCCCTGATTTATTTGGACGGGCAGCCCTGGGCGACGGTCAGCCTGTTGACCGCCGGCCGATTCACAGTCGGCGATCGGATCGCGCCCGGCGAGGCCGATAACCTTCGAAACGCTCAGGAAAAGCACGACGCCTATCAGTGCGCCCTGCGCTGGCTGGGGGGGCGGGACCGGAGCGTCCTCGAGGTCCGGCAGCGGTTGAATCAGAGAGGCTTCGATCGTGTGGCCGTCGATCACACCCTGACGACATTGCTCGACAAGAACTATCTCGACGATGAGCGGTTTGCACGGAACTGGGTCCACGACCGCACCAGGCACGCACCGCGTGGATCGCGCCTGATGGCACAGGAACTGAAACAAAAGGGCATCGATGGGCGCGTGATCGCGTCCGTGCTGACCCGGGCCGACGAGGACGCGCTGGCATCTAGCTGCCTGCGGCGCAAGCGGCGCCGCTGGCGGCGACTCGAGGACAAGGTGCGACGCCAAAAAATGCTGGCCTACCTGAGTCGGAAAGGGTTCGCCTACGACGTCAGTCTTAACGCCGTCGAGAGCTATCGTGATCAGACGGATTGACTAATGCGGCATTTACCGTTAAGGGTTGGCCCGACGGTGATTTCTTTTTCAGGAGTGAATCTTGTACGTTTCAATGGGCATCTATATCGCCGCCGTTCTGGTGGCCAACTATACGGCGACCTGGTTCATCCCCCTGCCGCTTTTCGGCATGGTTTCGGTGGGTACCATGGTATTCGGCATCACTTTCACCCAACGGGACCGTGTCCACCGCTACGGACGCGGCCCGGTCTATCTGATGATTTTGGCCGCTGCTGTGGGCATGGTGCTGGAATCGCTTTTTCTGGGCGTCGAGTGGCGCATCATTATGGCATCGTTCATCGCCATCGTTCTCAGCGAGGCCGCGGATACCGAAGTCTATCACAAACTGCTGCACCGCAGCTGGATCCAGCGGGTGGCGGGCAGCAATCTCGTGAGTATCCCGCTGGACAGCGTGCTGTTCAACCTGATCGCTTTCCTCGGCGTGTTCGAGCCATCCATGCTGGTGGCCATCATTTTCGGAGAGATTGTGGTCAAGTTCACCACCGGGGCCATTGCCGCCCTGCGGCGCGCGCCCCGGGCGGCGGGGAGGCCGGCCGCCTCGCAGGTTTGAGCTGTTTGCCCGTAGAAAACCTCGAACAATTCAAAGGAGCCGGGCGATGACAATCGATACCCGTGGCAGCCAGCCCCCTCGTGGTGAGCGCAGGACGACCCCGCGTTTCGGTGTGGAACTGTGGGCGGAGGAAACCGCCGGCCGGGACTCCTATTTCCATCGCGTCACCAACCTCAGCCTGGGTGGTTTTTTTATCGAGAAAAAACTCCCATTTCCCGTGGGGCAGAAGGTCGACCTGCATCTGGAATTGCCCGGGGGCGGCCCGAAGACAGCGGTAACTGGCAGGATCATCAACAACTATCAGGACCAGAATGACAATCTCAAGGGAGCCGGCATTCAGTTCATCGAGCTCGACGACCAGGCACGCGCCGGTATTTCGGCCTATCTCAAACAGGTCGTCAGAAACGCCGCCATGCATTAAAATCGCCGTCACCCGACATGTCATCGCGGGGAGGTGAACGTGAGCATTACGTCCTTTCTCCAAAAAGCCGATAAGCTCGAAGTTCAGAAATACCGCCCACCGGCGGATCGCAGCCGACTGAGCAAGAACCACATTGCCTACTCGGGGTCACCCTTCAAACACCCCAACGATCCCGACAAGATCGTCCTGATCGCCGACCCCTTCAGCCAGAATACGTTCTATTACGAATTCGACCTGGAGGACATTACTTTTGCCGAAGACCTTCCCAGCATCATCAACCTGGACAATGAATCGCTCAACATGGTGCGGCTCTGGGTGCGCATGGGCAGCCTGGCCGTGCGCTGCACCCCGTTCCGTGTGGCCAACACACTCGATTAGAAACCCGCTCGATGCCAACCCGCGGGGAGCAGGTTCATTCAGACGCCAAGTTGCGCCCAGCGGCCGCAATCCTTCAAAGGGAACACGATTCCCCCGAGCCGCCGCATCGCTCAGAAAGCGCCCAGCTGACATTCGGATATCTTGATTTTAAGCGCCTCGCAAACGTTGGCGACCTCGAGCCGCTTCAGGCCTCGTTGGTCGGCGATTTCCCAGGCGGCCCGGCAGGGCAGGCGGCCGTTGACGCGTGCGTCCCGTATGGCCTCGGCCAGATCGGGGGGTACATCATTGGCGGGTTTGACGATTCGTTTACGCGGGGTGTATCCAAAGAGACCAAGCTGGCAGCGGATGATCGGCCGGTTCTGAAGGTCCAGTGCGCGGCCGGCTTCGACAGGCGCTTGCTCCAGCTGCTGCGCCGCCTCGTGGGCCTTGGCGCAGCTGACGCCATCGGCCTCTGCGACACCATCGAGAGCCCGGGCCAGATCAATGTCAAGCTCGGTGTTGTCGTGTTTGGCGGCATATCCCTGCCGCGGTTTCGGCTTCATTTTCCAACTCCCTTCGAGAGGCGGCGGATGCCGCGAAGATTCAAGCGATGCAGAAGCGGACCCGTACGCATTCATTCGACAGGAAAACCTAAACTGGATCGGTGCAACAATCAAGCCCAGAACAGCGCATGGCGCGGTGAACAATCTGAAGGCCGTGGCCTGGATAGAGACCGTCAGCGGATGTTTGACAGGCCGCAGGCCTGCTGGTAGTTAAGCCGTGACCGATGGCGCGCATGCGATTTGATTTCAAGTCGTTTTCAGGGGCCTCGCGAATAACGACATCCTGGCCCAGAGGGAGATTGATGCAACCCAATTCGTTTTTGCCGACTTTCCAATCGACGCAAGAGTTGGAAGCCCACCAGCTCGAAGGGCTTAAATGGACCGTCAACCACGCCTACAACGGATCAGCGGAATACCGTCGCAAGTTCGATGCCGCCGGTGTCATCCCCGGGGACATCATCGGTCTTGAAGATCTGAAACGCCTGCCATTCACCACGGCCGAGGACCTCCGCGACGGGTATCCCTTTCCGCTGCGCTGCGTGCCCTTTGAGCAAATCGTTCGGATTCATTCCAGCAGCGGGACCACGGGGAAACGCAAAAACCTCTGCTATACCCAAAAAGACATAGAGGATTGGACCCATTTCTTCGCCCGCTGCTATGAAATGGCCGGTCTGACGACCGCTGATCGGGTTCAGATCGCCGTCGGCTACGGGGTATGGACGGCCGGCGTCGGTTTCCAATCCGCTTGCGAACGCCTGGGCGCCATGGCGCTGCCGTCGGGGCCCGGCAATGTGGATCTGCAATGCCAGTTCATGCACGACATGCAATCGACGGTTCTGTGCTGCACCGCTTCAATGGGACTTCTCATGGCTGAGGAAGTCCACCGTCGCGGCCTGGCGGATAAAATCAAGATCCGCAAAATCATTTACGGATCCGAACGCTCCTCGCGCTCGATGCGCCGAAAAATATCCGATCTGTTCGGTGGCGCGGAGCTTTTCGACATCACTGGAATGACCGAACTCTACGGGCCCGGAACCGGCATCGAATGCCCCCATCATGACTGCATCCATTACTGGGGCGACTATTATCTGGTCGAAATCCTCGACCCCAAAACGCTCGAGCCGGTCCCGGAAGGGGAGTGGGGCGAAATGGTGGTGACCACGCTGCGCAAGGAGGCCGTCCCGCTGATCCGCTACCGCACCCGCGACATTACCCGTATCATACCGGGAACCTGCACCTGTGGCAGCCTGATGCCCCGCCATTCGCGCATCATGGGGCGAACGGATGACATGTTCATATTCAGGGCGGTCAACATCTACCCGTCCCACATCGACAAGATCTTGTCCGAAATTTCCGATTTGGGATCGGAATACCAGATTCATCTCAGCCGGGACGAGGCCGAGAGGGGGGTCATGCGGATCGTCGTCGAAATGGGGCAGGGGGTCCCATCGAACGCTGCCGATCGCCTGGGAGCCGGATTGCAGAAGACGATCAAACGGGAACTCATGGTCACGGCACAGGCTGAAATCGTGGCCTACGGTTCGCTGCCGCGGTCGGAACGTAAAAGCCAGCGGGTGTTCGATACGCGAATTCAGGACCCCATCATCTGATTCGAACCGCATCGGTTTGAAACCCGGCGCCGTATCCGGTCCAATGCCGGCCTCCGCCGCGGGCCGTCGACGATTTGAGCAAATCCCGGCAGGCACGGTGGAAGGTCCCGGCCACCCGGACGCGACTGTCGGTCCGAAGCGCCACGCCGACATACCAAAGAAAGGCAAACATGCCCGCCCAGCGAGGACTGGTCATTCCCTATGAAGATTTAAGTCCGGAGGCCCTCCGGGGGGTGCTGGAAGAATACGTCAGTCGCGAAGGCACTGACTACGGCCATGCCACCTTTTCGCTGGCGCAGAAGGTCGCAGCCGTGCGTCGTCTGCTTGAAACCGGCCATGCGGTCATCGTCTTCGATCCGGATACGCAATCCTGCAATATCACCGCAAGGCAAGACCTGCCCCAGGACGCCCCGCCAAGCTGAACGGCAACGGCGAGGCGAAATTTACCAGCAAGACGACCGGGAATTCTGACCCGTCGGTAGCCGCAAATGCAACCTTTCGACATCGTCAACGATCCCCTGGAAGAGGGCACCAACCTGATCGAGGCCGGGGCCGGAACCGGTAAGACCTACGCCTTGACGAGTATCTTTCTGCGCCTGCTTCTCGAAAAAGCGATCGACCCGGATCGCATCCTTGTGGTGACCTTCACCACCGCCGCCACTGCCGAACTGCGTGATCGGCTGCGCCGCCAGCTGCTGGCGGTACGGCGTTTTCTCGACGGCGAGGGCTTGCTGGACGACACGCTGCGGAAGATCGTTTCGCGAGCGGGGGCCAGCCCGCGCACCCGGGAAAAGGTGGGATATGCCCTGCGGGAATTCGATCGCGTGGCCATTTTCACGATTCACGGTTTCTGCCAGCGCCTTTTGGGTGAACAGGCCTTCGAGACGGGCAGTCCTTTCGACATCGAACTTCTCATCGACACATCGGCGTTGATTCAGTCGGTCGCCGATGATTACTGGCGCCGGGTGTTTCACGGGACCGCGCCGGAGATCGCGGATTTCGCCCTGGCCCGGCACTGGGGCCCGGAACCGCTGGCCGCCCTGTATCAGCGCTTCAGCATGCCCGATCTGCACCTGATTCCGGAGCGGCCCGAATGGCCCCGCATCGATTTCGATCCCTACCGCCGGGGGTGCGATGCGTTGCGCCGCCTTTGGTCCACGGCGCGCAGCGATATTACGTCCCGCCTGCATGACCCGTCCCTGAGCGGCACCGTATACGGCGGTTTGAAACCGTCCCCGGGGGCGGGGCCGTCCCGACGCGTCCTGAAAGTCGAGGCGCTGTGCCGCGCGCTCGATCATTTCCTCGATCGCGAAACCGTCCCGCTGCCGCCTGACCCGTCGTTGGTCTTTTTCACGACCGACAAGATCGTCGCCTCGACGCGCAAAGGCAAGACGCCCCCGACCCACGCTTTTTTTGATGCCTGCCAGGTCGTGTTAAATACGGCCGGCCGGCTTCAGGGCGCGCTCGAGGATTGGCTGACCGCCCTGCGGTACGATTTTTTCCGATTCGCCGCCACGCAACTCGATCAAATCAAACAGGCCGGGCAGACCCTCTTCTACGACGATCTGCTTGTCCGGGTGAACCGTGCACTGGAAGCAGGGGCCGACCGACCCCTGGCCGCCATGGTGCGCCGCCGCTACCAGGCGGCCCTGGTCGACGAATTTCAGGATACCGACACCATTCAGTACGCCATTTTCAGGCGCCTGTTCGACACCCCGACGCACCTGCTGTTCATGATCGGCGACCCCAAGCAGGCGATCTACGCTTTTCGGGGGGCGGACATCTATTCCTACCTCGAGGCCGCACGCCACGCCCGCCGGAAATTCACTTTGGTTGAAAACTGGCGGTCGCAGCCGGAGCTGATCCGTGCGATCAATTGCTTGTTCGGCAACCGTCGCCAACCGTTCATCATACCCGATATCCGCTATCGCCCTGCCCATGCCGCCCGCCAAGGCGATGACGTAAAGACCGACGGCGCCCCCCTGGTTTGTTGGCATATGGTGCGCGACGACCGCGAGGTCCGGAGCACGCAACCCGCCTTTAACAAGCAGGAGGCCTATGCCAGGATTCTGCCGGCGGTCGCCGGCGAGATAAAGCGCCTCCTCGGACGCTCCGATGGAAACGGCCATTCTCCCGCCTGGTCGGCACATGACATGGCTATCTTGGTTCGAACCAATCGGCAGGCACGAACGGTCAAGGCGGCGATGCAGGACGCCGGCATCCCGGCGGTCGTCCATCATGCCGGCAGCGTCTTCGATACCCCCGAAGCCGATGATTTGCTTCAAATCCTCCAGGCCGTCGTTCGTCCCGGGGATGCACGCCGTGTCAAAACAGCTTTAGCCACGCGCATGTTTGGCACGCCGGGTGAAAAACTGGTCTTTGGGGAACCGGAACCGGTGTGGTGGAATGATATCCAGCAGCGGTTTTTCGATTTCCACACGATGTGGCGGGAATGGGGGTTTTACCCCTTTTTCCAGCAGATGCTGACGGAATACCGGGTGGCTGAACGTCTTCTGAGACTGACCGACGGCGAGCGGCGACTGACCAATCTGCTCCATCTTTCTGAGCTCGTGCAGGAGTCGGTCGCGGCAGGGCGACTTGACCCGCAGGGAACGCTCAGGTGGCTCAGCGAACAGAAAACCAAATCGGCCGGCCGCTCCGAAGAACAGCAATTGCGATTGGAAAGCGATGCCCGGGCCGTGACGATCATCACGATCCACAAAAGCAAGGGGCTTGAGTTCCCGATTGTTTTCTGCCCGTTTGCCTGGGAAGCCGGTGCCGGACCCGACGAATGGCCCCTGTTTCACGATCCGGCCGCTGACATGCGCCGCACCCTATACCTTGGTGCGGAGGCCGACGCCGACTGTCGGGAATGGGCCCGGACCGAGCGCCGGGCGGAAGCGATGCGGCTGCTCTACGTGGCGGTCACCCGTGCCAGGGACCGCTGTTATCTGGTTTGGGGCGATCTGCCGGGCGCACCGAACTCGCCGCTGGGGTATCTTCTCGATGCCGATGCCCCTGCGTCGATCCCCAATGAAAAATTTCAGCCCCCCCCTGAAGACGCTACAGCCGGTGCCTTGGCGCTTCTGGCCCGCAAGGCCGCGGGCGCCCTCGCGGTCCGTCCGCTGCCCGCGGCAGAAACCGCGACGGCCGGAGCGGCCGAATCCGCTCCGCGACTGGCGCCCGAACGGAGGATGACACGCCGAATCGATAGGGACTGGGCGATCGCCAGCTTCTCTTCGCTGATCCGCGGACCCAAGGCGGCGGGAGATGTCGCCGAAGACCGTGACCAAGGAATTTCCGGCGAGGTATCGCCGGCCGAGGGGCCATCGCTGGCCGCGTCAGATGACAAGCGCCCGGACGCCATCCATCTGTTTCCCAAGGGCGCGCATGCCGGTAATTTTTTCCACCGGCTGTTCGAGGTCATGGATTACGGACCGTCCCGTCAAGGCGTGCGCAGCGCCGCTGTTGCCGCCGAGCTCAGGCATTTTGGCTTCGATTCGAAATGGGAGATGCCGGTAACCCAGCTGATCGAGCGGGTGCTCGCCACGCCGCTGCCCTCGGCACCGGCGATATTTTCCCTGAACCGGCTCGAGGCGCAGGACTGCGTGAAGGAAATGCCTTTTGGTTTTCCGCTGCGTCCCATCAAGGCGCAGCAGCTTTGGGCCGCTTTCAGCCATCAGCCCCCGCCGCTTTTTGACGAAGGCCTCGGTCACTGGTTGCGGAAACTGGACTTCACCCTATCGGGTGGGTACCTCCGGGGCTTTATCGATCTCGTCTTTCGCCATCAGGGGCGCTATTATCTGCTGGACTGGAAATCCAACCATTTGGGGGACCGTTTTACGGCCTACAATCCCTTGCGGCTTCGTGATGTCATGGCGGAGGAATACTATTTCCTGCAATACCATCTCTATGTACTGGCGTTGGATCAATATCTGCGTCTGCGGCTGCCGGGCTATACCTACGAAAACGATTTCGGTGGGGTTTATTATCTGTTTATCCGCGGTATGCCCCCGGAGAACGACACCGGTAGCGGCATTTTTTTCGATCGTCCGGCAAGCGGGCTGGTCGATGCGTTGAGGGCCAGTCTGCTGGAGACCGGCGACGATCGTCCAATGTCTTCTTGAGTATCACATGAATTATTATAAGCTAAATAACCAAAATATAATTAAAAACTTTACCGGTATGGCCGTGGCGTTGCCATCTGCGCTGGCGCGCCTCGATGGCGGAAGCGATAGCGCCGTGCTTCTGGCGGCGGCCATGGCCTGCCGCGCGGCTGAAGCGGGCCACGTCTGTATCGACCTCTCCCGTCTGGCTGGCGGGGCCGTCCGACCAGATGACGATGAGGAAAATCAATTCCGATGTCCGCCGCTTCAGGAATGGCTGGCGAGCCTCGAAGCTTCACCCCTGGTCGGAAAATCCGGGCAATGGCGGCCATTGATTCTTGACCGCGGTCATTTTCTCTATCTGCAGCGCCATCATCGCGACGAGCAGCTTGTCGCGGGGCTTCTTCACGCCCGGGCCGATTTACCCGCCTGGTCCACCGCCCCGGCCTCATGGATCCGTACGCTGAAACGCTATTTTCCCGAACCTCAAACGGGTGCAACCGATGATCAGATGTGGGCCGCCATGGTGGCCCTCCAGCGGCGCCTGTGCGTCATCTCCGGTGCTCCGGGAACCGGCAAAACAACCACCGCGGCCCGAATCATCGCGCTGTTGCTCGATGTCCATGCCGAAGACACCATGCGTTTTGCCCTCTGCGCCCCCACCGGAAAGGCCGCCGCCCGGTTGAGTGAAGCACTGCGCGCCGCTGCGGCCGTCCTTTCCGCAAGCATGACGGCCCCCAGCCGGTTTCCCACCGAAGCCGCGACCATACACCGCTTGCTGGGCTATCGACGCAACCGTTTCGTTTTCAACGCCGAAAATCCGTTGCCGGCGGACGTGGTCGTGGTCGATGAGGCCTCCAT
>JASJCV010000044.1 GCA_030065275.1 Desulfobacterales bacterium | reverse complement strand
GCCAGGGCCTTGCGCTTGAGGATGAAGTATTTGGATCGCGCGTGAATATTCCACACGGCCTCCCGCATACCGGCCAGGCCTTCGCTGTGGGCATCCGTGGCCAGCAGAAGCATCGAGCGCGCCGGCGGGTTGTTCCGCAGCTGGCGGGCCAGGGCCAGCAGCGTGGCAATGCCGCAGGCCTCGTCGGCGCCGGGCGAGCGGCCGGCCACATACGAACGGCTGTCGTAGAACGCCTCGACAATCAGCACGCGCTCGGCCAGGGCCGGATCGCGACCGGGGATGAAGGCGAATAGATTCTCGGCTGTCACGTCCACCCAGCGGGTATCGGCGGTCACGGTCGCCACCAAGGGTGTGCGGGTATCGAACCGGCGGGGATCGCCGCCGATGGCTTCAAAATCTTCGATCGGCGCCCACAGACGGGGAAATTTGACCGGTGTCAATTCGCTTTTGTCTTCGAAAAGCGACCGCGGGGTATCCCCGCGGTCGAGATAAACCAGGGCTGCGGCACCGAGATTGGCGGCATTCAGCCAATTGCGTCCTGAATTCATTTCCATCAGCACGATGGCGCCGGCCACCTCGCGCCCGTTGAATTCGTCCAGCCGCCCGCTGCCGGCGTAGATCAGGGAACCTGTAATCCCCTCCGGCGGGATGGTGTCCGGCGACACGGCATTGGCCAGGAGGGGATGAAGCGCGACCTGGCCGTCACGATCCCGGAAGGTCAGCGCAGCGGCCGAATGCCGCCGGACCGGCAGATTGAAACGAAAACGGCCCACCGTTTCGAAGCCGCCGGCTTCTAAGGCTTCGAGAATGTACGCCGCCGCCTGTCGGTTGCCCGCGCTTCCGACGCTGCGATCGCCGGAGGAGGCCAGGGCTTCGATGTCGCGAAGAAAGTCATCGGCCGGCGATGCCATGACCAACGAAGCGCCGAAGCACACAAGCGCGCCGGCCAGCAGGAGCAAAGCCGGTAGGCCGGCACGCATCAAGGCGCCGCCATTCTTGAAATCCTTGAACTTCAATGGTTGCATGCCGTCCCCTGGCCGGTCGTTGCGTCCGGCCGTAAAAGTGAAGGTATCATGCGCTGCGCGCATCGATGCGCCCGATGGAGATCGTCAGCTCGTCCCGGCTCTCCGTCTTGTCGATCCGCCCGTCCCGAATCCACACCACCAGATCGGAAACATTGAGCATCTTGATGTCGTGCGTGGCCGAAATCACCGTGACATTGCGCTCGTGGCTCAAATTCTGGAGCAGACTGATGATCTCCTCGCCGGTGTTCAGGTCGAGGTTGCCGGTGGGTTCGTCGGCCAGAATGATGGCCGGATCGTTGGCCAGCGCGCGGGCGATGGCCACCCGCTGCTGCTGGCCGCCGGAAAGTTCAAACGGTTTGTGCTGAAACCGGTCGCCGAGTCCCACAAGGTCCAGCAGGTCCATGCCTTTTTCGATGGCCTCGTCGTTGTGCATCCCGGCGAAGGTCATCGGCAGGGTGACGTTCTCAAGGGCGGTCATCACCTGAATGATGTTAAAAGTCTGGAAGATGTAGCCGATCTTGCGGCAGCGCAGCCAGGCCAGTTCGTAGGCGTCCAGCTGGGATACGTCGACCTCGTCGATGTAGACTTTGCCCGAGGTGGGCTTGTCCAGCCCGCCGATCATGTTGAACAACGTACTTTTGCCCGATCCCGACGGCCCCATGATCGAGACGTACTGGCCCGTCGGTATTTCCAGATCGACCCCTTTCAAGGCATGAACGGCAATTTTGCCGAGCTGGAAGGTCTTGGTTACATTGGTCACCCGAACGATATTCTTGGTCGTGGTCATGGTTCTCAACTCTCGTTTGCCCGCCGGATGGCGGCAACTCACGCTCCCGGGCGCAAGCCCTGCTACTGTTCGACCCGCATGGCTTCCACCGGCTGCATGCGGGCGGCCACCCAGGCCGGGTAGGACACACCGATCAGGCTCAGCAGGCAGCCGGCCGCGGTGGCGGTCGACAGGGACATCAACAAATCCCCGACCGGCACCAGGACGACGGCCTGGCGGCCGAAAAAAAAGACGCCGTTCATCAACGCGAAAAAAGCGCCGCCCACCGCGCCGGCCGCAGCGCCCACCAAGCCCTGCATACCGGCCTCCAGCAGAAAAAGCCGCAGAACGAAGCGATCGAGGGCTCCCAGGCATTTCATGGTGCCGATCTCCCGAAAGCGCTCGGTGACCGCCATCAGCTGGGCATTCACGATGCCCACTGCGCATACCAGCAGGGATAGCAGGACGATCCAGCGCTGCTTGGGGCTGCTGTCGGCCCGGCGGTCTTCCGGCTTGAGATCGTAGCCGGCGCGCACCAGCGCTTGCCGCAGCTCCGGGTCGCCGGTGGCCAGCAGCCCGTTGGCCACGTCGGTGCTGACGTTGACGAAGCTCAGAAAGGAGACCGCCAGCACCAGGCTCATTGTCGTGATCAGGGAACGGAAAAATCGCACACGTATGCTGTTGTAGGCAATCTCAACGGATTTGCGCAGCGGAAGCACCACCTGCCGGCTAATACCGGGGTCGCTCATTTCGGCGTTTGTCGGACCAACGCTGTCTTGCATGGCTTGCCTGTGTCTGAGCTGAGGAGTGTCGCCTGAAACGGCGTTCCCAAAACAATGGCACTCATTTGGCCGCGGATCAAGTCAGAATGCACAAGTTCGTGCGCGGCACCTCCTCCGGCGGGCCCGATCAATGCCGCCCGTCCGTATCCCGCTTGATTCTCCCGGCCCGCACCCGATTGAAACGCACCGCCAGACGGCGCACGGCGATGCCATGGGCGCGCAGATGGCCCGCCGTAAACATTTCCGCCGTTACGGGCGGCGCCTGCGGATGGAACGTTTCCCATTCCCGCACGTAGGCTTCGAAGCTGTCGAGCTTGGACATGTAAACCGTCATGTCCTGCGGGTTGCCGATGGCAAACCGATCGTTGACGCCCTCGTACATGTGGAAATCGGGAACGTGCAGATAGTTCAGATCGAGGTTGCGCGGGTCGGGCAGCGGCGTCTCGAAGCGTACGTCCGGGCGGCAGCGTATTACGGCCGCATAGCGTACGCCGTTTTCCCGCGCATATTGTCGCCGCAGCTGGTCGCAGGCCTTGAGGCCCTGAAGCTGCTGGAGGTAGCGCTGGACCCCTACTTTGATCAAACAATTGCGACCGTGGCGCAGCTGGCCTTCGGCGATCGGCTGGTCCGGCCGGACCTCCAAAACGGTCGGCGACAGACTATCGGCCAGGCCGGCATTTTCGTCGTCGGGAACAAACATGAAAAGGTCGTAAGGCGGCAGACGTTCGAGAAGGTGGCGCCGGATATTGCGGTGGTTCTTGTCAAGCCCCACACAGCGGCCCGACATACAGATCGCCACACGCCCGCGAGGAGCGATCCGGCGCACCGGCCGCGGCCGGATCTGATCGGGGCGGCGATGGGCCACAAACGGATGATTGCGGTGAAAATGCCGTTCGATCGCATCGGCCCCCATGCGGTAGGAGCCATCCTTGCGCCGGGGCCGGCCCGGCTGCGGTTGGGGCGTGTTGGGCGCCGTGGTATTCAGCCGCGCGCGCGTTTCGGGCCGCAGGGCCCCGGCCAGAAAAGTGGTGGGGATCTGCCAGTATTTTTTGCGCTGGGCATAGCCTTTGCGGCGGGTGTTCGCGGTCTCGACCAGATTGCACTGGATGCGATGGGGGTGGTAGAACAGACTCGCCAGATGATTCAGGAGGTGCTGGGCGTAGAGCCAGGACTCGCTGTCGAACCCGGTATAGTAAGGCAGCAGCAATTCGAGGGCTTCCCGGTGAAAAGCGTTGAAGAGCGCATCGAAATTATGGCCCAGGTTGACGGCCCGGTCCTTTTCGCAATGCTGCCAGTCATAGCGTGTATAGCCCACGGCCGGCTCCCATTCGAGCAGAAAGCGCTCGAAAGTGCGGAAGGGGTTGCCGGTCAGGGGGAGGCCCAGCTTGCGGGCCAGTGCAACGTCTTCGCGGACCCGGCAGTCGTCGTCCAGAAAGATATAATATCGATAGTCGTTTCCCGTCTGCCGGGCCCGGCGGCGGGCCTCCCACAACAGCCGGTTGCGGCCCTCGTTCCAGCTGCTGCCCGGCAGAAACACGGCGTTATCACGGTCGACCGGGTGCTGCCAGGTCAGCAGGATGAGGTCGCAGGACGGCCCTTCCAATTCAGGATAGGGCATCCCGGCAGCGGACTGAATGAGGTAGATAAACTCTTTCATGGCTTCTCAGGTCAGCGCCGTCACATCCTCGAGCCAGGCATCGACCAGCTCCATTTCACCGGGCCCCACGAATCCCCGTCCGGATAGCCGAGCGTAGACCCGATGCAGGTTGTCTGCGATCGCGTCCCCGGCCCGCACCGCATCTTCAATCACGAACGTCATCTCCTCGGCGTGGAGGAACAAGGGGAGCTCGGAACGGAAGTCATCCATGAGGTCATGCGCGTTGCGTGTCTGATCGACCGTGGCCGTGGTGAAACCCAGACGGTAACCGGCCGCCCACATGATGGGCTGAGCGACATAGCCTCGCAGAATGTCCGTGACGCGAAAATTCACATAAGCCGGCAGATACATGAGGGGCAGAAGTTCGCTGCGGAAGGCGGTATTCTGGGAGTTGAAGGGCGACAGGCGGCCCTCGTCCAACACCACAGGCTCCCGATGCTCAAAACGGCAGGGTGCGTTCGACGTAAGCCGGTAGATGGCGTCCACATCCGGATCGTCGTCGGCCAGAGCCTGCCATACGCCCACCCGCGCAGGTCGAAACGCGAGCGCATCGCCGGCCCGTTGCGCCGTCCCGTCACGAATGTGCGCCAGCGGCAGCCCCCGCGGCCAGATGGCCTGATCACTGAACAGGGTGTAGATGTTGACGAACCTGCCGCCGGCCCGAACATGCTGGAATTCACCCTCGAAAGCCGGGAAGCCCCAGCCCTTCTTCGGCCGATTGTCGTCGTCGCTCTCCGCGATCAGGCTCGCCCCCTCCCGCGCCGCCCAGAGGTAACCGATCATCTTGCGGGCGTAGTGATTCCAGGGCAGCACGCCGATGATCCTGAAGGGCAACCGACGCTGCTCGTCGACGGCGATGAGACGTGCACCGGCCAGCTGCCAGTCCGCGGGAGTCTTGCGGTCGGCCACGACGACGAGACGCCAGTCGGAAAGCGCCGCAAAGCACCGCAGCGCTTCACCCGGGGAGAATATCGATGTGATCACGATGGCTTGATTCAATGCTCCACCAACCCTCTAAAACTATGGAATTCAAATCGCGGAATAGCGTGCAGATGTTTCAAGAGATCGTCAAGAACCGCCAGCGCGGTCGTGTTCATGCGCTGGTGGTGGAGCATGATCCCGCAGACCGGGCGCGCCAGGCCGCGGGTCAATTCCGCCATCAACGCCCGCCAACCGTCAACGGCGGTGGCCTCCTTGCGGGTGTGCAGATCGATGTCGACGGCCAGGTCCGCCAGACCCCGCGGGACGACCGGCGTACTCCCCGTGCTGCGGGAAACCGCCGCATAACCGGACCGGTGTAGGTGTTCCAGCACCTCGGCGGTGCAGCGATTCCAGGGCGGGGTGAACACGGGGAAGAAACGCGCCCCCATGAGGTTTTCCAACCGCGCGCGCCCGCGATCCAGGTCACGTCGAAGGGCCTGCGCCGGCCGGATCGGGCCGAACTCCTGCTTTTTTCCCCGCGCCTCGTGGTTGGCGTGCCGCCAGCCATGCTGGTGCCAGCACCACAGGCGGGGGGCGGCCTTGCCGATGTGCGTCAACGCCCGCCAGCGTTGCGAGGTGAGCCAGGCCGGCACCACGGCCAGATTGAGAGGCACCGCGTGGCGGCTGAAAAGCTGGATCATGTCCCGAAAACGCGTCCCGGGCACGGCCACGTCGTCCGCCCGAAAAAATATGCGGGTGACCGTTGAACGAGCGTTGGCCGCATCCCGGATACAGGCTTCCAGCCGTTTGGACCTGTCGTTCACCGGCTTGCGCCAGATGGCCGCCACCCCCCTGGCCATCAGGCCACGCCTCCCTGGCGCACCAGGTTTTCCATCCAGGCGGCCGTTTGGGCGGCACCGTCAAGATCGATGTCCGCCGGCGCCGGGTGACATTCGAAGATCTCGCGCAGGCGCGCAGCCAGGCGATCCGGTGCAAGGTCAGGTGTGTCCAGAACACCCAAAGCCCCCCGGGCCGCCAGCCGGCGAGCCCGCATACCTTGCTCGCGGTTTTGACCGAAGGGATACACCAGGGCCTTGGCGCCGGTGGCCAGAATGTTCATGCAGGTGTTGTAACCGGCCATGCTCACGGAGGCGTCGGCCGCCTGCAGCCAGGCGCCGAATTCGCTGCTGAAACGCGCCAGACGCAGGGTCGGCCCGGTCAGCTTGGACAAGGCGGCCGCCTGATCGGGTGGCATGAATGGGCCGGTAAAGGCCTGCAGGATCGCGCGTTCATCGGATTGGAGCCGCTTCATCGCCCGGCATACCGCTCTGAGCAGGTCGAATCCCACCGCCCCGCCCCCTGCGCTGGCCAGCACCAGACGGTCGCCGGGGCCAATGTCCCGCGATTGCCGCCAGGCGGTCACGTCGGCAACGGGCGTCTCCCGGGTGGCCACATAGCCCGTATAGACCACCGGTATGTTCACGTGGGCCAATGGCCCGAAAGTCTCCTCCAGTCGAACCACTTGTGGATCGGCATGCACCAGCAGGGCGTCGAAGCTTTGGTTGAGAACCCTCACGGCCCGGGCGTCGTATTCTGCGGCCTTTTTCTTTTCCACCAGGATGTCGCGTACGCTGCAGACCACCTTGCAGGCCGGCAGATCGCCCGCGGCAATGGCCGTCAGAAGCGGATCAAGCTCGAAACGAAAGGCCCGGCGCCCAATGGGGTATAGCTCCACCAGAAAGATATCGGGCGCCTCTTCGGCCACGATGCGGTGCAGACGCCGGCGGCGTTCGGTGCGGACCGTCTCAAGGGCGGCGCCAGCCGGTGAATGCAATCCCTGGAAGGCCGCGTCCATGGCCAGTTCCGGAAGCTGACGACGGCGGACATGCGGCGGCAGGGCGGCCGGGGTCTGCGGACCGCCGGAAACGAGGACGATATCGTGCCCAACCAGCGCCCGGCAAATTTCAAGGGTCCTGAAAAAATGCCCCACGCCCAGCACATGCTGGCAGTAGACGAGGACCTTCATGTCCCCCCCCGCCAGCCTGGCTGCAGCTGAGCATGCGCCTCGATATAGCGGGCTGTGCACCCGGCCCCGCCGAGATCGACGGGGGCACGGGGGCGGAGCGACGTTGCAAGGGCGGTCTGAACGCGAGCCGCCAGCCGCGCGGGATCCAGATCGGCGGCCGTTAAGATGGACACCCATCCCTGCTCCGCCAGCCTGGCCGCCCGCAGCGGTTGTTCACGATCGCCGTTGAAAGGCCAAACGAGGGCCGGCAACCGGTCCGTCAGGAGATTCATACAGGTGTTGTAGCCCGCCATGCTGATGGAAAGGTCCGCTGCGGCCAACCAGTCTCTGAAGTCGGATGCAAACCGTCTGACCATAACTTGCCGACCGGCCACCGCCTGAAGCGCATCAAACCGCCGGGCATCAAGGAAAGGACCCGTGAACATGGCGATCTTCAGGCGCATCCGGTCGGCCAGCAGAGCTTGCGCGGCCGTCACCGATTTCAGCAGCGGATAGCCTGACTTGCCACCACCGGCGCTTACGACGACCAATTTATCGTCTGCGGCGAGTCCAACGTTTCGCCGCAAGACCGCCCGATCCTTTGGGGGGGTGGGCGGCGGGGCCACATATCCGGTGTAAACCACCGGGATATGGATTCCGGCCATGTCTGGAAACGTCTCGTCCAGGCGGATAACCGCCGGGTCAGCATGAACCAGAAGGGCGTCGAACCAGCGGTTGAGTGTTGCCTGTACACGCCGCGTGTAGACTTCGGGGTCACTTTTTTCCACCAGGATGTCGCGTACGCTGCAGTATACCCGGCAGGGCGGCAGCCGCCGTTCATGCAGTGCGGTCAGAATGGGGTCCAACTCACGCCGAAAAGCGGTTCGCCCCAGAGGGTAGAGTTCGATCAGAAAGCGATCGGGGGCTTCCCTCCGGAAAAGATTGAAGAGCCGATCGATACGCTCCGGCCATATTTGCTTTGCCGGGCGGCCATCATCCGAGTACAATTTTCCACTGGCATCCGCCTGAAGGGTCGGCAAGTGGAATTGCCGCACATGGCTCGGCAGCGGCAGATCCACCTTGGGCCCGCCGGTCACGAGGACGAGATCGTGGGACGCGAGTTCATGGCAGATCTCGCGAATGCGAAACAAGTGGCCGACACCCCAGACATGCTGACAATAGATCAAAATCCTCACGAAAGTCGCGAGCCTCCCTGCACCCGACGGCGTGTGGTCACCGGTTCAGATCAATGGCGTTCATGCGCCGCAAAATCAATTGCACGCCCCGGAAGTCCAGCTGGTGGAGGTGATAGGCGGCCATGGCCTCCGGGGGTTGGCCGCAGCCATCGCGGATCGCCAGATGGTAGATCAGACACTTGATCACCCCCTCGTGCGTCACCACCAGTATTCGTTGGCCCTCCGGCCGGTGCGCCAGGTCGGCAAGGGCGCTGAGCGCGCGTTCAAGCACCTGAAGGTGGCTTTCGCCCGCGGGAGGCTGAAAATGCCAGCCCTGAGCGATCTCGCGTCGATAGCGCTCGGCGTCTTCCGTTCTGAGGCGCCGGTGGATCCGGCCCGTCCAGCGGCCCCAGTCCTGTTCCCGCAGACGCGGCTCGATGAACAGCGGCAGCGCGAGGTCCTGGTTGAGCCCGCGCGCCGTGGCCCGGGCCCGCCCCAGATCGCTGCTGCACATAAGGTCCAGCGCCAGCGGTTTCAGGACGCCGCGCCAGGCTTCGATCTGCTTTTCACCTTCTGGGGCCAGAGGGGTATCCATTTGCCCCTGGATCCGTCCATCGCGGTTCCAAACGGTCATGGCGTGCCGCATCAGAAAAAACCGGGTGGGCGGGTGGTCGTCGACCGTCATTTTAAGTCCTGATCCGTGCTCAATACCCGGCATGCTGTCGGAAAACAGCGGCCAGGGTGCCAACCAGCACCTGATTGTCGAAACGGGTCCGAACGGTTTCCAATCCGTTGGCGATCAGCTCGCGGCGCAGGTCCGTATCCTCGAGCCCGCGCCGCATGGCTGCCGCCATGGCGGCCGGCCGGGCGGCGTCGACCAAAAGCCCGTTGTAATCGGATTGAATCGCCTCGGGGATGGCGGAAAACGCCGTGGCCACCACCGGCACCCCCATGGCCATGCTTTCCAGAATGACGTTGGGAATCCCGTCCCGGTCGCCGTTGGCGGCCTGCTCGCACCCCAGCACAAACAGGTCGGCCTTGCGAAAGCAACGGCAGACGTCTTCGTGCGGGCGGGTGCCCAGCAGCCGGGTGTCGGCCTCGAGGCCCAGGCGGCGGCGCAGGGCTTCGATCTCCCGCTTCTGTTCTCCGTCGCCGATCAGGGTATGCCGAAAGCTCAGGCCCTGATCCTTGAGCTTGCGGAGGGCATGGTAAACGGTTACGAGCCCCTTTTTGGGGGTCAGCCGTGCGACGGTCAAGATGTCATACGGCGGCCGGGTCGCTGCCCGGCGCACATTGTTCCTGAAAAGCTGTAGATCGATCCCGTGGTAGGCCAGAAAGATCGGCGTCTGGCCGCGGTCAACGATCTTTTCCAGATAACGGCGGTTGTACCCCGTACAGGTGGCAATGAATCGGGCCGCCGCCGCTTTCTCGGCCAGCTGGCGTGGATCGGAAGTGTAGATGTCTTTGGCGTGGGCGGTGAAGCTGAACGGCAACCCGCTCAGCAGGTGACTGAAAAATGCGACCGAGGTGGGTGAATGGGCAAAATGCGCATGGAGGTGAACACAGTCGCTGCCCCGCAGCAGCTTGTGACAAAGATAGCCCGCCTGGAGAAGATGCTTGATGGTGGCCGATTTACGGGTGCGCCGCCAGCGGCGCCATGCGGTTTTGAGGGCGGTCGCGTAGCGCGCCGGGTCGCGGGCCGCCAGAAGCAGGTTTTGCCCACAAAGGGCCGGCAGGCGTTTGCCCAGGATAGTTTCCGGCAGATAGTCCACCCGGGCCTTGATTCGATTTACGCTTGCATGGGTGAAAGGTTCCCGCGGACTGCGCATGGAAAAGATGCGGATACGGAAGCCCAGCGCCTCGAGCAGCAGAATCTCGTTGGAGATGAACGTTTCGGATATCCGCGGGTAGCCCTTCAGGATCATGCCGAGGGTGCCTGATTCAACAGGCAACGACATTGCGGGCACTCCGGAAACGGTTGATGCGGCTGCGCATGGTGTCGATGCCGGTGAAGCGGAACCGGGCGAGAGCATCGCGGTAGATCTGGGGCTGCTCGAGTATCGTTTCGATCCGGCGGCCCAGCTTGGCGGGCGTGCATTGGGCCCGGGGGATATGGTCGACCAGCCCTTGGGCATGGAAGGTCCGTGCCCGGATGAGCTGTTCCAGCCGGGGTTTTTCCCGCGGAATGACCAGGCTGGGCGTGCCCTGGCTCAACACCTCGCTCAGCGTGTTGTAGCCCCCCATGCTGACCACGAGGTCGGCCGCCGCCATCAGTTTTTCCATCTGGCGGAAAAAAAGAAAGGACGAAGCGCCCTGACGTCGGGACCGCTTGAAAACATCCTTGCGCTCCGCACGCGGCATGAATGGCCCGGTGACCAGGACACTGCGGATCGGGGTCGATACCGCCCCTTGCTCCAGCATGGACAGATAGGTGTCCATGAGGTCGTATCCGTCCCCCCCGCCGCCCGTGGTCAGCACCACGAGCTTTTCGTCCGGATCGATGCCCAGATCTTCGCGAATGCGCTGGGCGGCCTTGCGGTTGGGCGTGGCCCGCGGGATATAGCCGGTGAACAGCATTTTTTGTTTGACCGGCTCGGGAATCGCGTATTCTTCGACGGGGTCGTAGAAATCCTGGTTGCCATAGATCCAGATTTCGCTGTAGAGCTCATCCAGGTTGCGGTAAACTTTCTTTTTGGCCCAGTCCCGACGCACGGTGTCGGCATCGTCCATAATATCGCGCAGCCCCAAAATGGTATGCGAGTGGGGCAGGCAGCGGCGAATCCATCGCAGGGTGGGTAAAACCTCTTTCTTGAGCCCCAGAGGCTCTTTGTCGACGATGAAAAGATGCGGCTGGAACGCCTTGGCCGTGGCCGTAATGATGTTCTTGCGAATGTCGAGGGCGTGGCGCGGATTGATCTTGATCGAAAGGGGCCGGTATTCCTCGTTGGTCTTTTTGATCATGCCGGGAATGCGGACGAAATCGATGCGCTCTGCAAATTTGAACCGCCCGACAATGGGCGATCCGGTCAGAATCAGGATGTTGACCCCGTCACAGCAGAGGTGGGAGGCAATGGCCATGGTGCGGCGGATATGCCCCAGACCATAGGTGTCGTGGGAATACATCAGGATGTTGAAGGTGCCGTTTTGTCCCATCCCGCTTTCCGAAAAAAAGGCTTTGCGTCTGCTGGCCCGGTAAAAAAAAGCGGAGATGAGGGGCTCTGGTCCGACACGCATCTCCGACCTTTAATCATTATATGAAATCCCGGGCCAATGCAAGGCAAGATCGACACCGCCCGCACCGCCGGAGGTTCCGGTCGACCGGCAGGCCGCGAAAACGGCTTGACTGCAAGCGGCGCATGGTAGATTATAGCAAATTTTAACAAACTCGCTTCAGGACCTAAGCCATTCAAGGCGATCGGCACGGCCGGTGGCTTTTGCGCGCCGCCGCTCATCCAAACGGGATCTTGCCATGGAATTCGAACCGGTCATTGGACTCGAGGTACACGCCCAACTCAAAACCCGCACGAAAATTTTCTGCGGCTGCTCCACGGCCTTTGGTGCGCCCCCCAACACCCATGTCTGCCCGGTGTGCCTGGGACTGCCCGGTGTACTGCCGGTGCTCAACCGCGAGGTGCTGTCCTTCAGCATCCGCATGGCCCTGGCCACCGGGTGCCGTATCAACCGTGAAAGCCGCTTCGCGCGCAAGAACTATTTCTATCCCGATCTGCCCAAGGGCTACCAGATATCGCAGTATGAGCGCCCGATTGCCGAACACGGCCGCATTACGATCGAAACCGCCGAAGCGGGCACGGCCACCGTCGGCATCACCCGCATCCACATGGAGGAGGATGCCGGCAAGCTGGTCCACGACCCGGACCGTCCGGTCAGCCGGGTCGACCTCAACCGCACCGGCGTGCCCCTGATCGAAATCGTCAGCGAGCCCGACCTGCGCTCGCCCGAGCAGGCCGGCGCCTACCTGCGCAAACTCCGCGCCGTGGTGCGCTACCTGGAGATCTGCGACGGCAACCTCGAAGAGGGCAGCTTTCGCTGCGACGCCAACGTGAGCCTGCGGCCGCGGGGCACCGCGGCGTTCGGCACCCGCGCCGAAATCAAGAACCTCAATTCGTTTCGCAACGTGGAGCGCGCCCTGCACTACGAAATCGAGCGCCAGCGCGAGCGCCTGCTCGACGGCGAGACGGTGGTGCAGGAAACCCGTCTCTGGGATCCGGATAAAAACCGCACGTTTTCCATGCGCGGCAAGGAGGAGGCCCACGACTACCGCTACTTCCCCGACCCCGACCTTCTGCCGGTGGTCATCGACACGGAGTGGATCGAGGCCATTCGCGCCGCACTGCCCGAGCTGCCCGACGCGCGCCAGAACCGCTACGTCCGGGAACTGGGACTTTCCGCCGAGGATGCCGGGCGCCTGGCGGCCGCCCGCGAAACCGGCGATTACTTCGAGGCCGGCCTCGAGGTTTTTTCCCAGCCCAAACCGCTGGCCAACTGGATTCTCGGCGATCTGGCCGCCCATCTGAATGCCGCGGGGAAGGACATCGAGGAGGCTCCGGTCACCCCTTCCCAACTCGGACGTTTGCTGCAGTTGATCGATGAGGGCACGATCAGCGGCAAAATTGCCAAATCCGTTTTCGAACGGATGGCCGCCACCGGGCAGGACCCCGACGTCATCGTCGAGGCCCAGGGCCTGCGGCAGATGTCCGACACCAGCGAACTGGAGGCGGTCATCGACCGCATCCTGGCCGAGGCCCCGGACGAAGTGGCGGCCTTCCGCAACGGCAAGACCAAGCTCATGGGCTTTTTCGTGGGGCAGGTCATGAAGGCCACCCGCGGCAAAGCCAACCCGCGCAAGGTCAACGCCATTCTCACGGAAAAACTCGGGGCTTGAGCCACTTTTTCCGCTCCCAGGCAACCCTTCCTCCTTGGGCCGCGCGTTAACCCTGAATGGCCGGCCCGGCAGGTCATCCGACAAGTTCAAACGGCACAAAAAAACCCGGGCGAGACTCTCGCCCGGGCTGCAGCGGAAAGGTTTATTTCCGCAAACCGGCTTTCAGGTCACCCCGGCAGGAATCGAATCCTGCCGGGATATGTCAGGTTGTGTGTCCTACTTTTCGAATGCGCTTAGAAGCTCAGGCTCAGGCGCGCACCGACTTCGTAAGGATCTTCTTCGTTATCTTCGGTGCCGTCGGCGGTGGCATCATCCGCCCACAGGTAGGCGCCGACCAGGTCCAGATTCAGGCCTTCCACCAGCTCGTAGGTGATGAGCAGGTCGAGCTCGGTGCCCAGTTCGTCTTCGCCGTTCGCAACCATCTCGTCCTCGACACGCTCGGCATACCACAGGTCGAGAGCGACCTTGAGCTTGTCCATCGGCTTCATGTCGACACCCAGATTGATCGCCCAGACGTTCGAGATCTTGTCGCCCGGAGCATTGGCCGAGGCGCGGTTGTCGAAGATACCCAGACCCATGATTTCGGACCAGTAGTAGGAGCCGAAGGGGCTGACCACACCTTCGATGTCTGTATCGTCGTCATCGTCGTCGCCCGAGGCGTAGAAGAATTCACTGTGCAGACCGAAGTCGCCCAGGAAGCCCACTTCGCCAAAGCCCACGTTGGCGCCCACGGCGACCAGATAGGCCTGGATGTCGAAATCGTCGTCCCCATCCGGATTCCCGGCATCATCAAGGGTATTGACGTCCTCGACTTCACCGGTCTGTCCGAAAGCCGTAATCCACAGACCCCATTTGTCGAAGGTCATGTCGAAATCCGCCCCGTAGGTCACGAGATAGGTGTCGCCGAATTCGCCCGAGCCGAAATCGATGTTGTTCTGCAGCGGAGCAGCCCCACCAAGGATGCGGGCCGCCAGGCCTTCGTTCAACTCGCTGGAAAGAGAGGTCGAGATCGAGGGTTTCAGCGAGATGTTCTCGTTGAACCAGAAGGCACCCGTGATCGTGTAGGTGTCCAGGTCCTCGTTTTCGCCGTCGCCTTCGCCGCCTTCAAAGGCCTTCAGCCAGGAACCGGCCAGGATGAAGTTGTCCATGGCCTTCCAGCGGGCGATGATACCGGAGGCATCGTCGGAGATCTGGAAGTCGCGGAACAGGGAGTAAGGCTGAACACCAACGGTGGTGTTGACCGGGCCCAGGTTGAAGTCCGCATAGGAGTTCTTGACCTCGACGGAAACCGTGTCGGCGCCGACACGGCCGTAGGTGCCTTCACCACCCCACACGGCATCGTATTCGAACTTGTTGACGAACTTCAGGTTGTCGTTGATCTTGGCCGTGTAGTACAGACGGGTACGGGTGTCGGTACGTTCGACCGTATCGTCGGCGGCATCACCAGCACCGGTGTCGTCGCCGCGGTCAAAACCCGAAAAGTACTTCTGTGTAAAGAAACGAGTACGCCAGTAACCGCCGAACTCGTTCTCGAGGGCTGAGGCCGGAATGGTGAAAAATACCACCAGGATCGCGGCCAGCGCGAGAATAGAAAGCTTTTTCATGATATCATTCCTCCTTAACGTGCCGTCGCCCCAACATCGGGAAAACGACGGCGGGTAACCTAACCTTTACCTAACCTTTTGTATTGTAACCTGACCTTGCGGGTGACCTGTCTGCAGCTTGCGGTTCGTTATCCTCCTTTCCGCCGCAAAGAGATCCTGTCCACCCTAACCAAGTGGACATTACTCGAACTTTCTACCAGCCGACCTCCCGCAAGTCAAGGCTAAAGCCCAAAAAAAATGTGGCCCGACACCTTGCCCCGTGCGGGATTGAAGCGACGGCCCACGATTTTTCCCGATCATATCTCGTTCCGACCGCAAGGCGATCGGCCAATCTATGGATTTATTTGACTTTTGACCGCCTCCGCCGTTAATAAAACCTTGATTTCGGACCACGCCCTGCGATATGAAGCGAGCGATCCCGCCAGCGGCAGGCAGGGCGCCTGTGAGGCCCCGGACAGGCCGGGCGGGCCATCTGGTCATACCCACCGCCTCGATTGAAAGCCGCGCGCCCACACCTCAACCGGGCCAGCTTTCGGCCGAGCCTGGAATGGAGATAACGAATTGAACAAATACAGGTTTTTATATCTATTTATGGGCGCCGGCCTGACCCTTCTGCTATCGTGTCTTTTTGCACCGCCCGGCCTGCGGGCGGAATCCACCCGGGTGCTGGTGGTGCCCTTCACCATCCATTCGGACCAGGATCTGACTTTTTTGCAAAAAGGCATCACGGCCATGCTCTCCACGCGCTTGAGCGATCCGGGCAAGGTCCTCATCGTGGACCAGTCCGAGTCCCTCGAGGTGGTGGCCGAGCTCCCGGAGACGCTCGACCGCGAATCGGCGGCCGAGGCCGGCCGCCGGCTCGGCGTCCGTTACGTGGCTTTCGGCAGTCTGACCGTTTTTGGTGGCAGCATCAGCACTGACGCCCGGTTCGTCGAGGTGGCCACCAACACCATCCTCGTGAGCTTCAACGAAACCGGCCGCAACCACGGCGATGTGATCACCCACATCAATGCCTTCGCGGGCGCGGTCAACACCCGCGTCTTCGGCCGGGGCCAGGCCACCGGCGCGGCCGCCGCCCCGCCCGCGCCCGCTGCCACCCCGCCGTCGCCCGCGGATAAGAGCCAGATGAACCCGGAAAAGAAAATGTTTCAATCCGGTGGCGGCATGCGCATCGGCATGACGGATTCCACCCTCGATACCAGCGACGAGGCCATTTGGCGCAGCCGGCGTTTCCCCTTTCAGATCAATGGCCTGGCCCTGGCGGACGTGGACGGCGACGGGCAGACCGAAACCGTCTTTGCCGACGATCGCCAGGTGATGGTCTTCCGGTCTCTGGATCGCAAATTTGAAAAAGTCGACGCGTTGGAACTCGATAGGGCCTACACCATCCTGACCCTGGATGCCGCCGACGTCAACGGCAACGGGCGGGCTGAGATCTTCCTCAACTGCCGCTCCGACAAGTTTACGCCGCGCGTTATCGTCATGGAGTGGAACGGCACGGCCTTTACCGCCATCCACGAAAAGGGCTTCTGGTTCTACCGGGTCAGCCGCGACGCCAAATCCAAACACACCACCCTGTTCGGCCAGCAGAGCCGCAGCGATACGGTGGTGCGGGGGCCCGCCCACCGCCTGGCCTGGGTGGAAGGCACCTACCAGTCCCAGTCCATCGTCAAGCTGCCAAGCGGCAGCAGCATTTTCGGGATGGCCTACGGCGATGTCACCCGCGACGGCGTTGAAGATATCGTGGTTTTCGATCGCAAGGACTATATCAGGGTCCTGGGTCCCGGCGGCAACGAGGAGTGGCGCAGCTACGAGCCCTTCGGCGGCAGCCGCACCTGGATGATGACTGTCGAGGAGTACCGCGATTCTCAGAAGGAAGGGTATATTTACCAGGACAAGATGCCGGACAACCTGTTCTGGCTCTCCCAGCGCATCCTGCTGGTCGACGCCGACCGCAACGGGGAAAACGCGGTGCTCGTCGTGCAAAACGCCGATATCACCCAAGGCATTATGCAACGGACGCGCGTGTTTCGCCAGGGGCGCTTCGAGTGCCTGGTGTGGGACAACGTGGGCCTGGCCGGGGCCTGGCGGACCCGTAAATTCTCGGGCTATATCAGCGACTACAACCTGGGGGACTTCGACAACGACGGCCGGAACGAGTTGGTCTTCGCCGTGGTCAAACGGGTCGGAGATCCCGTGACCGGGGAAAAGAAGAGCTATCTGGTCTCCTGGGACCCTTACCGCCCGGAGCAGCAGCTACCCGCCGAACCGGCGCCCGTCGAATTCTAATCCGCAGGGAATCGCAGCGCCGAAGGCCCGCCACGGTCAGGCGCGACGGCCAAAAGCGCGTTCCAGGGCCTGCACGGACCAGCGGATCCAGGTGGGTCGCCCGTGCGGGCAGTGGGACGGGTTTTCACAGTCGTCCAGTTGGGCCAGCAGCCGCTGGATCTGGGGGGCGGCGAGCGACTGACGTGCACGGATGGCCCCGTGGCAGGCCATGATCTTCAGGCTTTCCTCCAGCAGCACCGCGGGTTCGGGCTTCACCCCGGCCGCCTGCGCCCCCTCGATGATCTCGCGAATCATGGGGCCGAGTTCCGCCTGGGCCAGAAAATCCGGCGCCGCGCGGATGATAAAAGCATTGCCGCCAAAGGGCTCGATGTCAAGACCCAGGCGTGCAAAGGCCTCCCGCATGGACCCCAGGACCGCCGCCTCCCGAAAGCCAAGCTCAAGCGTTTCCGGAATCAGAAGGGCCTGTGCGGCCGCATTGCGCGTTTCGGAACGCCGGCGCAGCTGTTCGTAGTAGATCCGCTCGTGTGCCGCGTGCTGGTCGATCAACACCAGCCCCGCCTCGGACTCGCAGACGATGTAGGTGTTGCGGAACTGCCCGATGATCTTGAGCTGTGCGAATCGGCCGCCCGGCCAAAGTGACGGCTGGGGTGCCGCCGGCGCGTCGTACAGTGCCACCGATGGCAACGCTCTGCGGC